>JBBROQ010000234.1:0-4553 GCA_038229115.1 Planctomycetota bacterium | reverse complement strand
GGTGGGCTTGCCGTCGGCGTCGAACAACAGGCGACGGTTTTGCTCAGCCGGAAAAAATCCAGGCGTCAGCGAATTCACGCGCACGCCAGCTTTCGCCCATTCGCGCGCCAGAAACTGGGTCAGATTCAGCACCGCAGCTTTCGCCGCGGAATACGCGACCACGCGCGACAACGGCAGATGCGCGCTGACCGAGGCGACATTGATGATCGAGCCCTTGCCGCGCACGACCATGCCGGGTCCGAATTCCTGACACGGCAACAATGCGCCGCCGATCAGGTTCAGGTCGAAGTTGGCAGACCAATCGGCGGCGGTGATTGCTTCGAACGGTTTTTCAGCGGTCACCGTCACCGACGGATCATTGCCGCCCGCGGCATTCACCAGCACCGTCGGCGCGCCGACATGCGCCAGGATTTCGCGCTGCGCGTCCGCCAACGACGCGCGCGACTGCGCATCGGCGCTGAAAAACCACGCCTGTTTGCCGGCCTCACGGATGCGGTGCGCGCGGCTTTCACCGCGCTCGCGATTGCGCCCCAGAATGGCGACCCGCGCGCCAGCCTGCGCTAGTCCTTCGGCCAACGCGCCGCCCAGCACGCCGGTGCCGCCGATGACCACCGCGACTTCTTGGGACAGATCAAACAAGTGCATGCGGATCCTTGTGCTGCGGAAAGCCGGGCCGGTGTCGGCGGGAGTGAATGTATGCCCGGCGCGCGTGCAATCGCGACACACGGCGGTTTTCGGCAGGCAAGGGTTTTGCCTGCCGACTGAGCGCGGTGATAGCCAGTCGCGGTCGGTCCGTTACCGTCCCGGCTGTGAGCAGCATGACGTCTTCCAGCAGCGAGCCTGAACCCGAATCCGCTGCACCCGCTGCGGCCGCCACCGTCGGCGACGCGGCGCAGTTGCTGCGCCCGTGCCGGCGCCTGTTGGTGCTCACTGGCGCCGGCATGAGCGCCGACGCCGGCGTGCCGACGTTCCGCGGCGAAGGCGGTCTATGGCGCACGCATCGCGCCGAAGACTTGGCCAGCGCCGATGGTTTCGCACGCCAACCGGAATTGGTGTGGGACTGGTACCGCGAACGCCGCCTGCATGTCGCGGCCTCGGCGCCGCATCCGGGGCAACGAACCTTGGCGCTGTTGCAGGCGCATATTCCGGCCCCGGCGCGGGTGCTGATCGCGACCACCAACGAAGACGATCTGTTGGAGCGCGCGGGCGTCGATCCGGTGGTCCATCTGCACGGTTCACTGTTCGAGACGGTGTGCGCGGCCGGCTGCGGTTGGCGGGCGCAGGATGACCTCGACAACGCGCTGAGCCTGGTGCCGTGTCCGCAGTGCGGCGCGCCAGTACGTCCCGGGTCGGTGTGGTATGGCGAGCCGCTGCCACAGGCGCCGCTGGATGCGATCGTGCGCTTCAAACCCGATGGCTGCGTCCTGATCGGATCGTCGTGCTTGGTGCAGCCGGCCTCGGCGATCCCGTCGGATTTAGTGATGGCGGGTTTTCCGGTGGTCGAACTGAACACCGAACCCACCGCCTTCACCAGCATCGCCAGCCTCAGTCTGCGCGGCACCGCCAAAGAATTACTGCCGGCGTTGGTCGATCTGCTGACCTCGCGCACGGTCCAGGATCAGCAGCGCCGCCTGACGTGAACGAGCTGCGGTTGGACGCCGCGGCGCTGCCCGCGGTAGGCGCGACCGTGGTGGTCGCGGTCAGTGGCGGTGCAGACAGCGTGGCATTGTTCCGGCTGTTGGTGACGGACGGACGTTGGCCGCTGTGCGTCTATCATCTGGATCACGGGCTGCGCGCGGAGTCGCGTAACGACGCTGCGTTCGTTGCCGCGCTCGCCGCGCAGCATGGCGTGCCGGCGATCTGCGAACGCGTGGACATCAACGCCCTGGCTGCCGGTTGGCGCGTCAGCATCGAAACCGCCGGACGGCGGCAGCGTTTAGAGCGCTTTACTGCGGTCGCGCGCGACCGTGGTGCCGCTGCGGTGGAGACCGCACATCATCGCGACGATCAGGCGGAAACGGTGCTGGCGAATCTGCTGCGCGGTGCTGGGCCGATCGGTTGCGCTGGGATTCCGAACGAGCGGTTTCTCGCTGACGGAATCACGCTGGTGCGGCCGCTGCTGCACGCGTCGCGCGCCGAGCTGCGCACGTATCTCGCGGCGATCGGCCAAGACTGGCGCGAGGACGCCAGCAACGCGCAGACGCACTTCCGCCGCAATCATCTGCGCCACGCGGTGCTGCCGGTGTTCGAGGCTGGCTGCCCTGGTTTTTCCGACGCGTTGGCGGCTTCGGCTGAGCGCGCGCGAGCGCAGGTCGCGCGGTTGGACGCGGCGGTTTCGGCGGTGTTTTCCGATTACGGCAGCAGCTTGCTGTTAGCCGCGATCCTGGCCGCGCCGCTGAGCGTCCGTTTCGCCACGTGGCGGCGCTTGCTGCTGCGCTTGGGCCTGCCGATCGAGCGGCGGCACCTGCGCCGCTTGGACGATCTCGCGCGCGGCGAAAACGGCCGACGTTTTCGCCTCAGCGGGATCACGTTCGCGCGCGAGCGAACCGCGTTGGCGTGGACCAGCGGCGAGGTCGTGACGCCCAGCGTGTTGATCGAAACGTGTAGCGAAATCAGGCTTGGCGAACAGACGCTGACGCTCGGCATGACCACGCCGCCGTCGTTATTTCCCGATGGCATCGATACCGCGCTGTTCGCCGCCGAAGCGCTGCGGTGGCCGCTGTCGTGGCGTAGTCCGCGACCGGGCGAACGCTGGCAGCCGCTTGGCGCGCCGGGGTCGCAGACGGTGCGCCGCGCGTTGGCCAGTCGGCGCGTGCCGCCGTCGCAACGAGCCGCGCCGGTGTTGGCCGATGCCGACGGCGTGCTGTGGATTCCGGGCTGGACAATTGCCGAACGCGCGCGCGTGCGGGCGGACACGTCCACCTGCGTGCAGGCCGCGTTGCGAGCCGCGGCCTCGCCGGCAGTCTCTGCGGCCATGTCAGAAATTGCCAATCCCGCCGCATCCACCACCGCTGTGATTCTCGCCGCCGGCAAAGGCACGCGCATGGGCTCGGACTTGGCGAAGGTGCTGCATCCGTTAGCGGGCCAGCCGCTGGTAACGCATGTGCTGCGCACCTGCCGGGCGCTCGGGGTGATGCAGACCGTGGTGGTGGTCGGTTGGCAACGCGAACGCGTCAGTGACGTCGTCACGGTTTTCGCTGCGGACACCGTAATCCAGGATCAGCAATTAGGCACCGGCCACGCGGTGCTGGTGACCGAAGCCGCAGTGCGTGGCGCGCAGGTTTTGGTGCTGTGCGGCGACTGTCCGATGACGCCGCCGGCGCTGCTGCATCAGCTACTGAGGCTGCACGAAAGCACCGGCGCGGCCTGCGCCGTGATCGCCGCACGGCTGCCGGATCCGACCGGCTACGGCCGCATGCTGACCGATGCCGCCGGCCGCCTGACGCGCATCGTTGAGCACAAAGACGCGACTGACGCCGAGCGCGCCGTGACGCTCGTGAACAGCGGCATCTATGTGTTCGCGCGCGCGGAATTGTTCCGCTGTCTGAAGCTGCTGCGGCCGACCAATGCGCAGGGCGAATATTATCTGACCGACGTGGTCGCGATGCTGGTGCGCGAAGGCCGGCGCGTGGAACTGCTGGAAACCAGCGACATCGCCAGCGTCTTGGGCGTCAACACGCCGGCGGATCTGGCCAACGCTGAGCGCTTGTTCGCAGCGCGCGCGGCGGCGATCGGCTGAGCCCGGAATATCCGCGCCGAACGCGCGCACCGCGTTGCGTTTAGACTTTCTTATCTAGCATCCGCGCCCTTCTAAGGGCCATCCCTGCTACGCAGGGTTCCGGCGTTGCCGGAAGGGTCGGCTGAGCCGCCCGATGTCCGCGTTTGTACAGGGGCTCCGGCCCCGATCCGTTCCGGGCCTTACGGCCCTACACCCCCCAGCAGCCTACGGCTGCTACCCCCCCCCGGAGCCGCCATGGCCATCAAAGTCCACTACGAAAAAACCGCTAAACTTGACCCGATCAAGAAGTCCACCGTCGCCGTGATTGGCTACGGCAGCCAGGGCCATGCGCATGCGCAGAACCTGCGCGACAGCGGCATCAGCGTGGTGGTCGGCAACCACAGCCGTACCAGTCCCAACGGCAAATTGGCGCTGAAGCACGGCTTCGAAGTGGTGCCGCCCGCCGAAGCGGTGAAGCGCGCCGACGTGGTCATGTGCTTGGTGCCCGATGAATTTTTGCCGGAAGTGTACGAGGCCGAGATCGCCCCAAACCTGAAGCCCGGCGCGATGTTGATGGTCGCCCACGGCTTCAACCTGCACTTTGGTTTTGTGAAGCCGCCGGCCGACATCGACGTGACCATGATCGCACCCAAAGGCCCCGGCCACACGGTGCGCTCGGAATATCTCAAGGGCGGCGGCGTGCCGTCCTTGGTGGCAGTCAAACAGGACGCGACCGGCAAGGCGCTGAAGCGCGCGCTGGCTTACGGCAACGCCATCGGCGGTGCGCGCGCCGGCATCATCGAAACCACTTTCAAGGACGAGACCGAGACCGACC
>JBBROQ010000233.1:0-4555 GCA_038229115.1 Planctomycetota bacterium | reverse complement strand
GGAAAACGAAGCGCCGTTCGACGTGCTTTCCGGAAGTGCGCCTAGTCTTGCCGGGGTGCCGCCGCCGCCCGCGCCTAGCGCTGAAACGCCGGAAAAAGCCGTGCTGCCGTTCATCCCATTCACGCCAACGCCGGCTGCGACGGAAAGGCCAAAGGCGGTTCCGGTGAAAGCTGCGCCGCCGCCGAAGTCCGTCCTGGTAGCACCGGTACCGAGCGCGGCGCCGGCGCACTTGACCGTGCCCAAAGAACCGGTGCCCGAGCTAACGAAGCCAACACCGCCGAGCGTGGTGTCGGTCGACGAACTGCCGCTGCGGCACACGCCGCCGAGCGAACCGCCGGTAGTCGAAGCGCCGGCAGAAGTGACCTCACCAAGCGTCGAAGCGCCCAGGGTTCCCGAGGTAGTTATCGTGCCGGCAGCGACGGCTGCGGCGGCAGACGCGACTCCGCCGGCCTGGGCGCAACGCGACCGTTATGGCGTCTACAGCGATCTTACGGTGAAAGGCTTGGCACTGCGTTTCCGCTGGCTGCCGCCGGGCACTTTCGCCATGGGCAGTCCAGAAAGCGAACGTCATCGCAACCGCGACGAGACCTTGCACCGCGTCACCATTCCGGCTGCGTTTTGGATCGCTGATAGCGAATGCACCCAACTGCTATGGAAGACCGTGATGGCCGCGCAGCCTGCGTCCTTTCCCGGTATGCAGCGCCCGGTGGAACAGGTGTCATGGGAAGAGACGCAGCGGTTCCTGCTGACGCTTGGCGCGTTGGTGCCGGGCCTGCATGCGCGCCTGCCGTCGGAAGCCGAATGGGAGTACGCCGCGCGTGCCGGCGATCCTGGCTCGTATCCGGCTCCGCCTGCCAGTCTCGCATGGAGCAACGACAACAGCGAGCGTCAGACCCACGACGTGAAAACCCTGCGCCCAAATCCGTGGGGCCTATTCGACTGCGCCGGCAATGTCGCCGAATGGTGCCTGGACAGCTATGCCCTGTATCCGTTGGAAGACGTCATCGACGCACCGCGTGCCGGGGTGCAGCCAGCGGTGCGCGGCGGATCGTTCCGCGACGGCGTCGAGGACTGTCGCAGTGCCAAGCGCGACAAGGCGCGGGCGCGTTTCCGTGCTGACCGCATCGGCTTCCGCATCGCTGCAACCACGCTGCCAGAACCCTAAACGACTGAAATTATCAGCAATTTAGCGGCGTGAGCGCGTTCGCCACGCCGACGCGCTCACGCCGGCAAGCGCGCGGAAGCACTTAGCGAAGTGTTGGCTTGAGGCGAAGCCGAGATCAAGCGCCACATCGGTGATGGCTACGTCGCTGTCGCGCAGCAAATCTTTTGCCCGACGGATGCGTGCGGCCAACAGATAGCGGTGCGGCGATTGGCCAAGGTCATGGGCGAAGCGGGTGGCGAGGTGATTGGGCGAGAGCGCCGCCAAGCGGCCAAGTTCGATCAACGTCCACGGCTGTTCGGGGTGGTGGTCGATCGCTTCCTTCGCGCGGCGTACGCCCTCGTGCAGCGTCACCAACGCCTTGCCCCGACCGAGGCCCGGAGCCGCGCAAAGAATGCGGCTGACCTCAATCACCAGCAAATCGATCGCGGCGCGCAGGCCATCGGCGCGAAACGGCCGCTCGGCCGCGGCTTCGCTGATCAGGTGGCGGAACGCGGGTTCCACCGGTGCGCCGTGCGGGTGATGCAGGAAACGTCCGCCGCGCCACAGCTGCGCGTCGATCGCCGGATGGCGCTTCAGCACCACCGCCACGTCCAGATTCACATACAGGAAATGATGTCGGACGCTTTTGCGTACGAGTTCGTGGCTGATCCCCGGGGGGGCCAAGTACAGATGTCCGGGTGCTAGGCTGAAGCTGCCGCGGCCGCTGCTCCAGGTCGAACGCCCGTCGAGCTGCAAATACAATTCCCACCAGCGATGCACGTGACGAGGGATCTGATGGGTCGAGGCGACCCATTGCTCGCCCAGTTCGCCAAGTTCCGGCACTGCCGGTTCAGGCCGATCGGCGTGGAAACCGGCCAGGATGCCATTGGGACGAAAATACGGTGGCACGGAAGATTGGATACATCTGCCGTTGCCGTGGACAAGGCGTAGCGCGCGGGCCGTTACACTGAGCGATATGAATACCCCCAGCCAAGCGCCGGCGATGAGCCTCTCGCTGCCCCCAACCACGGCCTGCAATTTTGCTCTGACCGAGGCGCAGATAGCGCTGTTACCAACTGAAGACGACGTGCGTTTTTATCAGGAGCATGGCTGGTACATTTCGCGGCCGATATTTTCTGACGCGCAGTTGGACGCGACGCTTGCCGGTTCCGAACGCTTTTACGCCGGCGAGCGCGACTGGGTGATGCCCGACGGAACACCGGACTTTCTGTACGGATGGCGCGGGAATCCGGGGCTGCGCAAAAACGATTATGCCTCGCTGGTGAATCGCGAATTGCACGCGCTGGTCCACCATCCACTCATCGGCGCGATCGCGGCGTGCCTGGCCGGCGTGCCGGTGATTCGGCTGTGGCACGATCAACTGCTCTACAAGCCAAGCGACGATCCCGCGTGTCCGGCCAATGTCGGCTGGCATACCGACCGGGGTTATTGGAAGACGTGTTCGTCGGTGCAGATGCTCACCTGTTGGATTCCGTTTCACGACTGCGACGCCGCCATGGGCACTGTCAGCATGGTCGACGGCAGTAACCAATGGCCGGACAACACCACTGCGCTGAATTTCTTCAGCAATGATTTGGACGGACTTGAACAGCAGTTTGTCACTGGTGGCAAACCGGTGGTGAAGACGCCAATGACGCTCAAAAAAGGCCAGGCCAGTTTTCACAGTTGCCTGACCATTCATGGCAGTGGGCCGAATCGCACTGAAAAACCGCGCCGCTCGCTCGCGGTGCATCTGCAAGACGGCGACAATCACTGGCGCGAAGAGCGTTATCCCAACGGCACCCTTGCACAGCACTTCAACGACACGTTGGTGCGTAAAACTGAGGCTGGATTCCCGGATTATTCGGACCCGCGCGTATGTCCGGTTTTGTGGGACGCGACTGCGCTGGGCGCCCCGGAAGTGAGGTAGTCCGGGCTTCCGGACTCGCGCTGGGTCGCATCATCCGCGCCCATGATTAAGCGCACTATGGGCTCGACCGACCTCCTGATTTCCGCCGTTGGTTATGGCGCGTTCGGGATCGGCGGGTGGATGTGGGGCGAGCAGAATGACGAGGATTCGGTGCGTGCGATTCACGCGGCGGTCGATGCGGGCGTGAACTGGATCGACACCGCGCCGATCTATGGCTCGGGCCGGGCCGATGCGGTAGTGGCGCGCGCGCTGGCGGAACTCTCGCCGGAACGGCGGCCGCTGCTGTTCACCAAATTCGGCCATCATTTGGTCAATGGCCAGCGCGTGAACGATGGCACGCGGGCGCGGGTGATCGCGGATTGCGAGTACGGTTTGCAGGCGTTGAACGTCGAGCGGTTGGATCTGTTCCAGCTGCACTGGCCGACGGCGACGCCGATCGCGGAAACCGCGGCGGCCTGCGATGTGCTGTTAAAGGCTGGTAAAATACGCGCGATTGGCGTGTGTAATTTTTCCGTCGCGCAGTTGGACGCGTGGCGCGCCACCGGCGTGGCGTTGCATGCGGTGCAGAACGGCTACGGCTTGTTCAAGCCGGACGCCGAGCGCGATGTCCTGCCCTGGTGCGCCGAGCACAACGTTGGCTTCCTTGCGTATTCGCCGCTGCAACGCGGGCTGCTGTTCGGCGGTTGGACCGCGGACAAAACGTTTCCGGCCGGCGATCACCGCGCCGAACGTCCGGATTTCACCGGCAAACGTTTGGCGCGTTTCGTCGCCGCAGTCGATGAAATCAAAGCCATCGCCGAGGCCGACGATCAGACCTGCGCTGAACTCGCGATTGGCTGCTTGATGGTCACGGAAGGTCTGACCGCCTGCATCGTCGGCGCGCGCAATGCGGCGCAGGGCGCGTTTTTGGGCCAGTTGGGCATGCCCGCAAAAGCCGCGCAGGTCGAAGCAGTCGAGGCGATCTGCGCGCGCTTGTTCGCGGATCTTACGGCGCTGTAAGCGGCATCGTCACGCGCTCACCAGCCGTGATGGTGGTGACGCCGAAGGTCGCCGTGCCGGCGGTTAACGCGATGGTCACGGTCTGGTTTTCCAACGTCAGCGTGCCGCGCGCTTTGGTCGCGTTTAATGTGAGTGCGCCGATCGTCACCGTGGTCAGCGCGCGCACGTCCAACGCGATGCTGCCCGCCGCCAACGTCAGCCGCAGACCGCGCTGCGCATGCAGATTACCCAAGGTCACACGCGCATCTGGCGCCATTCGCAGCATGACCGCGCCGTGCGCCAAGCTGGCGTAGGCCGGCTCTGCGCTGGCCCATAGCACATCGCCTTGGCGCAGGGTTTCGCCAGCGTCCAGGCCGTGCTGTCGCCACGCGCGTGCGGCCGTGACGTGGCCATCGGCCAATACCCCAACCGCCGCACGTTCGGTGATCAGCCACCACGACACCGCGCCGGCGGCAATCAGCAGCATCAACAACATCCACGGC
>JBBROQ010000232.1:0-4604 GCA_038229115.1 Planctomycetota bacterium | reverse complement strand
GTTGCGCGTGATTGTTGAAGAGAGGCCATAAGGCCCCCAAAAAAAATGGGCCGTTGGCGTCAAGTGTTATTTATCAGCAGGAAATCGCTACTTTTGGCTAAAGGAAACGGCGTTGGGTGCAGGGCCACACCTAACCACGGCACCGTCATCGCCCAGGCCTCGACACAGCGATGCCGATAGACTCGCTCCTCGACGCCCAGCGCTTCGATCTGGGCCAAATCGAAGGTGCGCGGCTTGCCCACCAAGCCATCAATGGTGAGCGTGTACGGTTCCAGCCGGAAGGTCCGCGCGGCCTGCGCCACCTGACGCTTGTCGGTGCTGAACTCGTAGAAATTATTGTAGGTCAGTACGTCGGCTTCGCGTGTCAGCGGCCGACGGGCGTAGCGAAAACGCGGATCAGACCGGCCGTTTAGCGTCTCTCGCGGCAACATCGGCAACGGCCGGTTGAGATGCTGTACGCCCAACGCGACGCCGGCCGCCGCGATCGTACCCAAACCAAGCCCGGTCAGAAAACGCCGTCTGGTTAGATACAGAGATTCCGGCGTGGCCGCAGATTCGGGCAGATGCCAAAGGGGACGTCGCAGCGGCGTGGCCATGGTTAGCGTACGTGGAAAACTGGCCGGCTGATTGGCCGCACGCGCGGATTCAGCCCGGGCCGGGGTAGACGTCGGCGAGCAGGCCCAGCTCGCGCACGCGCGCAGCGATGGCGTCCAACAGGGGAACTTCGAGCGGCGTGACCCAGGCCTCGGTGGTCGCGCGCGCGGTTGTGTAGACCTGCACGCGTTCGATGCGTGCGCCGCTATCGCGCAGGTCGCGCAAGCGGCCAATGTACGCGGTGATCTCGGCCGCGTCCGGACCGTCGCCATGCAGGCGCATGAACAGCGATTGGATGGTGATCGGCCGCAGTCGGCCGAGCGCGAGCAGATTGGCGAGGATTTTTTTCAGCGGCGTTTTCGCGCGCTCGACGCGCTGATAATGCGCTTCGGTGCCGGCGTCGAGTTTCGCCCACACTTCTGACGGCCGCGCCACCAGCTCGACCAGCGCTTGGCTGACGGCCGGACGATCCAACAGCGTGGCATTGGTGATGACCACGATTTTCACGCCCTGTGCATCCAACCCGCGCCAACTGATGAGCTCGCCGGCCAAACGCGCGACCTGCGCGAACCGCGGATACGAGGTCGGCTCGCCATCGCCGCTGAAGGCAACGTCATTCAAGCGCCGCAACGCTGACGGCGTGGCGGCGAACACCGGATCGTTCCAGATCTCGCCATTCGCCGCGAGGCCAAGCATGTGATCGAGTTCGGCGCGCAGCAGATCCTCGTCCACCGTCGTCACCGCCGGCGGTGCACTGCGATCAACACAGCAATACACGCAGTCGAAATTGCACACGCCGTCGGGATTCAGATTCACCCCGATCGACAGGCCGCGCGAACGCCGGCTGATCACCGGATAGACGTAGCGGTTGGCGCGCCACTGGCGGCTATGGACGGTGAAAAGCGGCGTGCTGACAAGACTGGAAGTCGACATGCGCTTGAATCTACGCCGCGTTATGGCCGAGGAATCACGCGGTTTTTGCCACGGCGTTGGCGATGAAATGATAGAGCGGAATCCCGAACGCGAGATTGAACGGGAAGGTGATGCCCAATGCGCCGGTCAACGGATACGCCGGGTTCGCCTCCGGAATCGCCAGACGCACTGCCGCCGGCGCGGCGATGTACGAAGCACTGGCCGCCAACACGCCCATCACGGTCGCGCCTCCCGGCGACAACCCGCACCACGTGCCAACCAGGGCGCCCAACGTTCCGTGCGTGATCGGCAGCAACGTGCCGTAAAGCGCCAGGAACATCACGCGGCCTTTCAACTCGCCCAATCGCGA
The DNA here is from genome assembly GCA_038229115.1 of Planctomycetota bacterium. Classification (GTDB taxonomy): domain Bacteria; phylum Planctomycetota; class UBA11346; order UBA11346; family UBA11346; genus JBBROQ01. The sequence goes on along the minus strand of JBBROQ010000232.1, from coordinate 2,728 downwards.
TGCCGCGACCATGCCAAGTTCGAGCAGGAATAGACACAGCACGCCTTTGAACGGCGCGACGAAAAATGCCGCGGTGCTTTGCATGCCCTGACGATCGGCGCAGAAGCCGATGACCATGCCGCCCAGCAGCAGCAGGATCGATTTGCTCGCCAGGACGTGATGCAGCGCCGGCAACAACGGTACATGTTTGCCGTCGGTGCGCTTCACCAGCAACAGCGCGACCACGATCGCCGGCACTTCCATTAACGCCAACAAACCCGGCATGAAGCCTTCGTACGGCGACTTCGCCTGATCCAGGAATGACAGCGCCGCCAAGAACGTCACCGCCGAGGTCGAGCCGTAATGCGCCGCCAACGCCGCCGCGTCCGGCGACGACAAACCGCCGGCGCGGCGCGCGATCCACTAGCTCCACAACGGGATCGCCACACCCAACGCAATGGTGCCCACGATCGGCAACATGATCTGCGCCGGATGCGTTCCGTTCAGAGCCTCGCCGCCTTTCAATCCGATCGCCAACAGCAGGAACAATGAGAGGGTCTGCGACAACGCCGGCGGAAATTCGAGATCACTTTTGAGCAGTCGCGGGACCACGCCCAAGGCAAACGCGAGGATGATCGGCGACAGCAGATTGTGTGCGAGAAGATCAAAGCCCATGCAGTGTTCCTGTCGATAAAACGTGGTGAAAACGTGTCAGTTTAGGCGCAGCGCGCGCTCACATGTAGCCGTCTTTGCGGAGTTCTTCCAAGCCGCCACGACCTTCATGGTCTTGCAGGCGACCACTGCGTTCGGCGATATCCTTCAGCTTGCCGCTGCGCAGTTCGTCAATGATCGCGGGGATGGTGCGCGCAGTAGATTGGATGGGCGCCTGACACGGCATGCAGCCCAGACTGCGATAGCGGATGCCCTCGCCCTGATCGAAATACAGCGACACGACGGGGATGTTTTCGCGTTCGATGTATTCCCAAATATTCAGCTCGGTCCAATCCAACAGCGGATGAATTCGCACATGCGTGCCGGGTGCAAAATCGGTTTTGAACTGGTTCCAGAATTCCGGCGGCTGATCGCCAACGTCCCAGGTGTGATGCTGGTCACGAGGGCTGAAATACCGCTCTTTCGAGCGGCTGCCTTCTTCGTCCGCACGCGCGCCAACGATCACGCCGGTATAGGCGCCGCGATCATGATCGGGCAGCCATGCGCCGGAATCGTGGGCCAAACGATAGCGCGGGCCGCTGCCGTCGAGCGTTTGCTTCAGCGCCTGCGTGCGCAGCAGTCCGCAGCATTGTTTGCGCGTCAGGCGCCGGGGATCGCGCTCGGGGAAATCCTTGCCGGTGTCGACGAAGGTGCGGCGCTCGGCCAGCGCCGCTTCGTTCACGCCATAGAGCATGGTCAGGCGCAATTCGCGCGCGATGCGATCGCGATACGCCAGCACTTCCGGAAGTTCGAAGCCGGTATCGATATGGATCAGCGGAAACGGACAGTGGCCGAAAAACGCTTTGCGCGCCAACCACAGCAACACGGTCGAGTCCTTACCTACCGACCACAACATGCACAGCCGCTCGAAATGGCGGAAGGCTTCGCGCAGCAGATAGACGCTTTGCTGCTCCAACGCATCGAGGTGATTCATGCCGGCACCGGCAGCTGAAAGTGCAGTCGATCCGCGAGCTGATCCAGACGTTCGCGCAGCTGCGCAGGATCGTTCGCGGTGATGGTGACATGGCCGAGTTTGCGTCCGGGCCGCGGCGTCTTGCCGTACAAATGCAGATGCGCGCCGGGCACTGCTAACATCTCGGCGCGCGCGGGTTCTTCGCCGATCAGGTTGACCATCGCGCTGCACCCACGCGCCGCGGTCGAGCCCAATGGCAAGTTCAGGATCGCGCGCAAATGCTGGTGAAATTGCGAGGTTTCTGCGCCTTCGCTGGTCCAATGGCCGCTGTTGTGCACCCGCGGCGCGAGCTCATTCACCAGCAAGCGCTCGCCGACCACGAAGCACTCCATCGCGATCACGCCGACATGCCCGAGCGCCGCGGCGATGCGACCGAGCCACGCTTCCGCCGTGGCTTGAAATTTCGCCGCCAAGGTTGGCGTCGGCGCCAATGACCAGCGCAGGATCCCGTCGTGATGATGGTTTTCCGTCAGCGGCCAGAACGCCATTTGCCCGTCAGAAGCGCGCGCCGCCAACAGCGAACACTCGGCGCTGAGCGGTAGCAGCGCTTCGGCGATCAGATCGCGACCACCGAGTTCAACCAACGCGCGTTCGGCCGCAGCCAGATCGGCCACGCGGCGCTGACCGCGGCCATCGAAACCATCACGACGGGTCTTCATCACCCATGGAAACGGCAGCGTCGGCGCTGAGCGCTCTCCATCAGCAGCGGAATCCAAGGGGGTGAAATCCGCCGTAGGAATGCCTAATTCATGCAGGAAACGCTTCTGCGTCAGCCGATCCTGCAGCATATCTAAAACAGCAGCGCTCGGCCGTACCGGCACCTGCGTGGCCAAACGCCGCAGCACCGCCGCAGGCACATGCTCGGTCTCGATGGTCGCCACCGACGCGCCGGCCGCGAGCCGCGCGAGGGCGTGCTCGTCATGCCATGCACCGATGATGATTTCTGCGCAGGCCGCCGCCGGATCGTCCGCCGCACTGGTCAGGCAGCGCACGTCGACGCCCAGATCATGCGCGGCCAACGCCAACATCCGTCCCAGCTGACCGCCACCGACGATCGCGATCACG
>JBBROQ010000231.1:0-4639 GCA_038229115.1 Planctomycetota bacterium | reverse complement strand
CCTGTCGGCGCGCTGTAGCGATATTCAGGTGAACAAAGTGATGGCGGTGCTGACCGAGCATTTGGTTGGCCTGGACGCCTACGCCGCGCTCGACGCGCGCGATCTGGAGCCGTCGCTGCGCTCGGTGCCGTTGTTCCGGCAAAAAGCGCGAGCGATTGTCGAAGCCGCGCGCGCCATCCGCCGTCTCCATGACGGTGAAGTGCCGCAAACCATCGAAGTGTTGTCCGCCCTGCCCGGTGTCGGGCGCAAGACTGCGGCGGTGGTGGTCGGCAATGCGTTCGGGGTGCCGGCGATCGCTGCCGACACGCACGTGTCGCGCATTGCCGCGCGGCTCGGGTGGACCAATGGCGAAGATCCACGCGACGCCGAGCGCGCGATCGCCACGCGTTTCGCGCCGGCGCGGTGGGTGCGGTTGTGCCATCAATTCATCCGGTTGGGGCGCGAATACTGCAAACGTCAGCATCCGCGCTGTGAGCGCTGTCCGCTGGCCGAGGGCTGTCCGCGCCGCGGCGTCTGAGCAGTCAAATGCCGCTGACGATTGTGCGCGTGACGACGGCATGCGAGCATCCGCGCATCATGTCATCGACGCTGCACCCCGATCTCGCCGCCTGTCATCAGCTTGCTCAACAGGGCCATACCCTGATCCCGGTGATGCGGCGTTTGGTGGCGGACGAACTGACGCCGGTCGGCGCGTTGGCGCGCATTCAGGACGAGCCCTACGCATTCCTGTTCGAGAGCGTGGTCGGCGGCGAGCGCGTGGCGCGCTACAGCATGTTCGGCTTCGCGCCCAAAGAGCGGCTGGTCGGCGATCTGAAAAATGTGGTCGTACATCGCGCCGATGGCAGCACGCGCACGCTTGACGGCGATCCGTTTACGGCCGTGCGCGAATATTTGCGGCCGCTCAAAAGCCCGGGAATTCCAGGGCTGCCGCGGTTTTCCGGCGGCTTGGTTGGCTACTTCGGGTATGACGTGGTGCGATTAGTCGAACCGCTGCCGAACTGTCCGCCGGATGTGTTAGGGCTGCCGGATCTGCATTTGTTTCGCTGCGATTTGGTCGCGGTTTTCGATCACAGCTTCAACCATCTGCTGCTGATTAATCATGTGGATCTGACCGGCGGAGCGTCGGTGGATGCGGCGTTTGCGCAGGCGCAGCGCGAACTCGATCAGCTGCAAGAGCGCTTGGCGCGGCCGCTGCCGCCGAGTTTGGTCGCGGTGCAGGACGCGAGTCCGTTGCAGTACCGCAGCCACACCACGCCCGAACGCTTCAGCGCTTCGATCGACCGCATCAAAGAATACGTCACTGCTGGCGACGCCTTTCAGGTGGTCCTCAGCCAGCGCCTAAGTGCGGCGCTGACCGTCACGCCGTTTCAGGTGTATCGCAGTCTGCGCAGCCTGAATCCGAGTCCGTATCTGTTTTACGTGCGCCTGGGCGCGGACGCAGCGCTAGTCGGCGCCAGCCCGGAATTATTGGTGCGCGTCGACGAAGGCCGGGTGTCGGTGCGCCCGATCGCCGGCACCACGACTCGCGGCGCGACGCCGGAAGAAGACGAACGCTTAGGCAAAGCGTTGCTGGCGGATCCGAAAGAATTGGCCGAGCACACCATGCTGATCGATCGGGGCCGCAATGACGTCGGCCGAGTGTGCACGCCCGGCAGCGTGCGCTTGAAAGAGCGCATGGTGATCGAGCGCTATAGCCATGTGCAGCACATCGTCAGCCATGTCGAAGGCGACCTGCGCCCAGAGCTGGATGCGCTGGATGCGCTGCGATGCTGCCATCCCGCCGGCACCGTCAGCGGCGCGCCGAAAGTGCGCGCGATGCAGATCATCGACGAGCTCGAACCGGTGAAACGCGGCCCGTATGCCGGCGCGGTCGGTTACCTAGATTTCCGCGGCAATTTAGACACCTGCATCGCGCTGCGCACCGCGATCCTGGCCGGCGGCGAAGTGCATGTGCAGGCTGGTGCCGGCGTGGTCGCGGACAGCACGGCCGCGGGCGAGTTCGAGGAGACGCTGCGCAAAGCTAGAGCGACCCTTCAGGCAATTGCCCGTGCTGGGCAGTTCTGAGTCGCGACCCGTCGGATGTTTGTGTTCGCGCTACTTCTGTTGCTGGTCGTGGCGCTGTTGTCGGTGCTGTTTTTCGTGCTGCTTGGCGGGCTACTTTTCGGCCTTTTTTCCGGTCTTTTACTAATCGTTCTGGTGGGTCTAGCCCTGGTCTTTGCCCTGATTTTTCTGGGTGTGCTTTCCCTGGTTCTCTTCAGCGTTTTCCGGCGAGCGCGCGCAAATCTTCCGGCGCGACCTGCACGCCCATGATCCGGCGTTCCGGTCCCGGCCCCAACAGCACCGTGCACAGTCCCGGCGGCAGCAGCCAGGCGGTGTGCCAGTCGTCGGGGTCGGTGAGGTCATTCGGATTCGCCCACAGCAGGTCCGCGCGCTCGACGCCGTGCAGAGTGTTGAAGCGCGTGGTTGCGTTCAGCGGATTGCCGTCGGTAGCCACACAGACCAAGCGCGCCTGCGCGCCAAGGGCGACGACGTCGTCCAAGTAACGCTGCACCTGAAATGCGGTCTCGGCGTCGAGCGTGTCGGTGAACACGTACAGCAACCATGGTTCGGTGCGCTCGCGCGCCGGATCGGCGACCCCGCCGGACAGGTTCGCGCAGGCGGTGCGCGGCGGCTTCGTGCCGATGCGTTCGTACAGCGCGACGAGGTTCAGGAGCGGTTGGAATTCGGGTACTTTTTCGACCAGCGCGGGCGCTTGGCGGCGCGCCTCGGCGACCCGGCCGGTGCGCAACAGCGCCTGCACCCGCAGGTTACCGCCGGCGCTTTTGAACGCCGGCGAGGGCAGTTTATCCAGCCGATCAAGCGCCTGATCGGCATCGCGACCGCCGGCATAGGCCACGCGCCAGTTCGCCAGCCAGTACACGGCTTTGTTCTCATGCTTGCTGCCGGCAGTGCGCTCGGCCAAGCGGATCAAATCCGGTTCCAAGCCCTGTTCGGCGCGCAGCCGTTCCGCCGGCGGCAGCGCCCCAAGCGCGGCGAAGCGCGTTTCCATCGCGGAGATCAGCGCCAGCGCCTCGCGGTCCTTGGCCAAATCGTCGGCACTTTTGTCGGTCAGCGTGCTTTGCACCACCGGCGTCGTCGACGCGCCGCGCGGCGCGGGATCGCCGCAGCTGCCAAGCAGCGCAAGGAACAGCAATCCAATGACGAACCAGATCGAGCGCTCACGCATGCCGCGATGATGCTTCGATCGCCCGCGGCGAAAGCCTCGCGCTCGTACACGGGTGGGGAGGACCGGAAGCAGCGACGCTTAGATTATTTCTGCGTCACCATTGTGTCCGGCGGCGGCGTCAGGACCACGCGCGCGAAGGCCGGAAAGCGCGCGCAGCTCAAGCGCGAACCGGCGGCCAAAAACGGCGCGCTGCTGTCGCCGCCCGTGGCGAAGCTGTACGCGACTCGGCGCAGCGGCTGGCGCTGCTCGTCGTACAGCGCGACCGTTACATCGGGCAGTGCGCCGTGGCCAGGACGTTGCACCACCACTTCGACGTTGATGGCGTCGGCGGCGATCTTGGCGGATTTGTCCGCGGTTTTCTCGGCATTCTTGCTCGAAGTGGGATCGACGCGCAAGGTCACCAGCCAATCGCCGCTGAGCGCGATCGGCACCCCGGGCGTGATCGCCAGCAGCGCCTTCTGCTGGCCATCGTCCAACAGCCACTCGTCCAAGCGCGTCGCCTGCACCCGCGCCAGATAGCGTTCCATCACGGTGTGCGCAGCGATCAGTTCGTTCTGACTGCTGGCTAGATCTAAACGCAGTCGGTCACGTTCGGTGCTGGCGTCGGCTAGTTCGCGGCGCAGCGCGGTGGCGTCGTGATCAAGGTCGCTCACGCGCGCCTGCGCGGCCGTCAACGCGGCGCGGTCTTGCTGTAACGCACGGTTCTCTTGGTCCAACCGCGCGACACCGCTGGCCAGGATGTGGCTCAGGTGTTCCTGCCGGCTGCTGGCCAGGGCGAGTTCGCGGCTGGTGTCGTTTGCGTTGTCCAGGTTGGTTTGGAGCGCGGCGGCGCGGTCGTCGGCGTCGTTCAGGCGGCTGGCCTCGGTGGCGGCAGCGAGGTAGCGCTCGCGTTGGCGTTCTGCCAGTGCCGTGCTTAGACGTGCCGCCTCGCGGGTCTGCGCCAAGGTCTGCGTCAGCTCGCGATTTTCAGTCGTAAGCTTGGCTGTGAGGGCGGCCGTTACCGTAGCCAAAGCAGCGCTGTCCTGGCCCGGATTGATGACGGCAGCGCGATGGTGGCTGAACAGCCACACGCCGCCGCCAGCGGCCAGCGCGGCGATCAACGCGGCGGCGCCGGCGCTCATCAGCAGCAGCGCCGTCGGGCGGCGCGGGCCAGGGCTCAGCACCGGTTTCGGCACGAAGAAAATGCGCGTGCGTAGATCGTCAGGGTTAAATGCGAAGGAAGAATCGGGCGCGCCAAGATCGAACGCGGCCGGATCCAGGCCGCGGCAACCGGCAAGTTTGGTCAGACGATTCCAGGCAAAACCGGTGATCACCGCATCGGTCAAATCCGCGTCGGAAAGATCAGCGTCCTTGAAGATGGTGCCGTCCAGCCGCGCGCCGGTGAGGTCGGCGCCGCGCAGACTGGCGCCGGTG
>JBBROQ010000230.1:0-4705 GCA_038229115.1 Planctomycetota bacterium | reverse complement strand
CGACCGACATCGGCGAGATCACCGGCACGAATCAGCTCAACCTGCGTTATCACGGCGTGCAGGTCGCCGATGTCGCGATGCACTTTCTGCACGACGGCGTGCCGCGGCTGAAACGCTCGGCGGTGTTCACGCTGCCGCAGGAAACCGACGCGCACATTCCGCCGCTGGTGGATCTCGGCGCAGTGTTGGCCGCGGTGTTGGCGCAGCCGAACGTCGCCAGCAAAGAATGGGTGATCCGTCAGTACGACCATGAAGTGCAGGCCGGATCGATCATTAAACCATTGGTCGGCGTCGCCCACGACGGCCCCAGCGACGGTGCGGTGGTCGCGCCGATTCCCGGCCGTGATCGCGGTGTGGCGATCGCGTGCGGACTGAACACCAATTTCAGCGACACCGATGCGTATTGGGCCGCGGCGTCGGGCATCGAAGAAGCGCTGCGCAACTTGGTCTGCGTCGGCGCGCCGCTCGGGAAAGTCGCGATCCTGGACAATTTTAGTTGGGCCAAATGCACCGACCCTGGCGTGTTCGGCGCGCTCGTCCGTGCCTGCCAGGCGTGCTACGATTTCGCGATGTATTACGGCACGCCGTTTGTCAGCGGCAAAGACAGCCTCAGCAACGAATTCACTTTCGGCGGCACGGTTATCAAGATTCCGCACACGCTGTTGATCACAGCAATGACCGTGGTGCCCGACGTGCGCGTCAGCCTGAGCATGGATGTGAAAAAGCCTGGCGATGCGGTGATCGTGGTCGGTCTGACCCGTAATGAACTGGGTGGCAGTGAATATCTGGCCAGCCGCGGCATCACCGGCGGGATCATTCCGAAAGTCGATCGCGCATTGTCGAAACCCGTGCTGACCGCAGTCGCGGCGTGCACCGCGGCGGGTCTGGTAAACTCAGCGCATGATTGTTCGGACGGCGGCCTCGGTGTGACCTTGGCCGAAATGGCGTTCAGTGGCGGTTACGGCATGGACATCGACGCCGGTCTCGCGCCGCGCACGGCCGACGTCACCACGCTTGATCGGCTGTTGTTCAGCGAATCGCAAAGTCGCATCGTTATCACGGTGCCGACGACGGTGGTCGATGACGTGCGCGCGCTGCTCAAAGACGTGCCGCATGCGGTGATTGGCGAAGTGACGATGGCGCCGTTGCTGCGCATTCGTGGTTTGAACGCGGAACTGAAGGCGGATCTGAACACGCTGAAAAACGCGTGGCAGCAGCCGCTGCGCGTGCTGGAAAACTGACCATCACGATGGCGACTTAGATGACGATAGTGGAATCGGTAGTGTTGCCCGCAGTCGGCATCGCGCTGTTGGGCGTGAACTTTTTTTTCGTGCTGGCGGAATTCGCCTTGGTGCGGCTGCGCGCTTCGCGCGTGGCCGAACTGCATGAGGCCGGCGACCCACGAGCAGAGATGGTGCAGAAGATCCAGGCCAACCTGGATGAATACCTATCGGTGGTGCAGGTCGGCATCACCGGCGCGACCTTGGGCATCGGCCTGATCATCGAGGACGGCATTGCCGGACCGATTCAGAAACTGATCGGCGCGTCGACGCCGCTGATGGGTTTTCTCAGCCATGCGCTCGGCTTCTTTGTGGCCACGTTTTTGGTCATCGTCACCAGCGAGTTATTGCCGAAATCGTTGGCGATCCGTTACGCCGAACCGGCGGCGCTGTTTTGCGCCCGGCCGATGCTGTGGTGCCATCGCGTGTTCTTCCCGTTGCTGTGGCTGCTGACCCGTTCGGCGCAGCTGTTGCTGCGCGTGATGCGTCTGACTAAGGCGACCGAGGAGGAGCCGCACAGTGAAGACGAACTGCGCATCATTCTGGATCGGTCGCAGTCACGCGGACTGCTGTCGTTCCGCCGGCTGCTGTTTCTGGAAAACGTCTTCGACCTGGGTGAATTGCGGGTGAAAGACGCAATGCGATCGCGTGGCGCGGTGCGCTTTTTGAACCTGGGTCTGCATTGGAGCGACCACGTGCAGTTCATGCGCACTTGGCGGTTCTCGCGCTATCCGCTGTTCGGCGACGATCCGGAAAAGCCGCTGGGCATTATCCACGTCAAAGACCTGCTGTTCGCGATGGATGGCGAAGCCGATCCGGATTTGCCGGCGTTGGCGCGGCCGTACTTGTCGACTACCGGCACGGTGCCACTCGAACAGTTGCTGAGCGAAATGCAGCGCCGTCGCATCCATGTCGCGATCGTGTTCGGGGCAGAAGGAAAATGGACCGGCCTGATCTCGATGGAAGACATCATCGAAGAGATCATCGGCACCATCACCGACGAATTCGAATCGGAAGAGATCGTGCAGTTGGCCGAGGTCTGTAATCCGCGCCGAGTCGTCCTGGAAGTCGACGGCTCCGGCATGATTCCCGGCATCCGCCGTATGTTGGCCGCGGTCCCCGCCGGCGAACTGCCGCAAGGTCACGAAGCGATCGCCAACGCGGTGATTGAGCGCGAGCGTTTGGCCGCGACCTATTTGGGCCGCGGCATCGCTATGCCGCATGCGCGTCTCACCGGACTCGCCCGCCCGGTCCTGATTTTCGGCCGCTCGACCAAGGGCATCCCGATGGAAGCCAGCGCCGAACGCGCGCATTTGATCTTCCTACTACTTACCCCCGCCGGCCAACCGCGCGTGCATCAACGCCTGCAAGCGCGCATCGTTTCGATGCTGGAAAATAGCGAATTCGTCACTGACCGTCTGCAAGAAGCGACCACTGCGGAAGAAATCTATGACGTCATTCGCACCGGCGAGCAGGCAGCGTTGGATTAGGTCGGTGGATTGGGGAAGTCGACCGCGATTGCACCGCCGCCAACCGCCACACCCTGCCGCCATGACTTCGCTCGGTGGTACCACTGCGATCCCGGCTGGTGTGCGGCTGATCATAATCGATTGCTTCGATACCTTGGTGTCGTTGCAAACGCAGGTGGTCAGCGGTCAGAAAAGCTATGTCGCTCGCAAAGGCGTGCCGCTGTTCCTCGAACATTTCGCGACGCAGGCGAAAATCCCGGTGGTGGCGATCAGCGATGCACCGTCGGCGGAGGTGCACGCGGCGCTGGCTCAGGCCGGCATCGCGGACCGTCTGGCGCGGCTCTATCACTCCGGCAATTCATCAGAAACCTTGCCGGGCGGATTGACGCGCAAACGCCTGGATTTGCCGCTGGCTGACTACGGCGTGCCGGCGGTGCAGGCGGTTTACATCGGCGACAGCAAGATGGATGAACGCGCGGCTGAGCATTGGCGCGTACCCTTCATCCGCGTGCCGGGGCCCGAAGATCCGTCGTTCAGTTTCAAGGCGCTGCTGCACGGACCCAGCCGCTATTCTAGCGCTGAGTTTTCGGCCGCGTTCGTGAAGCATTATCGTCCCGACCAGCCCCAGCTGCCCGACCCGGCCAACCGCACTGATCCTGATGCCCACGGTTGAGCGCGGATTGGTTAATAGCTCAGATGCCAAGCATTCGATCGTCGCGCACTTCATCCAAGTCATGGGCATTCTGGTGCTGCGCAGTTGGCTGCGTTTCGGTTTTCGCGGACGGATCCTGCGCGCGCGCAGCGTGCCTTCGGCGCCGGTGCTGTTCGCGTCCAATCATCGCAGCTACGCCGACCCGCCGATGATTGGGATGTGTGCGCGCGATCCGTTGTCGTATTTCGCCCGCGCGGATTTGTGGCAGATCGGATTCTTTCGCTGGATCCTGACCGTTATGCACGGCATCCCGATCGACCGCGACAACCCGGGCGCCAGCAGCATGAAAGGCGCGATCGCCAATCTGCGCGCCGGCATCAGCGTCCTGGTGTTTCCCGAAGGCACGCGCACCAAGACTGGCCGGGTAGGGCCGCTGCGCGACGGCCCGGCGCTGTTCGCGCGCCGCGCCGGCGTGCCGGTGGTGCCGGTGTATTTGCGCCACAGTGAACGCGTGTGGCCGCGCGGCGCGTTCATGCCACGGCTATGCGGCGGCTTGGTGGAAGTCCGTATTGGTCGGCCGTTACAGCCGCCGGCGGGCTTGGATACGCGTGCGCAGGACGCGTGGATTATGCGTCGGCTGCACTTCTGGATGATGGCCAATGAGAAGCGCGTGATGGGCCCGCGCGCCCGAAGCTGATGCGCTTGTAAAAGCCGTGGCGCTGGCGGTGGACTCGCCTGCATGCGCCCGACACTCCCGCGCATGACCGACGGCGCCGCGCTCGAAGCTTCGCTCCCTGAACCGCAACGCTGGCTCAACGGCTTTTGCGAAAACTGGCTGTTCGCGTTTTTGGTGGCGATGTCGATCCGCCATTTCGCGTTGGAAGCCTTCCGCATTCCGACCGCCTCGATGGAGCCAATGCTCTACGGCGATCCCGGTTTCTTCACCGGCGACAATGTGGTGGTCGACAAATTGACGCGGCGTTTTCGCGGCGTGCAGCGCTGGGATGTGACGGTGTTTCAGTTCCCGCAGCCCGAGGTCGAATCGCCCAACGGCAGTCGCGGTACGCGTCCGGCGATCGATGCCGATGGCGATCGTTTAGAGCGGCTGTTTTTGCGCCCGCTGACCTACAGCAACTTTGTTAAACGCGCGATCGCGCTGCCCGGCGATCGCTTCTATATCGCCAACGGCGACCTGCATCTGTGGGACGAAACCACGCACGCGTTCACGGTCGCACGCAAACCGGCGCGTACGCAGGAAGCGCTGTGGCAGCCGGTGCTGCAACACGGCGCGCAGGCCGACTACT
>JBBROQ010000229.1:0-4720 GCA_038229115.1 Planctomycetota bacterium | reverse complement strand
GGCGGTGCCGAAAGAGCGCATCGTTGGCCTGGTGCGGCGGCCATTTCTGATGCTGTTTGCAGCGCTGATGGTGACTATTGGCGGCATGTCGGCGGTGGCGGTGTGGTTGGTGACGCGCGACACCGTGCGCCGCAATCGTCTGTTGAAGGAACTCGAACTGACGTCGGCCGCGACCGAAAACGCACGCGCGCAGGCCGAACGTGCGCGCGTCGAAGCTGAACGCGCGCGCGCCCAGGCCGAGCACGCCAATCAGGTGAAAAGCCAGTTCCTGGCCAACATGAGCCACGAGATCCGCACGCCGATGACCGGCGTCCTGGGCATGTCCGAACTGCTGGTCGAGTCCGAACTGGACGACGATCAGCGTATGCAGGTCGACACCATCCGCGATTCGGCGCAGTCGTTGATGGCGGTCATCAACGACATTCTCGACATTTCAAAGATCGAAGCCGGCCGCATCGAATTGGAATCGATCCCGTGCGATCTGGTGCGCATCGTTGAAGAAACGGTTGCGCTGATGCGCCTGAAGGCCGACGGCAACGGCCTAGCCATGCACCTGGAAGTGAACAGCGAACTGGAAAGCCAACGTTTGGCCGATCCCGCACGGTTGCGGCAGATCATGCAAAATCTCCTCAGCAACGCGGTCAAGTTCACCAAGGCGGGTCTGGTGCGTATCGGCTTGGATGTCTGCCCGGATTCTTGGGTGCGCATTACCGTCGCCGACACCGGCATCGGTATCACTCCAGCGCAACTTGAGCGGCTGTTTCAGCCCTTCGTGCAAGCCGATGAAAGCATGACCCGCAGATATGGCGGCACCGGTTTGGGCCTAGCCATCACCAAGCGGCTGGTCGACCTGATGGGCGGGCGCATCACGGTTGAAAGCACGCTCGGCAAAGGCTCGGTGTTCATCATCGATTTGCCGTTGCCGGTGGCGCGCGCGGGTACTGGCAGTCGTTCGCGCGCCCGCGCGGTGCCTGCGGCTAACGGCGCGCCCAACGAAACCACCGGCAGCGGCACGCGCGCTCGCGCCTGACCGTTTGGGCAGCAAAACGCTCCAACGCACGACTGCTGTGGTTTTGCGCGCGTCGTCTACCGTCCGGGCATGACTGCCAACCAAGCCAGCGCCCCCAGCGGTGCTGATGACGACCTGCTGCACCAACTCCAGAGCATGGGCCAGCCCGGCGGCTTTGATCCGATGGCGATGCTCATCGGCGCGCCGCGTTTTCAGGCGGTGTTTCTGGCCCCGTTCTCGCCGTCGTTGACCAGCGCGCGCACCCGCTTCTTGCACGATGGCACCGGGCCGCTGGCCGACGTGGTCGAGCTGTTTCGTCGCCAGGGCGCCGCGGATCCGCTCGGGCAGGCACGCGCAATGCTCGCGGGCGCAGTCGGCATGTGCGTGGTGGTGCTCGCGCATGACCACGGCCTAAGCACCATTCCGCAGCTGTTTTTCGGCCACTATGAAACGGTCTGGCGGCAGCAGGTGGTACTGGCCTGTGGTGAGCAGTTTCCTGCGGCACCGGCTCTTGCGCGGGCGCTCGACGAACTCGCGGCGCAGGCGCAGGGCGGACGGACCTGGCCCGAGTTAGTGGCCGGGCCCGAAGTTGGTCCAGCAATCGACGTAAGCCGCCGCGCGTTCTGGCGCACCTTGACTACCGCGGTGGTGCGCGCGGACGCCGACGGCCCGCCGAGCGCCAACGCTGGTGGCGAGCGCTTGGTCGACCTCGCGCATTGGGCAGCGACTGCGCTGGCGACTTTTCCGTCGCCGACATTGGCCGAGACCTTGGCGATCGCGCGGGCGCGCATGCTTGCCGGCGAGATCGTTGCCGCTGCTGGCACCGTCGCGCGGCTCATTGATGTGCCTGAGCTCGAAGACGAGCAGCTGATCGAACTGGTGCAGGGGTTCGCCGACTGCGCGATCCGCGCAGGTCAGCCCGAACCCGCCGCGGCGTGGTTCGGTGCGCATCTGCCGCGCATCGAGGCCCGCACTGGCCCCGCCTACGAAGCCGCTGCCGCGTGGTTTCGCTGCTTGGCCGCCAGCGCCGCGCCAGCCGACGAGCTGCTGCGCGCTGCCGCGGCGATGCACGAGCGCGACCGCAAGGCCGCCCGTCATGACCTGACCCGCGAAGCCCTGTGGCGCGTGGTGGTCGCCCCGGGCGAACTGATCGACACTGCCGCAGCCGCCACCCGTATCGCTCGCAGCCCCGCATTTATCGCCAAGCGGCTTGAGCACGGCACCATTCCGAGCCACCGCGATGGCGACCAAATGCGCATCCCTGCTGCGGCACTCGACGCGTGGAAGCGGGTGATGGATGGGCTTGGGCTGCTCGACTGATTGTCGCTTTCGTTAGTCGTCCGGACCGGGGTTTGCCGCGCGGCAAACCCGGAGGTACCCTGACCGCGTGCCCCTTCCCGTGAGCTCGTCCGTGATCTCGCTTGTGACCACCGCTGAGTTGGACTTCCTGCGCAAGTTGGTGCGTGAGAAATCCGGCATCGTCCTGGGTGAAGATAAAAATTACCTGCTGGATTCACGTCTATTGCCGGTGGCGCGCGCGGCGGGCTTGGCCGGGCTCAGCGCGCTGGTGGCCCAGATGCGCGCACAGCCGCACGGTGCGCTGACGCGGCTGGTGTTGGAAGCGATGACCACCAACGAAACGTTCTTCTTCCGCGACGTGTATCCGTTCGAAGCGCTTGAAAAAACCGTGATGCCCGACCTGCTGATCAAGCGGCAGGCGACGCGCACGCTCAACATTTGGTGCGGTGCGGCATCGTCCGGCCAGGAGCCGTACAGCATCGCGTTGGTGCTGCGCGACCGTTTTCCGCAGCTGATGAATTGGAAGATCACCTTCATCGCCACCGACCTCGCCAGTGAGGTCTTGGCCAAGGCGCGCGCCGGGCGTTATTCGCAGATGGAAGTCGCGCGCGGCATGCCACCGGCATTGCTGGCAAAATATTTCAGTAACGTCGACGGTGCTTGGCAGGTGCGCGAAGACCTGCGTAAATTGATCGACTTCCGCGAACTGAACCTGCTCGACAACTACACCGGCATCCCGCACTGCGACCTGGTGTTCATGCGCAACGTCCTGATCTATTTCGACGTCGACACCAAACGCGCAATCCTTGGAAAAATCCGCAAATTATTGGCCCCCGACGGCTACTTGTTCCTGGGCGGGGCCGAAACCACGCTCAACATCGACGATCATTACGAACGTCTGCAATTGGATCGCGCCGGTTGCTATCGTCAGCGCGTGGCGGTCGCCGCCGCGGTCTAGCTTGCTGGCGGCTAGACCAGGCCCGAATTTTTGCCCCGGCATTTGCCTTTCTGCTCGGCAACGCACGGTCTGCTCATGACCATTGATCCTATCTATGACCCGAAGGCGACCACGTTGCCGGTCCTGCGCTATGTGGTTGCATTGGCCGAGCATCGGCATTTCGGACGGGCCGCGGCGGCTGCCAGCATTTCGCAGCCGACCCTGTCCGCGTTGGTCGCGCGCTGGGAAGCGCAGATGCAGTGTCGGTTGTTCGAGCGTGGAGCCGGTGGCGTGCAACCGACGCCGGCCGGCGAGCGGGTGATCGCTGCAGCGCGCATCGCTTTGGCTGCAATAGAGGCGGTAGAAACCGCAGCCATCGCCGCTAAGCCGCCGTTCTATGGCCCGGTGCGCCTGGGCGTTATTCCCACCGTTGCGCCCTATGCACTGCCGATCGTCACGCGCGCGCTGGAAAAAGTATTTCCAACGTTGGAGCTGCCGATTCGCGAAGGCATGACGGCAGAGCTGCTGGGCGCGCTCGATACGAAGCGCCTCGACGTGGCGCTCATCGCCGAGACTGCCGGCATGACCGAGCGGTATGCGATCGACGCACTCTATGACGAACCGTTCTTAGTCGCGCTGCCCCGCGGCCATCGCCTGGGCGCGCGCAGCACGATCGCGCCGGACGACCTCGCGCATGAACGCTTATTGTTGTTGGACGAAGGTCACTGCTTGCGCGACCAGGCGCTGGCGCTGTGCCAGCGCGCCAGCCCGCCCGCCAGCGGCGCCGACTACCGCGCGACCAGTTTGGAAACCCTGCGTCAGATCGTCGCCAGCGGTGCCGGGGTCACCATCCTGCCAGCCCTGGCCGTCGGCGAGGACGACCGTCGCCTGGTGCTGCGCCCCCTCAGCGGCGAGCCCGCGCAGCGCACCATCGTCCTGGCTTGGCGACGTGACGACCCGCGGGCGGAGGGCTATCGGCTGCTGGGCGGACCGATTCGGCGGATGCTGCCACGCGACGTAGTAAAGACGCGTTAGGTCGCTGATTTCAGCAGATATTTATGCTCGCAGCCGATCCTCGAAGGCGCTGAGCGCAGTCTTCGCGCCGTCACCCATGGCGATGACGATCTGCTTGAATGGCAGCGTGGTCACGTCCCCGGCCGCATAGATGCCGGGACGCGACGTGCGGCCGCGCGCATCGACCACGATCTCGCCCGCGCGATTCGTTTCGACCAAGTCTTTCACCATCGCCGAGTTCGGCGACAGGCCGATTTGTACGAACACGCCGTCGAGCTCTTTCTCGAGCGCTTGTTTGGACAGCCGGTTTTCCCAGCGCAGGGCGGTGACTTTGCTGCCGTCGCCGATCACCGCGGTGGTGCGTGCCTGGGTAACCACCTCGACGTTCGGCAAACTGCGCAGTTTGCGTTGCAGCACCGCGTCGGCCTTCATCGCTTCGCCGAACTCGAACAAGGTCACCT
>JBBROQ010000228.1:0-4782 GCA_038229115.1 Planctomycetota bacterium | reverse complement strand
CTTGGTGGGCAAGCCCCGCACCTTCGATTTGGCCCAGATCGAAGCGCTGGGCGTCGAGGAGCGAGTCTATCGGCATCGCTGTGTCGAGGCCTGGGCGATGACGGTGCCGTGGTTAGGTGTGGCCCTGCACCGGCTGTTGGCGCTGGTTGAGCCGACCGCCGCCGCGCGCTTTGTAGCGATCACCAGTTTCACTGACCCGACGCGCGCGCCCGGGCAGCGGAACCATTATTTTCAGTGGCCATACTACGAAGCGTTGCGCCTGGATGAGGCCATGAACGAGTTGGCGTTCCTCGCCAGTGGCCTGTACGGAAAACGCCTGGCGCCGCAGAACGGTCATCCATTACGCTTGGTTTTGCCGTGGAAATACGGCTTCAAAGGGCCGAAGGCGATCACTCGGCTGACCCTGACCGCGGCCCAGCCCGGCACCTTCTGGAATGATCTGGAGCCAAGCGAATACGGCCTTGCCGGCAATGTTGATCCGGGCACGCCGCATCCGCGTTGGTCGCAGCGCAGCGAACGCCTGATCGACACCGGTGCACGCGTCGATTCGCAGCTTTATAACGGTTACGGCACGTGGGTCGCCGGGCTGTATCCGAACGGCCCGACATGAACGCGCTGCCGTGGCTGGCGGTGTTCTGTTTGCCGCTGTTGGGTTGGTCGGTGCGGCTGTGGGGCCGGTGGGCGCTGCATCGCGCGTGGTGGCGGCTGCTGTTGGCGTTCGCGGTGCAGAGCGCGGGGATGTTGGGCGCGGGCCAACTATGGCAGCTGGCGCACGAGACGCCGTATCCGTGGGCGCCGTATGCCTTGGCGGCGATGGCTGCGTTGGTGCTTGGATTGGCGCTACGCCGCGCCTGGCGGGATTTGGTGCCGCCGCGCCTAGATTTTTTCCGGCAAGCGAAAGCACCGGAAAAATCAGACGTTTAACGCTCGGCGAGCGGTCAGGGAATCTCGGCGATGCTGAATCAGGGAAGATCTGCGATCTTCAGCGGCGCGAACCCGATCTGATCGCACGACGCGCAGCGATAACTGACGCCGCCGAACAAGCCTTCGACTTTGGCCGCGCCGACTTCGCGCCCGTGCAGATGGCCATAGATGCAGAACGTCGCGCCGGCGGCTTCGATGATCGGGGTGAAGCGGCTGACCTGCCGACCGGGAGCAATCGGCGGGTAGTGGAATAGACAAATGCGCAGGCCACGCGTGCGGCCGGCGGCAGCGTCCAACTGATCCAGATGCTCAATCGAGCGGCGCAGTTCTTGTTCTTCACGATCCAGCCACGTATCGACTTCGGCCTGCGATCGCGCATCGCCATAGCGCGTCAGCGGCGCGAAATCGCCGCCGCGCGCACCGAAAAATCCGACGTCGTGAATCGAACACGCGGTCTTTTTCATGGCAAACGTGCGCGGCGGCATGATCGCGGCCAGCTTGGTCGCGGTGCCCGGCCACCAATGGTCGTGGTTGCCCTTGACCAAAATTTTCCAGCCCGGCCGCGCGCCCAGCCACGCTAAGTCACCGGCCACCTCATGCGCTTTCGTGGCCCAGGAAAAATCGCCCGGCGTCAGGACGATGTCGTCGGGTTGCACCACCGCGTCCCAGTTCGCGGCCATCTGCGCGTCGTGATGGTCCCAATGGTCGCCGAATTTATCCATCGGCTTGGCGCCGGAGGTCGACAGATGCAGATCAGAAAGCGCCCAGATGGTCGGCATAGTCGGGGATGGTGACGCAGGCCGGCTTTTCGCCAATGGGGGCGCCAGTGCTGGTGTTGGGCGCACGTGCAAGCCTTCATCTGTTCTTGACCGTCGGGCTCCATGCTTGCGCTCATGCGTTGGCGCGTGAACGATCAGCACCCGCAAGCGCCGCAGCGAATAGCTGGAAAAATCCGCTGGATCGTGCTCGCACTGGAGTCGCCATGAGTTCCGACGCGCTCACCCGCATCATCAGTCGTCACGAAGAACATTCGCCACGCCGCGAACGTCTGGCGAAACCCACCGGCGGCCCGCGTCAGGTCGCGGTGATCGACTGCGGCACCAGTTCGGTGCGCGCGTTTCTGGCCGAAGTCACCGGCGATCAGCAGCGCATTCTGGAAGACCTAGTCTATCCGGTCGACCTCACGCCGGGATTCACCGGCGGCACCTTGGACCACGCCGCGCTGGGCAGTGTGGTCGACGCTTTTGCCGCGATCACTGCCGCCGCCGGCAATTACCGCATCACCGATTTGCGTGCGGTTGCCACCAGCGGTCTGCGTGAAGCTGCGAACTCTGACGTGCTGATCGAACGCCTGCGCGCGCGCTTCGGCATTGAATTGGAAATCATCGAAGGGCCAGAAGCCGCGCGGCTGTATTTCGAGGCCCTGCGCGTGCTGTTGGGCCGCTGTCAGACCAAACTCAGTGGCGCCACATTGATGATCGATGTTGGCGGCGGCAGCACCGTGATGAGCCTGCTGAAAAACGGCAAGTTGGTTCATTCGGTCGACGAACATTACGGCGCGATTCGGGTTTATGAGCAGTTCGAAAACTTGAAGGACGCCAACGATTTCGCCATCACCATCGACCGCTTCGGCAATGGCGCCGCGCGCATGATGTTGTCGCGGCTGCCTAATGAAAAAGTGAAGCACTTGGTTGTCACCGGCGGCGATGTACGGCGGCTGGTGCAGTTGCTCTCGCCTGAAAACGACAGTCTTTTGGCGCATCTGGATCCAACCGCGGTCGATGCCTGGTTCACGCGCATGCAGCACCTGACGCCCACCGCGCGCGCCGAGGCCTGCGGCACCGACGAGTTTGGGGCGGCGCGGTTGCTGCCGGCTGCCAGTTTGATCCGGCATTTGTGCGCGGTGTCCGGCGCGAAAACCGTGTTGGTGCCGCAATTAACGCTGCGCGATGGCCTATTGGCCGACCTGATGCCGGGTGCGCACGGGCCGCATTATTTGGACGCCAGCCATCTGCTGGCCGAGGCTAAACAATTGGTGCAGCGTTACGGCGGAAATGTGCCCTACGCGGAAAATACTGCGAGCTTGGCGGTGCAGATCTTTGATCAGACCACCGCGCTGCATGGTTTAGGCGAACGCGAACGGACGTTGCTGGAATTCAGCGCGCTGGTGCATGATCTGGGTTCATTCATTAACGTGCGCAATCGGCACAAACATACGATGTATGTGATCCAGGCTGCCGATATCGCCGGACTGACCTGGATTGAAAAAGAAATGGTCGCACACATCGCGCGCTATCATCGCCGCGCCACGCCGCAGCCGCACCACGCCACATTCCAGGCTTTGCCGCGCCGCGAACGTGTGGTGGTATGTTATCTCGCCGCGATCCTGCGCCTTGCCTATGGACTGGATGTCGAACGCGCGCAGCGCATCCGCAAAATCCGCTGCGAAGTCAGTCGTGATCAATTGCTGATCCATGTCGACCGACGTCAAATCGCGCTAGAGCGCTGGTCGCTCGAAGCCAAGTCGACGATGTTTCACGAGGTCTACGGCCTCACCGTCAAGATCGTGCCCAGAGAAGGAACCTGAGATGAGCCCTGCCGTCACGCTGCCGATCGGCGAAGATCGTTATGTCACCCGCGAAATGTCCTGGTTGGCGTTTAATCGCCGGGTGTTGGAAGAAGCGCAAGACGCGACCAAACCGCTGTTAGAACGAGCAAAGTTTTTGGCCATTGTCGCCTCGAACCTCGACGAGTTCGTCATGGTTCGCGTAGCCGAACTGTGGGCGCTCAGCCACGATGGCGATGGCGTGGCAGCGCAATTGCTGGCGCCGGTGCGCGAACAGATGCACAAACTGGTTGCTGACCAGTATGCGTGCTGGAACAAAGAATTGGTGCCAGCGTTGGCCGAAGCGGGATTTGAGATTGTTCCGCCCGAGCGCTGGACGCCGACCGATTTGGAAACGCTGCGCAAATATTATGATGATCAGCTTGATCCGGTGCTGACGCCGTTGGCCGTGGATCCGACGCGGCCATTCCCGTTGGTCGCCAATCGCGGCATCGTGGTTGCGGTGCAATTGGTTGCTGAAGGTGGGCCAGAAACGTCAGCGGAAAAAGAAACGAAGAATGCATTGGTGGTGGTGCCGGCCGGCCGGCGTTTGGTCGCGTTGGTGGGCGAAGGCAAACGTCACGCCTTGGTCGAAGATGTGGTGATGTCCTTCCTAGATCATTTGTTCCCCGGCCATGATCTGCACGGTCGCTGTTTGTTCCGCGTCACCCGTGACGGCGCGCTGGATATCGACGAGGAACAGGCGACCGATCTCTTAAGCGAGATCGAACAGGAATTGTCTTCACGCGAACGCGGCGACGCAGTGCGGTTGGAAATCCACAGCGGTGGCGACGCCAGTCTGCAACGTTGGTTGGTCGAAACGTTGCACTTGGATACGCAGGATGTGGTCGCGGCTGATGGTCCGCTGGATCTCACCTGTTTGTTCGCGGTGCCGGACATCGTCGGCCGTGCCGATCTGCGTGATCAACCGATGCCGGTCATTACGTCGCCTGGCGATTGGGAAGATCCGTTCGCCGCGATTCGCGCGCGCGAAGTTTTGCTGCACCATCCCTGGCAGAGTTTTCAGCCGGTGGTGGAATTCGTCGAAAAAGCCGCGGATTGTCCGAACGTTTTAGCGATCAAACAAACGCTCTATCGCGTCAGTGGCAATTCGCCGATCATTAAGGCATTGATCCGGGCGGCTAGAGCCGGCAAACAAGTGACGGTGTTGATCGAGCTCAAAGCGCGCTTCGACGAAGCCGCCAACATCAAATGGGCGCGCGCTCTGGAAGAAGCCGGCGCGCACGTCATCT
>JBBROQ010000227.1:0-4810 GCA_038229115.1 Planctomycetota bacterium | reverse complement strand
GGGATTGAAGATCTAAGCACCATCACGCATGTGGTCACCACCACCTGCACCGGCGCTAGCGCCCCGGGCCTGGAAATCCGCCTCGCGCAGCGCTTGGGCTTAAACAACACCGTGCGGCGCATGGCGATTAATTTCATGGGCTGCTACGCCGCGATTCCGGCGCTGCGCGCGGCCTGGCACATTTGCGCCGCGGTGCCGGGCGCGCGGGTGTTGGTGGTGTGCTGCGAACTTTCGACCCTGCATCTGCGTCCCGGCCCCGAAGACGACGCATTGTTGGGCGCGGTGCTATTTGGCGACGGCGCGGCCGCGGCCGTGGTTCAGGCCAGTGACCATTCTATCGGCCTGGGTCTGCGCTTCACCGGCGACGCCAGTCTGCTTGCGCCGGACTGCGACGATCAAATGGCATGGACGACCTGCGCCGACGCCTTCCATCTGCACTTGTCGCCGTTGATCCCGCGCAGCCTGGGCGCGACGTTGCCCGGCCTCGCGCAGCAACTGTTGGGCGCGGCCGCACCGAACACCGCGCGTTGGGCGATTCATCCCGGCGGGCCGCGCATCCTGGCCACGGCCACACGGGTACTCGAACTGCCCGAAGACGCGCTGGAACCCAGCTACAGCGAACTCATGCGCGCCGGCAATCGCTCGTCGCCGACCGCGATCGCGATCCTGGCGCAGCACCTGCGCTTTCCCTGGCGCGGTCCGATCGCCATGGTCGCCTTCGGCCCCGGACTCACCGCCGACGCACTTTTGTTGGAACGCCCATGACCGAGCTCAAGCACATGCCGCAAGCCGAATGGCTGGACGATCCGGCCCGCCGGCAAACCTACGTCAACGCGATGTTCGACGAAATCGCGCCGCAATACGACCGCTTCACGCGCTGGTTCAGTTTCGGCATGGACGCGGCCTGGAAACGCGAACTGATCGCGGCGGTGCTGACGCATGCACCTGCCGGCAACGGCACCGCCTTGGACCTCGCCTGCGGCACCGGCGACCTAGCCATCGCCATCGCCGACGCGCGCCCGGACATCAACGTTATCGGCATCGACGCCGCCCCGACCATGATCGCGATCGCCCGATCGCACGCGCGCGTCCGCTATGAAGTCGGCGATGCACATCGCCTGCCGCTATCCAACGCGCAGGTCATGCTCGCCACCGTCGGTTACGGCGTGCGCAATTTCCCCAACCATCCGTCCAGCCTCCATGAACTGGCCCGCGTTATCGCCATCGGCGGCGTCATCGGCATCCTCGATTTCACCCGCCCGCGTTTTGCGCCCTGGCGCTGGCTGTTCCTCGGCTACCTATCCATCACCGGCCGTATCTGCGGCTGGTGGTGGCACGGCCACGGCCCGGTCTACGGCTACATCGCCCGCTCCATCGCCGCCTTCGTCACCCGCCGACAACTCGCCGCCGATCTAACCGCCGCGGGCTTCACCGTATTGCATGACCGCCAACATTTGGGCGGCGGGATTGCGTTGTTGGTGGCGAAGCGGAATTAATCGTCAGGTCGGCGAAGCGTGGACGCTCGAAAGATAGCGCGCAATTCCCGCATCAACGTCACCGTCGAAGATTAATCGTCCGTGCTCCAACACGATCACCCGCGTGCACACGGCGCGCACTGCTTCGACGTCGTGACTGACGAATATTACCGTGCGTTTGACGTCTTCCGCGGCATTGATCCGGCCCAAACATTTTTCACGGAATCCTGCATCGCCCACCGCCAAGACCTCATCCACGATCAGAATGTCGGGCTCCAAATGCGCGGCGACGCTGAAGGCCAAACGCACATACATGCCGGTTGAGTATTGTTTCACCGGCGCATCGATGAATTCCGCTACCTCTGCAAAGGCAACAATGTCGTGAAAACGCGCATTGATCTCGGCTAAGCTCATGCCGAGTAGGGCACCATTGAGATATACGTTTTCGCGTCCGCTGAGATCCGGATGAAATCCGGTGCCGACTTCCAATACGGACGCCACTCGACCCCGCAGCAGCGCCCACCCGGCAGTCGGCGCGGTGATACGGCATAGCAGTTTCAGAAAGGTGGATTTCCCGGCGCCGTTGCCGCCAAGGATACCCAGCCGTTCACCGCGTCTTAGATCCAGATCAAGCGGATGCAGCGCGGTGAAACCTGCAGGCGGCGGTTCGCGCAAAAAGCGCAACGTCAGCACCCGGACGAATTCGTCCTTCACCGACGTACCGAGTTGCACCGTGCGCCGGAACGACTTGGCCAAGCCGCGCAGACGAATGGCGAGTTCTGCCGGTAGATCCGCGTCTGGCGTCACAGGACGTCCGCGAAGATGCGCTCCCAATGCCGGAAGAAACGGTAGCCGGTGAAGAGTACTGTTATCGCCATCACCACCGACCAAACGCACGCCCACGTCGGCGGGAAAGGCGATCCTAATAGGCAGGCCCGGAACGCTTCTACCGGCGCCGCCAGCGGATTCGCCCACAGCCAGCTGCGCCACGCCGGTGGCGCCGCATGCGCCGAGAACGCAACGGGGCTGAACAGAAAGCCATAGGTTATCAGCACCGGCACCACCGCGCGCACGTCGCGGAAACGCACCATCAGGGCGCCCAGCCACAGGCTGGCCCCGAGCGCCGCCATCCCCAGTACCAGCAACGGCAGCAGTGCCAGCGGCGCGGTCCAGGCCGGGGCCACGCCGTACCACAGCATGACGAGCGCCAGGAAACCCAAGCCCACGGCAAGGTCGACCAGATTCAGCAGCATCCCTGCCAGCGGCAACAGCAGTCGCGGGAACCAAATCTTGGTGATTAGGGCGGGGTTGTTGACCATGACATGGCTGCCCTCCATGACGCAGGTGGCCGCATAGTTCCAGGCCAGCATTCCCGAGAGCACCACCAATGGATACGGAAGTCCGAGACCGGTCAGTCCCGCGACCTTGCCGAACACGATGGTGAAAACGCCGGTGGCCAGCGCCGGTTTCAGCAGCACCCAGGCGATGCCCAGGAAGGCTTGGCGATAACGCACGACCAGATCGCGGCGGGCAAAGAACCAGAGCAGTTCGCGATATCGCCAGCAGCAGGCGAAATAGCCCTGTCGATCACTTCCTGGAGCGATCAGCGTGAGCAGCAGCGTTTCGCTCACCATGGCCTGCGGCGCAGGAACACGTCGGTGGCGTGATTTGGAGCTGCCAGGACGGGCCTGAGTCCGCCGCTCTCATTCGCGACCGCCGCCGACCAACCGGCATCGAGCAGACCTTGCAGCCAATTGCCCCGGCCCTGCTTCGATAGCGTGGTCGGAGAGACCTCAATAATCAGGCGAATATCTGGATTTTCGGCGATGATCCTGCTCATGCCGTCAAAGATGGCGGCTTCGGCGCCTTCGGCATCGATCTTCATCAGGTCAACCCGAGTGCCCGCCGGTATCGCATCGTCCAGCCTAATGGTGTCGACCGTGACCGCTTCGGGACGGTCGCCCAATGGCGAGAGATCAATGTTCTCAAGCGCGATAATGGTGCCGCTGCCCCGGTGTCGGGACAGGCGCTGAAAGACCGTGGTGCCATTGCGATCACAGACGGCTTCGTGCCGCAGGGTGCAATGGCCCAGCACGCCATTGATCTCAAGGTTGTCGCGCAGCAGTGCCGTATTCCCGAGATGCGGTTCGAAGCAGATCAGCGAGCCAAGCCGCCCGATCCGCTTGGCCAGCAGCACACTGTACCAACCGATGTTGGCGCCGATTTCCACCACGTTCATCCCGGGTTCGGCAATGGCGAGCAACGGCCGTGTGGTTTCGGGCTCCCACTCGCCGTCCATCATCAAACGGGGGCTAAGGCTGAGGTCTTCGGGGTCGACGAACAACATGTGGCCATGCACGGTCGAGCAGAGAACCCGACCGCTGGGCAGAAAAAGTACGCGGTGGCGAGCATGGTGCGCAATTGTCGTCAGCAGGTGCAAATGGCGCGCGATCGCCAGCGGCATCCGCAGGCATGCCGCGATGTACTCGATTGCTCGTGCTATGATTCTCACAATGACGCGCCTCCGGCGAGTGGCATAGCACCGTCGGAATGGTGATCTGCCAGAGCACGTTCGAAGTGCCGCGCTAGTTCCTGTGCATTGAGCGTGGCATGGCATTCCAGACGCCACGGGCAGTAATTTCGGTAACAGGGTGCGCACGCAGTGCCGCGTCCGCCAAGCGGATGCGAGCGTGACCAGGGCAACCAGTCTTCTGCGGCGGTAGAGGTAAAGATCGGTGCGTTAGGAATGCCGAATGCCCCGGCAAGGTGGCCGATTCCGCCCTCGGCACCAACAAACAGGGCGCAGCCATGAAGCACGCCGATGGCTTCATCAAGTGAGCCATCGCCGGGTCGCGCGACGATCATTTCCGGATGATCGTGTGCGAAGCGTTGCCAGCCATTGTCCCAGCGATCAAAGACCGCGAGTACCAACGGCACCTTCGCGGCCAGTTCGAGGATCGCCTCTCTGATTAAGCCCGCCGGTAAACGCCGCGGCGCTAGGGGCGCTTGGGTGATGACGCCGATCACTCTCTTTGAACCGGCGAGGCTGCGCACTTCAGCGGCGCGGGCGCGGTGGGCCGCGGTAGGTAGCAAAAGCGGAGTTCGCTGGAGGTCCTCAGTGACCGTCGCGCCGATCAGGCCCAGCGCCCGTGAGAAGGCCCATGTCCGTTCCGAGGCCGGCGGCGTCTCGGCGCCGAAGACCATGAAATTACTCGTTTGTGGCAGCAGGATTCGCCGGGCATCCAAGGCATTAAGGATGTGACTGCGCTCGGCCCAAAAACTTGAGCAGACCACGAGATCGTAGTTTTTGGCGCGCAGTGTACGTAACTCGCGCG
>JBBROQ010000226.1:0-4830 GCA_038229115.1 Planctomycetota bacterium | reverse complement strand
GTCTGCGCGAGTTCGAGCGCCGCCCATGCCGCGCCGCCAGCACTGGGCCCGGTGAACAAGCCGATGTCGCGAGCCAAACGCCGAGCGGTGTCTTCGGCATCGCGCTGGCGAATGTCGACCACGCGATCGACGCGCGCCGCTTCATAGAACGTCGGCAGGTATTCTTTTGGCCAGCGGCGGATGCCGGGGATCTGGCTGCCGTCGCTGGGCTGGCAGCCGATGATCTGCACCTGCGGGTTCTGCTCCTTCAGGTATTTACTGACCCCCATGATGGTGCCGGTAGTGCCCATGGCCGAGACGAAATGTGTGATTTTACCGGCGGTATCGCGCCAGATTTCTGGGCCGGTGTTGGCGTAGTGCGCGCCCGGGTTGTCGACATTTCCGAACTGGTTGAGCATGTGAAATGCGTCGGGCTGGCCGGCGGTTTCGGCGACCTGCGCGCCGGCGAAGTCGCGTGCGGTTTCCATGGTGCCATCGATCAGGTGCACGGTCGCGCCGAATGCGCGCATGGTCTGGGTGCGCTCGACCGTCAGCGTGTCGGGCATCACTAAGTGAATGTCGATGCGCAGTGCGCGCGCAATCATTGCCAAGGCAATACCGGTGTTGCCGCTGGTGGCTTCGATCAGGCGCATGCCAGGGCGCAGTTCGCCACGCGCGAGCGCGCCCAAAATCATGCCTTTTGCCGCACGATCCTTCACCGATGAACCGGGATTGTCACCCTCGCATTTCGCCAGCACCTGCACACCAGGGCGGCCGCAGAGTTCAGAAATATCGCACAGCGGCGTGTTACCAACGAGGTCGATCAGTTTGGGCATCGCGGGATGCTGAGCGCAGCACCTCGACGGCAAGTCGTCGCCGGGGTCAGCGCACCTTTTCGGGTGTCGGGTGCCCGGCACGGCGACGGGTGATGAGCGCCAGCGTGCCCAGCAGCGCCAACCCTGAGCCCAGTCCACAGCCGCCACCACCGCCATTGCTGCTGGCCGGTGGCGTGATCGGCGCGACGCCGCCACTGGCGCTGATGGTGAATGTTGCGGTGGCCACGGCGCTGTCGCTCATGCCGCTTTTCGTCGCAATGGCGGTGAGGGTGGCGGTGGTGGCGATCGTGATGGCGGCCGTGTAGGTAGGCGACGCTGCGCTTGGTGTCGAACCGTCGATGGTGTAGTGGATCGCTGCGCCCGCGGTCGAGCTGCTGAGCGTCACCGACTGCGCGCTGGTGAAGGTGCCCGCGGCGGGACTGACGCTTGGCGTGGCGACCTGCGAGGTGCTCGTATCGGTCAAGGTTAACGTACTGGCGGTGGGCAGGCGCTGGGTGCCAGTGGCGGTATACAGCACCAACCCGAAGGGCGTGCCAGCGGCGTAGCTCGGGCAAGCGAGCGCCGCGCTACCGGCTGCGATGCGGGTGAAGGTGAAGCGCGCGATCGCGCCGGTGCCGGCGGTGTTGTTGGGATACGTGGGGCCAGCGGCTTCGTAATAGCCGCCGGTGCGCACTTCGCCGCTGGCTTGGATTTCAGGTAAGGTGCGCGAATCGGAAACCACTAAGCCAAACGGCGAAGTGATGGTCGGTTGGCTATTCAAGCGGATTTTTGCGGTGTTCCAGGTCAGTGCATGTCCCCACACCGAAAATCCGGCGCCGCTCGTGAGCGTTATCGTCACGGTGAACGCTTGGCCGACGGCCGGTGCGGCCACGTCGCTGCTGATGACGACGCTGTCGGTGGCGGTAGCAGCGCGCGCCGGTGCGCTGATGGCCAACAGCGCGGCCAACAGCATCACGGCTGATCTGGAATGACTTTTGTCGATGCGCATGAGGGTCTCCATCGGAACCAGCGTACCTCAGGAAAAACGCTGATTTCTCAGGTAATTCTTGGCCATTGCCGCGCGTTGGGTTGAGCGTCACACGCGCCAATATGCAAACGTAACGAGCGTGCCGCCGGGCACTGAACGAATGGAGCGACCGATACGAACGCTGCCGCGAACGGTTTGCGGCTCAGCCTTCCGGCGAGTGCGGTGCAACCCCGAGCGCGACCAGCGTCTCGCCGGCTAAATAGAAACTTCCGGTCACACACACATCGCAGTCAGGCAGCGCGGCCAGGGCCTCGGCAATGCGCTCATGCCACGGCCACGCCTGTGCGCGCGCCGGCCACTGCGCTGCGCCGCGCGCGCGCGAGGACTGATAGCCACAGCGCAGCACCAGCGTTTTCTCAGGAATTTCCGCCAGGATCTCATCCGCTTCTTTGTCAGTGGCGAAGCCCAGCACCACTATCCAACCCGGCCGCAGACGCGCGTGCGCGACCGCGATGGTGGCGGCGATCGACGGGCCGTTGTGCGCGCCGTCGATCAGCCATCGCCGCGTGCCCAAGGTCAGCAATTGGCAACGCGCGGCGAGCGTCGCGGTGGCCATGCCGGCGCGCGCGGTCGCGTTAGTGATGGTCGGCGCGATGGCCGCCACCAATGCCAACGCGGTGACGGCGTTGTCCTGCTGATGTGCGCCGTCCAGGGCCAGCTCGATCGGTTCAGCTAACGGCGCGATCCACGTTGGCGTCACGCCCGGCGGCAGTTCTGCGTTGATTGCGGCGCGCGCCGCAGGCGTCTGCGGCGCGATCAACAATGGCCTTCCCGCGCGCGCGACCGCCAGTTTTTCCCGTGCGATATGCGTCAGGGTCGGCCCCAACACATCGCGATGATCGTGCGACAGATGCGTCACCACCGCGATCCGGCAGTCGAGCGCATTGGCGCAATCCAGGCGCCCGCCAAGCCCGGCCTCTAATAAAAAATGTGTGTCCGGCCGCGCCGCCGCCAACAGGCACGCGATCGCAAAGGTGCGTTCGAACCAGGTCAGGATCTCGCCGTGGCGGCGCTCCAGGTCATCGACGGTGCTGGCATGCGTCGCAATGATTGCTGCGTTGGCGACCTTGCCGTCGATGCGCCAGCGTTCGCGCAGGCAGTGCACATGCGGACTGGTGAAGGCGATCGTGCGCGCGCCGCCCGCGACCAGTGCGGCTTCGGATAAGCGCACCGTGCTGCCCTTACCCTTGGTGCCGACGAATGCACAAGGCGCAGGAATCAGCGGCAGAAATCGCACGAAACGCTGAATGCGCTCCAGCTTGATCTCGGCGAAGGTGCCGCGGCGTTCATGATTCACCGCGCCATCAAGCCACGCGGTGATGGCGATATCCGTCGGTTCGATGCGCACGCGCGGGACGTTAGCGCGCGCGTTGAAAACGGCAGGGGGCACGGCCGGGCCGGCTTTGGCGCTACAGGCTCAGCCGGTGCCGTTCCACCAGTGCGACAGCAATTCGACAACGCGTTCGCGCAGCAGCCAGCCGGTTGCCGCCAATGCCGCCGTCGCGATCGCCAGGAAGATCCACATCGGCGCTTTGGATCGATCGGCTTCGGGTTCGCCTAAACCGGCGATCGCGGCCAGGTCGCGTTCCAACGCCAACAGCGAGCGGTAACGCTCCTTCGGATTCTTCGCCAGCGTCCGCGCCAACACCGTGCGCAACCGCGGATCCAGATTGCGCGGAATCTTCGGCTCGTCGTTGCAATGCTTGGCCATGATGTCGTAGGCGTTGTCGGCATCGAACGGCGGATTGCCGAACAGCATCTCGAACAGCAACACGCCCAACGCGTAGATGTCGCTTTGCGTGGTCACGTCGCGGGTGTTGCGGCACTGCTCGGGGCTCATGTACAACGGCGTGCCCATGATCTGGCCAGTGTTGGTAAGCGCGGTCTGACTGGGGTCGCGCTGTTTAGCCAAACCGAAATCGGCGACCTTCACCACCGCGCCTTTGCGCGTGTCGCCCACCATCAGGGCGATGCCCTTGCCGGTGCGGCCGCGTCCAACCAGCAGGTTTTCCGGCTTCAGATCGCGATGCACCGTGCGCGACGCGCGCAGCCCGCGCACCGCCTGCACCAGCACCCAACACGCTTCTTCCGGGCTCAACCGCCCACGATTGTTCAACAACTCGCGCAGGCTGCCGCCGTCCATGAATTCCAGCACCAAGTACGGATGTCGATCATGCGTGCCGTGATCCAGCAGCCGCACGACGTGTGCGTTGCGGACACTGTTCAAAACTTTTTGTTCACGCTTAAAACGCGGCAAATCCGCCGCGTTTTCCAGTACTTTAATCGCCACCTCAAGATCCGGCCGCTGCACATGCCGACAGCGATACACGCTGCCGCATCCACCTTCGCCCAACTTCTTGATGATCACGTACCGACCGTCGATCAGTTGGCCTTTGTTCAGTTTCAGCTGCAGCGTCGCGCGGGCCATTGGCGCGAGTATGGGCTGGACCGCGAGTTTGCTACGGCGTCAGCCCGGCGCCGGCTCATCGGCGGTCCCATTGCATTGAAACCGTAGCCTGAGCGAGCCGGTCGGTAACCCCGGCACGCCGAGTGGCCCGTTGGCCATCGGATTGGATTGCGACTTCGTCGGCGGGTGTAACGACTGGTCCTGAGGTAAGGAAATAGCCCAAGGAGGCTGCAACTAGGCCAGAACTGGCGACTGCAAAAAGATCTTCTGCGTCACCGCTCGGGCGCAGCTTTCTTCAGGGGCTCGCGGAAATAGCAGACCGGCACCAGTTTGCGCGGTTTATCCGGTAGCTTCAATGGAGCCGCGAGAATGAACTCGCGGAAATTTAGCAGCCGACGCAGTAACGGTGCTCGCAGCGCTGGTCGCTTCAATAGGGCCGCGAGAATGAACTCGCGGAAATGCGCGTTGACCAAATCATCGAAGATGCGCGCAACAGGCTTCAATGGGGCCGCGAGAATGAACTCGCGGAAATCAGCCTGTCACCAGCGCAACAGCGTCGCCCATGCTTGCTTCAATGGGGC
>JBBROQ010000225.1:0-4872 GCA_038229115.1 Planctomycetota bacterium | reverse complement strand
CTGCGCGATGGTGTGGCCTACATTTTTGAGCCGCTCGACGCACCGCCGCGACGGGTCGATCTGGCTGACGGCGCGTGGGCAGCGTTCGCGTGTCTGGTGCTGCAGGGCCTGTGTGGCGGCATGCGGTTGGCTTCGGGCTGCGCGGCGCCGGTGGCGATCACGATCGCGTTCGGAGCTGCCGGCGGCCTGACCGCGTTGGGCACGTTGTGGATGTTGTGGCGGGCGCAGGTGCCGGATTTGTGGCGCGCGGTTGGGCTGCGGCCCACGGCCGGCAGCACCCTGCTGCGCAGCAGTCTCACCGGCATCCTCGCTGGTCTGGTCGCCGCCGCCGGTGGCGTCGCTTATCTGTTAAGCCTTGACGCGTTGGCGGCGCATCTGCCCGTATTGCGCGAAATGCTGACCGACGCGCAGGCACAGGCGCACCTGGGCGACATCGACGGCTGGGTGTTGGTGCTGCTGACGGTGGTGCTCGCGCCGTTGTGCGAGGAATTCATTTTCCGCGGCCTGCTGTTTCGCGGCCTGCGCCGCGACCTGCGCGTGTGGCCGGCGGCGTTGGCATCGGCCGCGGTGTTCGCGGTGATCCATCCGACTCTGGGCATGGTGCCCGTGTTTGGCTTGGGCGTGGCGTGCGCGATCGCCTACGAACGCACCGGCTGGCTGCTGGCCCCGATCGCGACCCACGCGGTCTATAACGCGGCGATGATTCTCTGCTTAGGCCGATGAAACGTCGGTAGAAACCGTGGTTTAGCGCGTGCGCGGATCCAGCCACGCCAGCGCCAGATCCGCGGCCAAATTCAGCATCACCAACGCCGCCGCATACGCCAACGCCGCCGCGGTGACCACTGGCCAGTCCTGCGCCAGGGCGCCGGCGACGAAGTAATAACCCAGGCCCGGAATCACAAACAGGCTTTCGACCACCATCGCGCCGGTCAGCAGATTCGCCGCCGCGGGCGCCAGATACGCCAGCACCGGACCGAACGCCGGGCGTAGAGCGTGGTCGACGATCACGCTGCTTTCGCCCGCGCCTTTCGCGCGCGCGGTGCGCACGAAGTCGGCGCGCAGTTCGCCCATCAGGCTCGCCCGCGTCAGCCGCGCGATCGCCGCCGCCAATGGCAACGCCAGCGTCGCGATCGGCAGCACCATCGCCGATGGCGTCGCAATCCCACCGGCCGGGAACCAGCCCAACGCCAACGCAAACACGATCAGCAGCAACGTCGCCAACACGAAGTCCGGCACGCTGACGCCCAAGGTCGCTAAACCACGCACGCTGGCGTCCATGCTTCCACCCGGTCGTCGCGCAGCCAACGCACCGCCGAACAGGCCCAGGAACAACCCAACCAACAACGCGCCGGAACCCAAACTCAGCGACACCGGCGCCGCGCGCGCCAGCAAACCGGCGACCGCCTGACCGCGCGCGAGCTTCAAGCTGTAGCCGAATTCGCCGCGCAGTTTGTCGCTCAGATCAGCGATATATTGCGCCAGAATCGGTTGATCGTGGAAGTAGAGGTGCTTCAGCCGCGCGACTGCCGCCGCCGGCAATTCACGGTCGCCGGCCAGATCGCCCCACGCATCGCCGGGCATCGCACGTAGTGCGGCGAAGGTCGCCAGATGCACCAGCCACAACACGAACACGCCGGCCAGCGCGCGGCGCGCGATCAGCGCCAGCATCGCTGCTCACGGCAGTTTGAGAAAAGCAGAGCGCTCGACATGAGCGCGCAGGATTGCGCTGCGGCGCGTGCGACCAAGCATCCTTCCTCTCTATGACCGCCATGAAGACCGCCACGCCCGCCGCCCCATGAAGCTCGCCCTCGCACAACTCGACACCGTGATCGGCGACCTGGATGCGGCCGCGGCCGCGATTCGTCGCGCTGCCGATCAAGCAATAGCGGCCGGCGCGAGTTTGCTGATCACGCCGGAATTGGCCGCGTTCGGCGGTTATCCGCCGCGCGATTTGTTGGAGCGGCCGGCGTTGGTCGCGCGGCAATGGCAGCTTGTTCAGGAACTGGCGCGCACGCTGCCGCTGCCGGCGCTGATCGGATGTGTCGAGCCGTTGGAACCGGGAGCCGGCAACGCGCACGCCAACGCCCTCGTCGCCTGCGCCGACGGCCGCATCGTCGGCAGCTATCACAAACGTTTGCTGCCGAACTACGACGTGTTCGACGATGCGCGGTATTACCGCGCCGGCAGCGCGCCCCTGATCGTCACGCTCGCCGGGCTGCGCATCGGGCTGACCGTATGCGAAGACATCTGGAACGACGCGCTGATCGGCCTGCGTTCTGTTGGCAGTTCGCTGCGCTATGCGGTCGATCCCCTGCGCGAATTGGTCGGCGCGTGCGACCTGGTGGTGAACGTGTCGGCCTCGCCATATCAGGCCGGCAAGCCAGCGCTGCGGCATCAGTTGGTCGCGACGGTGGCAAAGCGGGTCGGCGCGCCGGTCGCGTACTGCAATCAGGTGGGCGCGCATGATGAGCTGCTGTTCGATGGCGGCTCGTGCGTCATCGGTGCCGGCGGACAATTTTTTGCAGCCGGCCCGCGCTGGTCCGCCGGCGTGGTGATCGCTGATCTCAACGCCCCCATCGCACCGCCCGTTGAGCCCCTTCCGCTGGCCGATGTGCACGCGGCGCTGATTTGCGGCATCCGCGATTACTGTGCGAAAACGCGGCAGAAACAGATCGTTCTGGGCTTGTCCGGCGGCATCGACTCGGCTTTGGTCGCGGCGTTGGCAGTCGATGCGCTGGGCGCGGATCAGGTCATCGGCTTGCTGATGCCTGGGCCGTATTCGAGCGTCGGCAGCGTCACTGATGCGCAGGCTTTGGCTGAGAGGCTGAAGATCCGCACGCACACGCTGCCGATCACCGCCGGCTTCGACACCATGCTGAACGAACTCGCGCCGGTGTTCGCCGGCCGCGCGCCGGATGTGGCGGAAGAAAATCTGCAATCGCGCCTGCGCGGCGTCCTGGTGATGGCGGTCGCGAACAAGCTCTCGGCGATGGCGCTGACCACCGGCAACAAGAGCGAGCTCGCGGTCGGTTACTGCACTATCTATGGCGACATGAACGGCGGCCTCGCGCCGATCGGCGATCTGTACAAAACCGAAGTGTGGGCGCTCTCGCGCCACCTGAACGCGGTCGCCGGCAGCGAGCGCATTCCGCTGGCCAGCATCGACAAACCGCCGTCGGCCGAACTGCGCCCCGATCAAACCGATCAGGACAGCCTGCCGCCGTATCCCGAACTCGATCGGATCCTGTTCGGCTTTTTGGAGCGGCAGCAGAGCGTCGATGAACTGATCGCGGCCGGCGAACATGCCGCGACCGTGCGCCGCATCGTGCGCTTAGTCGAGATCAGCGAGTTCAAGCGGCGGCAAAGCGCGCCGGTGTTGCGCGTCAGCGGCAAAGCTTTCGGCGTCGGCCGGCGCATGCCGGTGGCGCGGTTTATTCCGTAACGCGCGTCGGCTCGGAAACGCCTGGTTTTACCAGCGTTTCAGCACTCTCCGGGTCGGTGCCGTTGGTAGCGGTTTCAGAACCGCGGTCGCCAAACGTGAAATAATGAAACTGCGCCAGCATCCCCCACAGCACCTGCACGTCGTGCGTCGACAGGTGCAGGCGGCCGATGAATTTGCGCAACTGCGGCGCGAAGCGGTCTTCGTCGGTGCGGCGAAAATACTGAAAGCGGCTGAGGGTCGCGCGCCAGTAACTGTATAACTTTTCAATCTGCTCGCGCCCGGCTGCCATCGGCGCATCCACCGCCGGACGCGGATTCGCGCGCGCGATGTCGTAGAGCGAAATCGCCACCGCACTGGCCAAGTTGTAGCTGCTGTTCGGCCCGAAGGTGTCTAGGTGCATCCACGCTTGGCAGCAGCGCAGTTCATGATCGTTCAGGCCGTCGGCCTCATTGCCGAACACCAGCGCATAGCGTTTCGCCGGGCGCCTGGTTAGCAGTTCCGGCACTTCATGCGGGCGCAGCGGCGGACCTAATTCGGCGGTGCGCGAACGCGCGCTGGAACCGATCACCAGTCCACAGTCGGCGACCGCCGCGGCCAGATCCGGAAAGATCGGCGCATGCAGCATCAGCTCCTTCGAATGCGTGGAAAATTTGCGGCTGTCCTCGCAGTTCACCTCGCACACCGGCGCGGCCAAACGCAAATCGGTGATACCCAAGTTTCCGCACAGCCGCGCCGCCATGCCCAGATTCACCGGGCCCTGCGTGCGCACCAACACCACGCAGGCATGGGCGAGAATGTTCGGCTCAGCGTCGTTGGTCATCACGCGCGCAGCCTCGCGGCTACGTCCGTCACGCCAAGCGCAGCGTGCTTGCGACGCCGGTGCTGCGTGCTTGCGACGGCAGCTGCGCCGGCACGCTCCCGCGCACACCCACAGGACGAAGCCACGATGGGCGACGACAAG
This sequence comes from Planctomycetota bacterium, assembly GCA_038229115.1. Taxonomy (GTDB): domain Bacteria; phylum Planctomycetota; class UBA11346; order UBA11346; family UBA11346; genus JBBROQ01. The sequence goes on along the minus strand of JBBROQ010000225.1, from coordinate 469 downwards.
ATCATCCGCTTTCCCGGCGCCACCAAACCGGCGACCGATACGTCGACGACCGACCAGTCGATGAAAGTCGCCGCGGCGCGCGTGCCGGCCAAAGACGGCAACAAGAACGCTCCGGTAAAAGGCGCGTTCAAACCCGCCGCCGATCCGATCCTGCCGGGTCTCGAACACCTCACCGAAGCGCAGCGCAAGGCGATCGGCATCGTGTTAAGCGGCATGCCGTTCGTCACCGTCGGGCTGAAGCCGACCGTCTCCGGCGCGGATTTCTTCACCGCGGTCGGCGGTGACGCCACCGATCTGCACAACGCCGAGCCGCACTTGGCCGCCGTCGTCAGCCGGGCCATCGACCGCTACGATCCCGACGCGCGCTGAGCCGCTAACGACCATGAACAGCCCCGCGCCATACCCGCTCGCGATGGTGGTCTGCGATGCCATCTGGCGCGATCCGGCCACCGGAAAACATTTCATTCTT
>JBBROQ010000224.1:0-4879 GCA_038229115.1 Planctomycetota bacterium | reverse complement strand
TCGACCAGGATGATCGAGTTCTTTTTTACCAGCCCCATCAGCAGCAGCACGCCGATCACCGAATACGTGTTCAGGCTGAAACCACCCAGCCACAGCGACGCCGCCGCGCCAGTCAGGGCCAGCGGCAGGATCACCATTACGTTAATAGGATTGGTCAGCGAATTGAACTGCATCGCCAACACCATGTAGGCGAACAGCAGGCCCATCACGAAGGTGGCGAGGAAGGCGATGCCGGCATCGGCGGTTTGCCTCGACGCACCTTGCTGCACCAGGAACACATCGTCGGGCAGCTTCGCGGTGAGTTCGCTGATGAGTTGTCCGGCTTCGCTTTCGCCGTGGCCGTCCTTGAGATTGGCGAACACCGAAATCGCGCGCGCATGATCGCGATGCGCGATGGATTGGAGCACGCCGCGTTCGCGCATCGTCACCAATTGCGATAGCGGTACTAAGCGCCCGTCGGCAGCGCGGATCTTGCTGCTGGCCAGGTCTTCCGGACGCAGGCGATCGTCGGTGCGCAGATTCGCGCGCATGTCGATGCGACGCTGCCCGCTAGTGAATTTGCCGATCTTGATCCCGCCCAATAGCGCATTGATGGCAGTGGCGACGTCATCGGTGCGCACGCCCACATCATGCGCGCGGTCGCGATCAGGCACGATCGTCAGCTCCGGTTTGCCGAGCTGATAATCGGTGTCGACGTCGGCGAACACGTCGCTGGGCGCGACCGCGGCTTTGCGTTTCCAGAATTCGTACCACGCATGCTCGGGCGGTGGCAGCGCCGCCGGCGAGCGCAGCTGCTCGGCCAAGCTCTGCGCGGTCGCGACCAACGCCGGCCAGTCATTGCCGCGCAGCGAGAAATCGACCGGATAATTGCGGCCCGGCGCGAAGCCGCCCTTGGACAGATCATCGATCGTCGCTTTGCAGCCGGGGTAGCGATTGAACTCGACCCGCATGCGTTCCATCACCGTCAGATGACTGACCGCGCGTTCCTCTTTCGGGGTAAGGGTCACGAACATCACCGCAGTGTTGACGCCGGTGCCGCCAAAGCCGCCGATGATCGCGAACGAGTGCAGAACTTCTGCCTGCGCATTCAGCCAGGTTTCGGTCTGACGCACGATGTGGTCGCATTCCGCCAACGACGCCATCGGCGTGGTTTCTAAGCGCACCAGCAAACTGCCCTGATCCTGCGACGGCGTCAGTTCCTTCGGCATCACTGCCAGGAACCAGAACGAACCGATGAACAGCGCCGCGGCGATCCCTAACGTCAGCCACGGTCTGACCAAGGCCACGCGCAGAATGCTGAGGTAGCGCTCGATCAACCGCGCGAACATACGCTCGCTCCAGCGCGCAAAGCGGTTGGTCGCGCGGCCGGCGCCGATGGCCATGAACTGCGCGCAGCGTGCCGGCGCCAAGGTCACCGCTTCCAAATAACTGAACGCCACCGCCACGCACAGCGCGACCGCGAACTGGGCAAAGAACTTTCCGATCACGCCGGGCACTAGGCCGACCGGCGCGAAGATCGCGATCACGGCGACGCTGGAGGCCAGCGCGGCGAACGCGATTTGCCGGGTGCCCTTACTGGCAGCGTCAACCGCGCTCAGACCCAAGTTGCGCAACCGACTGATGTTTTCCTGCACCATGATCGCGTCGTCGACCACGATCCCGACCACCAACGCCAACGCCAATAATGTGAACGTGTTGAGGGTGAAACCGCAGACATAGAGCACGAACACCGTGCCCAAAATCGACATCGGAATCGCCAGGACCACGTTCACCGTCGCCGACCACGAGCCCAGAAACAGGAAGCACACCAGCGACGTCAGCGCGATCGCGAGCATCAGTTCATGTTCGACGTCGCGTACCGCCTTGCCGATGAACACGGTCGCGTCGTAGTTCACCGCCAGGGCCATGCCGGCCGGCAGCGCCTTGCGGATCTCGATGAGTTCGGTGTGGACGCGCGCGGCCACCGCGACCGCATTTTCACCGCGTTGTTTCTTCACTCCGATCGCCTGCGCATCGACACCACTGTTGCGGAACAGGCTGCGCACGTCTTCGAATCCGTCTTCGACCATCGCCACATCGCTCAGGCGCACCGGCTGCGTTGCGCTGCCGCCGACCACCAAACGACGCAGACTTGGCAGATCCGCGGCCTCGCCCAAAATGCGCACATTCACTTCGCGACTGGCGGAGGTCAGACGACCGGCAGGCAGTTCGAGATGCTCGCGTTCGAGCGCGATGATTACCTCATTCGCGGTCAGGTTGCGCGCTTCGAGTTTCGCCGCATCGAACCACAAGCGGATGCTGCGATCGACGCGCGAGCCGACCTCGATGTTGCCGACGCCGGGGACCAGCTGCAGGCGTTCTTCGACCCGGTACTTCATCGCATCGGCGAGTTCCTGACGCGAGAACGGCCCGCTCAGGCTCAGCCACATGAATGGAAAATCCTCGGGATTAAATTTCTGAATAATCGGCGCGTCGATGTCCCTCGGCAGCAACACCTGCGCTTGGCTGATCTTCGACTGCACGTCTGTCAGCGCGACATCGACGCTGCGATTGACGTCGAGTTCGATCAGCACGCTGGCCACGCCCTGACTGGCACTGCCGGTGATCGCGGTGATGCCCTGCACTTGGCTGACCGCGTCTTCCAGCACGTCTAACACTTCGTGTTCCATCACCTCTGGCGCGGCGCCCTGCCAGGTGACGACCACGTTCACCACCGGAAAATCAACGTCCGGCAATTCGCTGATGCCGATCCGCCACAGGCCATAGCCGCCGAACATCAGCACCGCGGCCATGATCATCCAGGCCACCACCGGGCGGCGGATGCAGACATCGGTGAGATTCATGGCGCGGGGTTCACCGTGCCGGCCGCGCCGGCCGCAGCCTCGTCGTCATCAATCACTGCGCGTTTGGTGACCACGTCCACCGGCACACCGTCGCGCAGTGCTTCGGCGCCGCGCACTACCAACTGTTCGCCAACCGTGAGGCCCGCGCGGATCTCGATGCTGCCGTCACGCGCGCGCAAACCGGTGGTCAGCAGCCGCTCATGCGCGACCGCCTGCGCACCGGTGCCGACGATGACGAAGCCGAGGAAACCGCGTTCGCTTGGCCGCACCGCGAGTTCCGGCACCATGATCGCGTCGTGCGGTGCGGCCGCTGGAATCGTGACCGTCGCGAAGGTGCCGGCGACGATGTGCTCGCGCTTGGGGTCGGTGATCTCGGCCATGATCAGCACCTGCCGGGTGGCCGGGTCGGCAACCGCGCTGACCAACGTGATCGCGGCACCAAAGTCGTCGGCCTGACCGGGCACGCGCAGGCGCACCGGCGCGCCGACGCGCAGCAGGCCGACCTGTTCCGAATCGACGCTGAAACGCAGCAGCAGCGGTTCGCGTCGCACCAACGTCGCCAGTTGCTGACCCGGCTGCACATAGGCGCCGGTGTCGACCTCGCGACTTTGCACCACGCCGGCCAACGGCGCGGCGACGTGCGCGCGCTTTAAGTCCAACTGCGCCGCAGCCAAACTGGCCTGCGCCTGCGCCAGCTCGGCGACCGCCTGCTGCACCCGCGTGCGCGCTTGATCCAGATCTTCGGCGCGGATCAGACCCTCGGTCTGCGCGAGGTCTTCGCGCCGCTTCATGCCGTTTTTGGCGTCGTCTAATTGCGCCTGCGCGCGCGCTACGCCGGCCTGCGCGGTAGTGACCGCGATGGCGTAATGCTCGGGATCGATCTCGACCACGATGTCACCGACGGAAACGGTCGCGCCTTCGCGCAGCATGACTTTTTGCACTGAGCCAGCGACCAGCGCGGTGATGCGCACGGTCTCGAACGCCTGCACGCTACCGGTGGCGGTCAGGTCGAGCGCCAACGGCCGCAGCGTGACCGGCGCTACCTCAACCGGATAGCGCACCGCGGTTTTCACCGGTGTTTCGGCTTTCTTGCCGCATGACGACAGCAGGGCGCCAACCGACATCAGCAGAACCAACGCAACAAGATTGAGCGACCAGCGCATGCGGACTTTCTCCAATGCGGCGTCATTAACCGCGGCCGGCGATGAGGCCAACGCCTTGCACATGCGCAAGCCGCACTGCGCCGGATGTCATACGAGCGCGCACGCGGGCCGGTTCAGCGCATCAGCGTTAACTCGGCATCTCAAGCTCAGCAAACAGCGCTGCATGATCCGACAACGTCCGCCACGGCGGACCGCTTAGAACCTGTGCCCGCACCGGGGTCAGGCCGCGGCAATACATGCGGTCGAGCTTCAGCATCGGCATCCAGGCCGGGAACGATTTTGCCGCCACGCCGTTGACCGCACGATGGACTTCGATCAGGCCGAGTTCGCGTTCCAACAGCGCGCCGGCTTGGCCGGTCCAATCGTTGAAATCGCCGGCGACGATCAGTGGTTCGCCCGCGGGCACGGCAGCGTGGATGCGCTCAACCAAACGCTGAATCTGCCGGAGGCGGCCGCGCTCCAGCAGATCGAGATGACAGCAGATCACATGCAGTCCCGGCGCGCCGGCACCGCCGCCAATCACGCCGTGCAGCAGCCCGCGGCGTTCGAGCGCATGATTGGTGACGTCGATGTTGTCCCAGGCGCTAAACGGATGTTTGCTCAGGATCGCATTGCCGTGATGGCCGTGGTCGTACACCGCGTTGCGGCCGTAGGCGTGATGTGGCCACAAACTATCGGCCAGGAATTCGCATTGCGCCGCGGTCGGCCAATCGACCACTTTACGAGCGTGGTGATGATGCTCGCCAATGACTTCCTGCAGGAACACGATGTCGGCGTCGACGCTGGCCAACGCACTGCGGATCTGCGCCAATACGAAGCGCCGGTTCGCGAACGCGAAGCCTTTGTGGATATTGTAGGACAGGACTTTCATCG
>JBBROQ010000223.1:0-4905 GCA_038229115.1 Planctomycetota bacterium | reverse complement strand
GCACACGCAGCGTGTACGGCCTGTTTTTGGGCAGCCACTACGCCGCGCAGGACGGCGCGCGGGCGTTCTATTTCGTGGTCGATCGCGCGCGCAAGGCCACTACCTCGGCCAACAGTATTGAAAGCCTGGAACACGACCTGTACGCGACCGAACTGGCCGCGGTCGAGCGTCGCCTGGCCTTGGTCCAGGGTGGACAACTGTTAAGCGCCAGCGGCGAGGACGCACGCCTGCTGGTGCAGCGCCTGCGCGTGCTGCTGATCGCGCAGGTTAATGAACTTAACTACGAACTGCGCGAATTGCGGCTGCGCGACAAGCTGCTGAGCGACGCGGTCGCGGCCAAAGATCACGCCGAGGAAAACCGCGCCCAAATCGGCCTGGTGCGGGCGCGCATCGAGCAGCTCACGATGGCGCGCAAAGGTTGGAACGACCTGCGCCGGCAGGTGAACGCCGAGCACATCGACGACCAGGCGCGCTTCACCGAACTCAGTAACCGCTTGGTGCGCGAACTCGAAGCCTCGCGCAGCGAATACGCCACTATGCGCGGCCATTTGCAGACCTTTCGCACGCTCGAACTGGCGCTGGCCAACGACACCGTGATCGCGCATTTCGGTTTCGATTTCGCGGCAGCGGAGCAACCGTGGTTGGCGAATCCGTTTGGCGAAGCCACGTTTTTCACCGGCAATCAACGCGTCACGCCGGGCCAGTTCGCTAAACAGCACGAAGCCTTCGCGAACCTGTTCACCGCGGCATTCCCGACCCGCCCAACCGCCTTCTTGTTCACGCCTGACGCCGATGCCGGTTTGCGCGGCGATGCGCTGTGCACGCCGGGCGTCCGCTCAAGCGCCGCCTCTGAGGCGTTGGCGTTGGGCATCTATGGCGCGCAGTTCTTGACCGTCGCCGCGCCGTTGGACGGCGATGAACTGCCGTTGGCGCAGCCCTGCGAGCTCGCCGGCTTGGCCCCGATCATGAGCGGCTTCCTAGGCCAGGTGCTCAACGCGCCGCGCCTGCCGACTGCGACTGATCTCAATCGTCAGGACTGGTTTGACGACCGCTTTGTCCCCAGCCGTGCCGGCTCCGGCATCGCCGGTTTGAAAAGCGAAGACACCGCGCGCGGCGCCGAAGAAATCGTCGGGCCGGCGCGCAACGCTATCGTCGCGGCCATGCTGCTGCCGGCTGACAGCGCTGGCCGCGATGGCGTTGCGCAGGCTGGGCACACGCGCCTGCCGTTCGGGCGCGTTGATTCCGCCGGTTTCACCTTCATCCCGACTATCCCGCGCGATCCGGAGCCGGCGGCGCAGGTGCATGTATTTGGCTTCGATGCCGCCGGCGGCATCGAACGCGTGGCCGAAACCAGCAAAACCACGCTGTTCAATGCCCGCCTGTTCTATGGCCACGGCGGTACCCTCCTGCGCGCGTTCACGCCCGACGACTATGGCTTCAGTGGCCTGACCAAACTGCTCGCCGCGCGCACCGACACCGAGGCCAAGAAAACCTTCACCGTCGCCACGCTCGATCGCACCGTGTATTTCCAAGACAAGCCGGGCCGGTTCAAATATCTCGGCAACGGCGTCAATCTGATGAACGGCGCGGCGCATGGCAAAAACGAAGCCTACGGCATCGGCTTCGCACTCGAACCTGGCGCGATGCTCAGCCTCGACGCCACCCGCCTCGCCGCGCACGATTACGCGCGGCTGAATCAGGAACGCCTCGAACAACTGCGCACGCACAACATCACCAACCGCGCGCTGGAAGATTTGCAGGCCACTGCCAACGACCATCTGACGCTGGCCGACGCCGCACGCGCACATGGCGAAGTCCGCAGCGCCGCGGCGCATGAACTGATGGCCAACACCCTGGGCCATCGCGTACATCAGCCGCTGAAAGACAGCGCCAATGATCTGATGCAGGCGGTCATCATCCTGCTGCTGCTGTGTATTCCGTTCGCGTTCGTAGCCGAACGCTTGGCGATCGGCGCGACGTCGATCTACCGCCAGATCACTGGCTTCATCGGCATCTTCGTCGCCACTTTCGGCGTGCTGTACGCCACCCATCCGGCGTTCGCACTGGCCTCGGCACCGATCGTGATTTTTCTGGCGTTTGTGATCATCATCATGAGCGGCTTTGTCATCAGCGTGGTGATGGGGAAATTCCGCACCGAATTGAAAGCCATGCAGGGTCTGTCTTCAAAAGCGCACGGCCAACAGAACGAACGCAGCACCATCGCCGCCGCGGTCCTGATCGGCATTTCCGGCATGCGCAATCGACCTCTGAAAACCTTCCTAACTGCGATGACCGTGGTGCTGCTGACCTTCACCATTTTGGTGTTCGCGTCGTTCACCTCCAACCTGGGCGTGGTCACGTCGTACCTGGGCGCGGCACGCGGCGGCGACCGCATCGAACTCCATCAACCGTCGTTCCTAGGCCTGCCTTATCGTTTGATCGACAGCGTGCAGACGCTTTACGCCGCGCATTTCACCGTCGAAGTGCGTCGCGCGGCGTTTAAGGATCCGCTCAATGGCGAAAAGGACGCAGCGATCATCGCGCTGAATCCGGCCACCGGACTAAGCCTTGGCATGGATGGCGTGCTCGGCTTTTCCGCCGGTGAATTGGAACGCCTAGGCGCGCTGACGGCGGCCTTGCGTGCGGCCAATGCACCGGCCGACCCCGCGGCGCCCAATCTGCTGCTGTCGCCCCTGGCGCTCAGCACCCTGCATGCGGCGATCGGCGATCGCATCACGTTTCGAGGGCGTGCGTTCACCGTCGCCGGCAGCTTCGATCCGCAGCTCCTCAAAACGCTCGAGAATATCGACGGCACGCATCTGCTGCCGCCAAACTTCATCGCCACCATGGCCGCCAATAACCAGAACGTCGGCGGCGATCCGGCGCGGCTGCGCGATGCGTTCAAGGCCATTGACCTATCGACCTTCGCCTATGGCTCGGCCAATTTGGTCGCGCTGTGCGATCTCGATACCGCCGAGCGCACCGGTGCCGACGTCAACTTCGTCGCTCTGTGGCCAAAGCCCGGCGCCGATGTACCCGGCAGTGCGCGCGAACTGGCAACAGTTTTCAATGGCCCGGTGTACGCCAGCAGCGGCGAGGGCGCGACGCGCAGCTTTTTCACCAGTTCGCTCTCGGGCTCGGGCTTCGGCGAGATCCTGGTGCCGCTGTTATTGGGCGGGCTGATTATTTTCTCATCGCTGTTGGGCTCGATCGTCGATCGACAAAAGGAGATTTTTACCTTCAGCGCCTTGGGCTTGTCGCCGCCGGATGTCGGCGCGCTGTTCTTCGCCGAATCCGGCGTGTTCGCGGTGATTGGCGGCATGGGCGGCTATCTGATTAGCCAGCTGGTGGCGAAGCTGCTGACGGTGCTGTCGGGCTACGGCCTGATCGACGCGCCCGAGATCAACTTCAGCTCGTTCTCATCGATCGTCACCATCCTGCTGGTGATGGCGACGGTGATGCTGAGCACCATTTATCCGGCGCTGGCCGCCAGCCGTTCGGCCAATCCCGGCGTGGCCCGCAAATGGAAGATGCCGAAAGCCGACGGCGACCGCCTGACCTTCACCTTTCCGTTCACCGTGCCGGCGCGCGGATTCGCCGGCATCCTGGGTTTCATTCGCGAGCATTTCGCCAATCACGGCGACGCTTCATTGGGCTCATTCAGCGCGCAGGCGATCAGCCTGTTCAGCAACCCCGACCGCACCGGCGAAGTCGAGCGCGTCGGCATCCAAGCCGAAGTCGCGCTGGCGCCTTTCGACCTGGGCGTGCTGCAAGGCTTCCGCATGTTCACCCGCCCCAGCGACATCAATGGCATCGACGAAGTGGTGGTCGAGCTCACCCGCCGCAACGGCCCCGACGGCGCCTGGGCGCGCGCCAACCGCATGTTCATTGATGATCTGCGCGCGCAGTTCCTGCTCTGGCGCTCGCTGCCGGCCGAGACCGTCGAGCACTACCAACAGGAAACCGAGCGCCTGCTGACCACCGAGGCCGCGCATGTCTGACCTGTTGCTCTGCCAGTTGCTTCCAGCGCTGTGCGCCGGCATTCGCGAAGCGAGTTCCCATGGCCCGTAAAGCGGATCGCGAACTTGAGGAATACCGCTCGTTGATGACGGTGCCCAGCACCTTCGAAAACGGCTTCTCGCTGTCGTCGTTTGTTGGCGTGCTGTTCATCGCCTTGGTGATGGTGCCGGGCGCGTTCTATATGGAGCTGCTCGCCGGCACCGGCATCGGTCCGGCGGCGCAGTGGGTGACGGTCATCCTGTTCATCGAGATCGCCAAGCGCGCCAATGCGAAGATGTCGCGCGCGACGTTGTTCGTGCTGTTCTACATGGCCGGCTCGATTGTTAGCCAAGGCGTGCAGAGCATGCCGCTGTTCACGCAGTTCATGGTGCGCAGCGAAGCCGCGCTGTCCTTCGGCCTGGCCAATCAATTCCCATCCTGGGTCGCGCCAACCGATCCTGCCGCCTACGAAACACGCAGCTTTTTCCAGGCCGCTTGGCTGCCGGCCTTGGGCTTGGTCGCATTCAAAATGTTCTTCTCGAAGCTCGATTCGACCGTGCTGGGCTACGGTCTGTTTCGCGTTACCAGCGACATCGAAAAGCTCCCGTTCCCGCTCGCTCCGATCGGCGCGCAGGGCATTTTGGCACTGGCTGATGATCTCGACGGTCAGGCGAAAAGCGGACCCAGTTGGCGCTGGCGCGTGTTCGCCATCGGCGGCGCGTTAGGCATGGGCTTCGGGCTATTGTACTACGGTTTGCCGACGCTCTCGAGCGCGCTGCTGGGCCGCACCATGCAGATCTTTCCGATCCCGTTCGTTGACTGGACGCCGTACACAAAAGACGTGCTGCCGGCGACTGCGACTGGGTTGTGCTTTGATCTTGGCCAAGTGGTGATGGGCATGGTGAT
>JBBROQ010000222.1:0-4984 GCA_038229115.1 Planctomycetota bacterium | reverse complement strand
CGGCCCGAAGACGCCGGTTTGCGGTGTATAGAGCATGCCGCCGATGGCGGCGAGCAGCGCCGCCATTGCGAACACGAACACTTTGAAATGGACCGGTTGGAAGCCGGCGAAACGCAGCCGACTTTCGTTGTCGCGGATTGCCAGCAACACGCGTCCGGCTCGACTGTGCACTAGGTGGCGAGACGCCAGATAAGCGAGAATCAGCGTTACGGCACTGGCTAGGTACAGGCCGAGGATCCAGGGAAAGCTGCTGTAAAGCGGCTTGTAAAAGTTGGTCATCCCGTTGGTGCCACCCAACAGCAGATTCTGATTGTTGAAGGCGAGTAACGCCGCCCAGGCCAAGGCCTGGGTGATGATCGAGAAATACACGCCTTTGACGCGACTGCGGAATACCGCGAAGCCAAACAGCGTCGCGACCATTACGGGAACAATGAGGCCTGCGGCAATCGCGAAAAGCCCAGAACGAAATGGTGCCCAAAACGCTGGCAGATGGGTGATATCATTGAAATAGAAGAACGCCGGGATGTTGTTGAATTCCGGGCGCACATCACCACCGCCTTCGGCCAAACAGAGATGCATCCCCAGACAATAACCACCCAGACAAAAGAACAGTGCTTGGCACAACGACAGCATGCCGGCATAGCCCCAGATCAGATCGATGCCAATTGCAACCAAAGCGAAAGCGAGATAGCGTCCCAAGCGATTGACATTCGCGGGATCAATGGCGCCGATGCAGGCCAAGCCGGGCACCACCACCAGAAAGAACAGTAAAACGGCAATGGTCACTCTTCGACGCAGCCTGCGGATGCGCGGATCTACTACGGAACTGGTGACGGAAACGATTGGCTCAGACATCGGCAAGTCGCCCCTTGGCCGGAAACAAACCCGATGGTTTCCACTGCAAGAATAGAATAATGAAACCGAGCATTACCACTTTGGTAAAGACTACTTCCAAGAATGGTTCGATGAGTTTGCTGGCAAATCCCAGCCCCAATCCCGCCCACACTACGCCGGCGAGATTGCCAACGCCGCCAGTGACCACGACCAGAAAGCTTTCGACGATCACGTTCTGACCCATGGTCGGTGAGATCTTGTCATAGAGCGGCACGGCCACCCCGGCGATACCGGCCAGGCCAGCGCCCAGGCCGAATGTCATGCCATCAATGCGGCGGGTCGCGACCCCCAGGCAAGAGGCCATGGCGCGATTCTGCGTAGTGGCGCGCAATAGCAGGCCCAGTCTGGTGGCGCGAATTACGAGATACATGCCAATCACGCAGGCTGCGCATAGAGCGATAATGAACAATCGATTGGCCGGCAACACAATGTCGTCGGTCACGGTGATTCCGCCAGTCAGCCATGAGGGCGGTTTAACCGCGAGATTATCGCCGAAGCCGACGCGTACGGCCTGAATCAGGATCAGACTAAGGCCAAACGTCGCCAGCAGGGTTTCCAGCGGCCGGCCATAGAGATGACGGATCACCAGCATTTCAATCAGCCAGCCAACCATTCCGGAAACTAGGAAGGCGCAGGGAATCGCAGCGATTAAATACCAATCGTACCATCCCGGCAGCCAGCTTTCGAAAGCTTTGCTGACTAGGAATGAGGTGAATGCTCCGATCATCATCAATTCACCATGGGCCATATTGATCACACCCATTAAGCCAAAAATGATGGAAAGGCCGAGTGCGAGCAGGATCAGAATCGAGCCCAACGACAGGCCAGAAAATATCTGATAAACATATCGCGCGAACTGTTGGCGTGCTTCGATGGCGGTGATGGCACGATCGAGCGCGGCGCCAAGTTGGATGTCTGCGGATTTAGATTCTTCGCTGCTGGCAGAAGTAGATGATTGCAATTGTTTGCGTTTGTCGCTCAAGGCCGGCAAAGAGCGCGTTGAACGTAGGCCGCCGAGAGTTTCGGTGGCCGCCAGGATTTCGGCGGCGCTGCCCTTGGCGAAACGGATGCGGGCGATTGATTCATTCAGTAGGTTTGCGTATGGCCCGTGAATATCCTCGTCGTGTTGGCGTTGTAATTCCTCCAGCAATTCGGTGTCGGCATTGTCGGCAACCGTGATGATGGCTTTGCGCCGTTGCGCCGGATCGGGATGGCGCAATTCCAGTGCCGCGGCGATGCCACGAATGCGTTTGCGCTCGATGGATTTCGCCTTGATGACGTCGGCGGGTAGCGACATCTCGAATTGGGGCGCGCCATGGGCATCTGGCACAGGCTTCTGCGTCAATGCATCTAGAACGGGATAAACTTGCCCCTGCTCAGTCATATCAACCTTAGAAGCAAATAGCACGATGCGGCCGTCACGGCGCGCCAGCATACCTTTAGAAAATGCATCCAGCGCCGGTAATAGGCGTACGTCCCCGCGCTTGGCGATGGCGTCCAGGGCCGCGGTGCGGTCACCGTCAGCGAGTTGATTCAGCAGGGCACGTGCGCTGCTATCCGTGTTTGATGTCGCGTCACTAGAAAGGGAAACCTCGGCTGCCGGTAGTAACGCAGCAATGGACAGAAGGATGAATACTGCGCAGTGGACGAGAGCGCGAAGGGCGAAGCTCGGGAAGGATGGCAAGACGTTCACACTACGATCGGAACAGGGTGGACGAAGCGCGTGGTGAATTGCTGATGAACACGGGCGGCAGCGGCGAGATGGAATCGAAGGTGGTCGATTACCGTCGCGGCGTTGACGTCAGGTCGGCCATCGGCGACGAATCCCGATTCCGCTGCAACAGCGGAATCGGGATTCGTACGACGGATTACTTACCGGTAAGCTTCTTCAGCTCTTCCGGGGTGTGCAGGAACGAGCTATACGATTCAGGCTCGACCAGACCCTTGGTCTGCCACACGATATCGAACTGGCCGTCGGCGCGGATTTCGCCGATCAGAACCGGTTTATAGGTGTGGTGATTGAAGGCGTGCATCTTCTTCTTGCCGCCCGGCGCGTCGAATTCGAGGCCGTTGACCGCGGGAATAACTTTCGCCGGTTCAAACGATTTGGCCTTTTCGCAGGCAGCCTTCCATACATAGACGCCAAAGTAGGCGGCTTCCATCGGATCATCGGTGACGCGCTTGTCGCCGCCGGGCAGTTTGTTCTTCACGCAGTAAGCCTTGAACGCCGCAACGAACTTCTTGTTTTCAGGCGTATCGATGGACTGGTAATAGTTCCATGCGGCCAAGTGGCCGACGAGTTTTTCGGTGTCCATCGCGCGCAATTCGTCTTCGGCGACCGAAAACGCCATGATCGGACACTTGTCACCGGTCAGGCCTTGATTGGCGAACTCTTTGTAGAACGGCACATTCGAGTCGCCGTTGATGGTCGACAGCACGCAGGCATCGCCGCCAGCTCCGAAAGCTTTGATTTTGCCGACGATGGTCTGGTAGTCGCTCCAGCCGAAATTGGTGTACTCCTCAACAATATTCGCGTCAGGAACGCCCTTCGACTTCAGGAACGCTTTTAGCACTTTGTTGGCGGTGCGCGGAAAGACGTAGTCGGTACCCAGCAGATAGAATTTGGACTTCGCGCCACCATCCTTCGACATCAGATATTCCGCGGCGGGGATTAGCTGCTCATTGGGGCTGGCACCGGTGTAAAAAATGTTCGGGCTCTGTTCTTCGCCTTCATACTGAACCGGATAGAACAGCAGGCCATTGGCGGCTTCGAAAATCGGTTTCACCGCAACGCGACTGGTCGAAGTCCAGCAGCCAAAAACCGCGGCGACTTTCTTTTCGTTCAGCAGTTCTTTGGCCTTTTCGGGGAACAATGTATTGAACTGCGAAGCCGGGTCGACAACCACGGGTTCGATCTTCTTGCCGAGTACGCCGCCAGCGGCGTTGATCTCGTCAGTGGCCATTAAAACCACGTCGCGCAGCGAGGTTTCGGAAATGGCCATGGTGCCGGAGAGCGAATGCAGAATGCCGATCTTGACGGTGTCTTCGGCAGACAACGTCGCGTTCAGACCGACGGCGACCATCGTGGCCAAAGCCGCCGAGCGCAGGGTGGACGTGAAACTCATGCAGAAACTCCCGGGGGTGAGTGGTGCGGTGACCACGTGGTAATGACGCAGGGGCGGGCCACACTCCCGACCGCCAACGTCTGCTCACCTATGCAACTGTTATGCCGACCATAGTTGGGCCATTACTGTTTCTCCAATTTACAAACTCTCCCTGCCGGTGGCTTGGCGATGGAAGTTTGCCAAAAATGCGAGCATCAACACCGACGCCCTGGTCTGATGACCAGGGCGTCGGTGTTGGTGATAAGCAACCGTGAGGTAGGGGTCAGGGAATGGCGATGAGGCCTTCAACAGCGAAAAGGATGGAGTGCTCCTTTTCCTTAGCCGCGCCAGCCAGGACGTCAGCGCCATACTTATACGTGGCGCTGATGTAGCTCAGTTCGTAATTCAGTGAGAAATTTTTATCAGAAACCGGATTGGTCAGCAGAGCCAACGTCAGTTCATAGATCGACGCTTTCGGATCGCTGCCGCTGGCCGCGTCGGCCTTGTGCTCGATGGCCTGCACCATGCCGGTGACCGACATTGGAAATGGTGCGCTGGCGATCGCCATGTTCGCCATCAACAGACCTTGCAGGCGCGAAGCCTTGCTGTCGTTAATGGTGCTTTTGGCCGCGTCCTTATTGCTGGCTTTCTGACCCCACATCACTTCACCGCCAAATGTCAGGCCGTCATTGGATTTGATCGTGGTGTTGAGTCCGACCACCAGGACATCGCCGCCCAGGCCATTCGCCGGCGCTGCCGCGGCCAGAAGGAACGGTGTGGCCGTGCCGGATTGCATATCGTATGCCGCTTCCAGGTTAAGATTCAGCGGGCCTTGATCATAAATGAGCATCGGTGTCCGGCAAATGTCGAAATATTTACTGCTATAGTCGCTGCCTTGCCACCCAGGTGGACGCTGGCGAGTATGATTATTTTCGCCGACATTTGGTTAGGTCGCTGCCTATACGCGCCTGTTTCAGGCCGCGTGG
>JBBROQ010000221.1:0-4989 GCA_038229115.1 Planctomycetota bacterium | reverse complement strand
CTCGACCGCGACCTATGTGAATGACGACCGTGGTGGCATCGTCATCCGCAAGTTCGGCCCGGACCTGCCGGCGAATCGAGTGGTCGCGTCGCGCGGCGAAAAAGGTCCGCAGGCGGTTTTGCTTGGCCCGGGCTGGCATTTTGGTCTATGGCCGTGGAACTACGACATTGAGCAGGTGCCAAGCATCACCATCGAGCAGGGCCAGGTGGGCGTGGTCGTGGCGAGCGACGGCAAGCCCCTGACCGGAACTGAGGCCTTCGCCGAGGAATGGCCTTCACGTGACGACACATGCTCGACGGCGCGCAGTTTCTTGGCGCCGACAAGGGTTTCCGCGGGCCGCAACTGACGGTGCTGACGCCCGGTCGTTACCGGTACAATCCGCGCCTATTCGATGTGAAGGCAAAGCCGGCGCTGGTGGTGAACATCGGCGAAGTCGCGGTGATCAAAGCCAATGCCGGTCCGCGCTATGTCCCGGCTGCGGATGAGAAACTGACCGTCATCAATGGCACCGCGTTGGTGCCGAGCGGCTTCCAAGGCATCTGGCGTGAAGCGTTGGCGCCCGGCGCGTACAACCTGCATCCTGACGCCTATCAGGTGGTGAAGGTGCAGACCACCAATCGTGTCTACACCTATCAGGACAAAAAATGGGCGATCAAAGTGCGCTCGAAGGATGGCTTCACCTTTCCGGTCGATGTGCGCGTGACCATGGCAGTTTCCGCCGCCGATGCGCCGTTCCTGGTCGCGCTGCTGGCCAATCCCGACCAGGTCGACAAGGACGAGCAAGAGGACGAACGTATTTCGATCGTCGAGGCCAAGGTCATCCTGCCGCTCATCCGCGCTATTTTCCGTAACGTCGCCGAAGGCATGAACGCGCTGCAATTCGTCAACAGCCGCACCCAGGTGGAAAGCGTCGCCACCGAACGCATGCGCGAGGAACTGAAGAAATATCGTCTGACCAGCGAAGGTGTGTTCATTGGCAACATCGACCTGGATGACACCGACGCCGGCAAGCAATTGCTGTCGACGCAGACCGATCGCGAAGTCGCGGTGAATCAGCAGCAGATGTTCGGTGAAAAAAAGAAGGCCGAAGAAAGCCGCGCGACGTTCATCAAAGCGCAGGAAGAAGCCGAACAGCAGCGCAAGCTGGCCGACGCGACCTATCAGGTGCTGGTACGTGAACAGCAAGCCAAGGCGCGCGAAGTCGAAGCACAGGGCGAGGCGCGCTACATCGAAATCACCTTCGAAGCGCGCAAAAAAGGTTATCAGGAACTCGCGCAGGCAATCGGCGCGCAGGGCGTAACCACGCTCGAAACGTTGAAGCTGGTCGCCGACGGCAAGATTCAGATCGCACCACAAGTGATGGTCACTGGCGGTGGCACCATGGACGCCCTCGCGGGCACCTTGCTTGGGCGCGCGATCGTGCCGGCGGTCGCGGTCGAAGCGCTCAAAGACGAACCCAAACGCAAATAATCAGCGGTAAAAACCGGTTAAAAATCGTAGGCAGAGGAACCCATGCGCGGAATGTTCATCGCTTTATTGGCGGTTGCTGTGACCGGCGCCGCGGCGCTGGTCACGATCTTTTGGCTGCGCGGGCGGCTGTTTAGTCCACAGCGCGTGCGCGGGATGCTGGCCGAAACACTGGCCGCGCATGGCCCGGCTCGTTGTGTGGCTGCGGCCAAAGCGTTGAACGCACTGACGCGCGCTCCGCAGAATGAAATTGAGCGCGTGTGGGAGCAGCTGGAATTGCCGCTGTTGCAGGCGCTGCCCGATTGCCCACCGGATTACAAAATCGACCTGATCGCCGCGCTCGACGCACTGGCCCGCGCGACGCGCCGGGTCGAGGTCGCCAAGCGCATCATGACCATGCGCAACAGTCTGATCGCCTGAGCGCGCCTACTGAGGTAAACTAAGCACATGATCGCATTCATCTGGTTCGCTGGCGTCCTCGTCCTGATCGGCCTGGGCGTGTTCATCATCACCCGCGTGCGCACCCGCGCGTTGGACACCGGCGAGAGCACCGGCATGGCCCGCGCCGTCGGCGTGTCTGGCGCCGCGCGCTGCATCGAAGCCATCGCGCAATTGAAGCGCTTGGCGGCCAGCGGCGATCAACCCGCAATCGCGTTGGCGTGGGCCGCTTTGGAAGACCCTTTACGTGACGATTTGCCGAACTGTCCGGCCGCGCTGCGTCCGCAATTAGCCGCGGCATTAGAGGAATGCGCCGCGAGTTGTGTGCGTCCAGAATTGAAAGCCCGGCTGACGGCGTTTCGGCAGCAATTGGGATAGAATGAGAACGAGAAAATAGTGAGAACAATCGTGCTAGTGATCTACTGAATCGCTTACCTGAAACCAGCGCTCCAACTGGTAACTGCTGTCGGTGTCGTCTTTCCAAATTGCAATGGTTTTCGATTCCAAAAGCAATCGGGCCACCGCATTGCCACGGCTGTCGTGTCCAATTTCGATGGTGTCTCCCACCATTTGCAAAATCGCTTTTGCCTGAAACTTTATAGCATTTTTCCTATTTTCTGTGTTGTTGAACCAGTTGAAGTTGGGCATTTCCCAACAGTAAAGCATTACAATACCGTCGACGTCCATCTTGCCGTGGAATATGTTCTCGAGCACATCTGTATAGCCGATTTCGCGAAACGTTCTCTGCTTGACGAACATGTGTTCTTTTAGTTTTATATCGCTTTTCCAATATTCGACATCGATAGCCGATTTCGTTTTGATCACAGAAATTTTCGAATGCCCGCATAGCTCTCGGCAGTACTCATATTTATCGCGCGCCCTAGTTCCATAATAAGCGACGACTATAAAATATATCACGACCAAGATAGCGACAAAGCCCCATTCTCTCATGAATAATGGTCTAGTTGGCAAAATCCCGATGGCCAGTCCACTTTTCAGATGGCCCCAATTTCGCTGCCACACATTGTAATTTATCAGGCACACAAGGCATCAAGTTTTGTTCGAATGCCGAATCGCTTCGGCTGCTTAAGCCTTCGGCGGCAGCGCCTTATTCGGCAAGACTTGGCCGGGCAGGGGAACTTCGATGGTCGGTTCGGGTTTGGTACCGGCATCGCTGTCGGTGGCGCGGGCGCGGCGGATGACGTCGTCCATGCCGTGGCGGCGATCTTCGGTGTCGTCGTAGGCGAAGGTCAGGATCGGCAACAATCGGGTCTGTACCGATTTTGCGTAGCGGCTTTGGATAAAACCGCGCGCCGCCTCAAGTGCCTGCGTCGCCAAGCGGCGCTGCGTAGCAGTGCCCAAAACGGTGTAGTAGGCCTTCACCTGATGCAGATCGCCGGTCATTTCCGCACGTACGATGGTTACTAACCCTAAGCGCGGATCGCGCAGTTCTTGCTGCACGCACAAAGCGATCTCGCGCCGCAGCATGGATTCCATGCGGGCTTTGCGCGAGGGGGCATTGTTGGAGCGAGAAGAATTGCTGAGCGGCATGGCGATGGTCGTCCGGGCTGTTTACAGCGAGCGGGCGAACTTCTCCTTGGTGTAGAATTCCATCACGTCGCCGGTCTTGAGGTCTTGGAAGCCTTCGACGGTCAGACCGCATTCGAAGTCCATCTTCACTTCCTTGACGTCTTCCTTGAAGCGACGCAGCGAACCGACCTTGCCGGTGTGCAGAATCTTCTGATCGCGGGTGATGCGCATGTACGCGTCGCGGCGCACATAGCCGTCGGTGATGAACAGTCCGGCGACCGCACCAACCTTGGTGATGTTGAACGTGGTCCGCACATCGGCGTGGCCGATGACGGTCTCGCGCACTTCCGGATCCAGCAAGCCGGTGGCGGCAGCGCGCAGATCGTCGAGCAGTTCGTAGATGATGGTGTAGGTGCGGATTTCCAGCTTGTGGCTGTCGGCCAGCGCCCGCGCCTTCGGATCAGCGATGACGTGAAAGCCCAGAATCATGGCCTTCGAGGCTTCGGCCAACGACACGTCGCTGGAATTGATGCCGCCGACACCGCTGTGGATGACGCTCAGGCGCACATCATTGGTCGAGATATCGGTGATGGTTTTGTTCAGCACTTCCAACGAGCCAGCGGCGTCGGCCTTGATCACCACGCGCACTTCTTTTTTCTTCGAGGCGGCGATGTCGCCGAACAAACTGGCGGCAGTGGTGGTCTTCTGTTTGGCTGTCAGTTCGCGTTCGCGCAGTTTCTGCAGGCGCGTTTCCGCGGCCTCGGCCGCGACTTTCAAGTCGTCGAGCACCTGGAATTTATCGCCAGCGCGGGGCATGTCGCTGAGGCCGATGAGTTCGACCGCGGTACTGGGTCCGGCCAGCGTAACGCGCTCGCCTTTCCAGTTGGTCAGGCTGCGCACTTTGCCGTAGCCGATGCCGGCCAGGACCACGTCGCCAATCGCCAGCGAACCGCGCTGCACCAGGAACGTCGCGGTGACGCCTTGGCCTTCTTTGCGCCGCGCTTCGATCACGGTGCCCGAGGCATTGGCGAAATGGTTGGATTTCAGTTCGAGCAGTTCGGTTTCCAGCGCCAAGCGTTCAAGCAGCTCGTCCAGGCCTTCGCCGGTGAGCGCGCTGACGCGCACGACGCCAATGTCGCCGCCCCATTCTTCGGCCTGCAGACCGGCTTCGGCTAGCTGCCGGATGACGGTTTCCTGCGTCTCTTTGGTCGCTTCGGGTTTGTCGATCTTGTTCATCGCGACCACGATCGACACGCCGGCGGCCTTGGCGTGGTTGATGGCTTCGATGGTCTGCGGCATCACGCCGTCATCGGCGGCGACCACGATCACGGCCACGTCGGTGACCTGCGAGCCGCGCGCACGCATCTCAGTAAAGGCCTGATGGCCAGGCGTGTCGATGAAGGTGACTTCCAGGTTCGACGCCGTGGTGACGGTGTAGGCACCGATGTGCTGGGTGATGCCGCCAGCCTCGCCGGCTGCGACCTGGGTTTTCTTGATCGCGTCCAAAAGGCTAGTTTTGCCGTGGTCGACGTGGCCCATGATGGTGACGATCGG
>JBBROQ010000220.1:0-5075 GCA_038229115.1 Planctomycetota bacterium | reverse complement strand
GGGCTGCGTTGGTGTAGCGCGGGTGACCCGATGCTGTTGCCGCGTTGCGCGTTGACGGTGGAATGTGGTCATGGCGATACGTTGGCGTGCTTGGCGATGGCTGCTGCTGACCTTGGTCATGCTCTTGGCGTTGGCGTGGTGGTTGGCGCCAAGCCTTGCGGTGCGGTGGGCGCAGCCGCGTCTGCCGTGGGCGGTGGATGAGCACACAACGATCATCGCGCTGTCGACCTCGGCTGCGGCGGTGAGCGAACCGCTGCCGATCGACGTTGCGCTGTCGGCGGCGCGCGCGCGGGCGCTCGGCAGCGCAATGTGTGATATGTGGGTGCCGCCGTGGTTGCTGCGCGATGGTCTGCATGCCGATGGCCGCACGGGGCTGCCGCAGTGGCCGGACGGCGCGGTGACGTGGCGCGCGCGCCTGGATGACGCCGAAGTGCGGCCGGCAGTGACGGTGCGATTACATGCCGACGCGGTGAACACGCTGTTGACCGCGATTCAGGCGAAAGGCAGCAGCAATCCCGATAGCGATGACCCTGACGTTGAAATCGCATCGCTGTCCATCGTCGATGCCGACACGCCGGCGCCCGACACGCTACGCCGGCAGTTGCGCGTGCGCGGTGCGGGCACCGTACGCACGCAGGTATTCGGCCTGCGTCTGGGCCTGCCGGTGCGCGAACTGACCGCGACGGTGCAGCTTGGTTTTGCGCGCGCGCCCGACGGCATCCAACTGATCAGCGGCTCGCTGCACTGCGAACAGGTCGAACTGGAACTGCCGGACGTACCGGCCGAACAGCGCCAAGCGCTGATCAACACCGTTGAAACGCTGGTCGATGGCGCGCTGGCTGAAGTCATTGCTAAGAAAGAAGCGTTGCCGCACTGGCTGCCGCTGGACACGCGCATCGATGCGCGCATCGCGCCCTGACGTCTGGCCAAGCAGTCTGTTCTGGGCGGCGTTGCTGATCTTGCCTGAACGGCTTGCTGATCTTGCCTGGGCGCGAACACTTCGCGCCCTCGGCTGCGTGTGCGCTCTGCGCGCGTGCCCATTGGAGTAGCCCATGACCGCCATCGATCGTCCCGTTCGTGTCCGTATCGCACCGTCGCCCACCGGTGATCCGCATGTTGGCACCGCCTACATCGGGCTGATCAATTATTGCTTTGCCAAACATCACGGCGGCAAGTTTGTTCTGCGTATCGAAGATACCGACCAATCGCGCTGCACGCCGCAAAGCGCACAGGCCATTTATGATTCGATGAAATGGTTGGGCCTGAACTATGACGAAGGCCCGGACGTCGGCGGCGACTGCGGCCCGTATGTGCAAAGCGAGCGGGTGAAGCTAAACATTTATCGTCGCTACGCCGACCAACTGCTGGCGCAGGGCGACGCCTATCATTGTTTCTGTTCTGCTCGTGATTTGGAATCAATGAAAGCGCGGCAGCGCGCCAACAATGAACCGATCATGTACGATCGCCGCCATCGCGGCATGGACCCAGCCGAAGCCGCCGCGCGCGTCGCCGCCGGCGAAGCCTATGTGATCCGCATGAAAACGCCGCTCGACGGCGATTTCGTCTATAAGGATCGCCTACGCAAACAGCCGACAGTGAAAGCGTGGAAAGACATCGACGATCAGGTGCTGCTCAAAAGCGACGGCTGGCCGACGTATCATTTGGCCGCGGTGGTCGACGATCATTTGATGGGCATCAGCCACGTCATTCGCGCCGAAGAATGGCTTAATTCGCTACCGAAACATATCTGGCTGAATGAACGACTGGGTTTCACGCCGCCGGAATACGTGCATGTCGGTTTGTTGCGCAACGCCGACAAATCCAAGATATCGAAGCGCAAGAATCCAACCAATCTGCTGTGGTATCGGCAACAGGGCTATTTGCCGGCGGCGCTGCTGAACTTTCTCGCAACCCTCGGCCATTCGCATCCGGACGGTTTGGAAAAATTCTCGCTCGATGACTTGGTGCGGGTGTTCGAACTTGACCGCATCAATGTCACCGGCCCGGTGTTCGATATGGCGAAACTGAAACATCTTCAAGGTCAATGGTTCCGCGAATTGCCCAAGGCGGATATGATCGCCGAGATCCATCGCGCCATCGATGCGCGCGTCGACACGTTGTTGCCGCTGCTGCAAGAACGCATGGTATTCGGCGGCGATTTCCTGGCCCAGGCCGAACCGTTCTACGCCGAAACCGTCACCCATCACGTCGACGACCTGATCCCCAAAGGCTGGGACAAGGATCAGTCACGTGTGATGTTGGACGACCTGCAACGCGCCCTGAAACAATATATCGCCGGCGAAAACGCCGTCTGGGACGCGCCCAGTTTGGAAGCGTTCATGCGCGGCCTCATTACCGACCGCAGCCAAGCCCCCGCCACCGGCGCCACCCCCGAACAGGAAGCCGCCGCAAAACAGTGGCAGCCAAAAACCGTGTTCATGCTCTTACGCGCTGGCGCGACCGGCCGCCGCGAATCGCCGCCGCTGTTCGACACCCTCGCCGCGATCGGCAGCGCGCGGGTGTTGGAACGACTGGGGTCGGCGCAGCAGAAATTGCGGTAGGCGGCAGCTGCGCACACGACTTGACGCCGACGCTGGGCTGGCGGTTGTCCACAGACGTGGACCAAGCATCGTGCAAGGCATGCAACTGCTCGCACGTGTATGGCCCGAGAGCGACGGGTTTGTTGCTGAATGCGTCGAACTTCGCGTGGTCAGCCAAGGCGACACCGGGGACGGTGCGATGGCCAACCTGCGCGAGGCAGTAGCGGCCTTTCTGGAATGCGCTGATCCCACTGAAGTCCGCGAGCGCCTGCACGCGGGCACCTCGGTCCGTACCTTTGACGTGCCAACTGCAGTCTAAGACCAGGGCGCCTGACCATGGGTAAGTTGTTGCGGGTGTCGGGCCGCGACGTCCGTCGCATCCCGGATCGTCACTGTTTCATCTGGGTCCGGCAGAAGGGTAGCCACATGGTCATGCAGACGCGCAAACCGGATGGCGGCACCATCACGGTGCCGGTGCCCGACCATGACGAACTGAAGACCGGAACGGTGCGTGGTGTTATTGAGCAAAGCCGTTTAGCGCGCGAATTATTTGAGGCCGAATAGATACATGCGGTCACAATGTCTGGCTGTAGTTTGCCACCACCGATTGGGTAACGCGCAGATGAATCGTTGTGTGGCGTTCGTAAAATGTGGATATCCGTTATGATGCGCGACCCTCGCGGCCAGGACGCTAATTCCGTAACTATTGCTGCTGATGAGCTGAAAAAGGAAGGCCGACAGTTTATGGTGGTGGCTTGGATCGTTGCCGGGATGCCTGCGCTTATCGGTGTGGTCGCTTTGGCGACGCACTTTTATCACCTGTCGCTCATCAAGGCTTTTGACTCCTATCAAACGACCAGCGGCACCGTCGTGCGCTCTGATGTCAGGACGATCAGCGGGTCTGGGCGGATGGTTAATTCCACCCTGACTCTGAAGCTCAATTACCGTTACGAGGTCAATGGCGTCGAGTACAATGGACAGTTCCTGTCGCCGCAGCAAGTCGGCATGTCTATCGACGAAGACCTAGTCGAGCCTTTCCATCGCCAATTTCCGGTCGGAATGGCTGTTCAGGTCCACTTTGATCGCGAGCACCCCGACCGCGCGTATCTGTTGCGCAGTACCGGTTCCAACCGTCCAACGCTCGTTATCGGCCTGATCCTGTGTGCCGTAGCGGTCGGCATGGTTATCGG
This sequence comes from Planctomycetota bacterium, assembly GCA_038229115.1. Lineage (GTDB taxonomy): Bacteria > Planctomycetota > UBA11346 > UBA11346 > UBA11346 > JBBROQ01. The sequence continues at coordinate 1,345 of JBBROQ010000220.1, read as the reverse complement.
AGCCGACCGGCTGCGGCGGCTGATTCTCAAAAGTTAGCGTCTCTGAGGCGCAAACGGGGGCGCAATAAAGGACAGGCGCAAATCGAGTGATCATATCCCTCCAGTCACGTATGGCGTGGCTAGATGGAAACAAAAGAACGTGAAGTCGGCGTGACTTATAGTCCCTGTATCGCTTGCGATAGATCTATCGCATTGATTTGGCCATCGCCATTCGCGTCGGCGCTGTCAAGAAAGCCTAGGTCGCCGCGCTTAGTGCCGAAGTGATCCCGCACCATTTGAGGGGTGGATCGGCTGCTAATAGTTTTGGTGCCGCGGAACTCGATCTCGGCGACGTTGCACCAGCTTCCGTCGGGTCCGCGATAGCGCAGGTAGCGATAGGCGATTGCGCTGGTCACGGTCAGCGTCGTCCAGGTTGTATCCGACGCACTGCTAATTGTCCCCAAAATAACATAGCCGCTGGTCGAATTGTTCGATGCTTCGAATATCCCGCCGATCATGCGACTGCTCCACCCGCTGCGTGCCCAGTAACGGATGGCCGTAACGGTCGCGACATTGCCGGCGCCGACGTCGACGCCGGTATAGGCGCCGCTGGAGGTTGCTGCGTCGTAGAAGGTGGCCGTGCTGCCATCGAATGCCTTCGCGGCGGTGCTGTCGGAACTATCGTAGGAACCTCCGCCGTCATCAATCCGCGCCGAGGAGGAGATTAGCGCATCAAGGCTTCCGCCAGCGCTGGTGACTGTCAGCGTCGCCGAGTTGGAGATCGCCGAGCCGCCGCCGTTGGTGACCGTGCAGGTGTAGGTGCCGGCAATCGCGGCCTGGGCGTTGGAGAGGATCAATGTGGAGGTATCGGTGGCGACATTGGTCGAGCCGAGCTTCCACTGGTAGGACAGCGGCGCGGTGCCGATAGCCGACACCGTGAAGGTCGCCACCTGACCTGCGGTCACCGTCACGTCCGTTGGTTGGGTGGTGATGGTGGGCGCGACGTTGACGAAGCCGAGGCGCTGGACGTAGGTGATGAACGCGAGCAGGCAGACGGCGCCCAGCACCGCGAACCGCCCGGATTTGCGTTCGTCGCCCATAGGTGTCGATCCAAGCGCCTGGGTGGGTCCGGCCTGCCGGGTCGGACTCGGGCCGAGGGAAAATCGGGCGGGCCTGCCGTTTCAGTGTCTATGCTACGAGCGGAACCTGGTTCGGCTCGCTGCGCCGGAGGCGCCACGACCTCCCGGGGGCGGCCGACGAGAGCGGGGTCGGCGGTACTGTTCGGTAGACGATCGGGCCGCGTCTGCGGCCACGCCATCCGTGGGCCAAAAAACCGACTAAATTCCTCTTCCGCCCCCAGCCGACT
>JBBROQ010000219.1:0-5233 GCA_038229115.1 Planctomycetota bacterium | reverse complement strand
TTGCAGCACCGCGTCGGCCTTCATCGCTTCGCCGAACTCGAACAAGGTCACCTGGGTGCAGATACCGGCGAGGTCGATCGCGGCCTCGACCCCAGAATTGCCGCCGCCGACCACGCCGACGCGCCGGCCTTTGTAGAACGGCCCGTCGCAATGCGGGCAGAATGCGACCCCGCGACCCAGGTGTTCTTTCTCGCCGGGCACGCCGAGTTCACGCCACTTCGCGCCGGTGGCGATGATGAGCTGTGGCGCGCGCAGCCGCTCGCCGCCCTTCAGGCGCAGTTCCTTCATCTCGCCATCGATGACCTCCTCGACCGCGCGGTTGTCTCGGACCTGTACGCCGGCCGCGTCCAAATGGCTGCGCAGGTCGTTCGCCAGTTTCGCCCCTTCGGTATAGGCAACCGCGATCAGGTTTTCGATGCCGAGCGTATCGCGCACCTGCCCGCCGATCCGCCCGGCCACCAGCGCGACCCGCAGCCCTTTGCGCGCGCTGTAGATCGCCGCTGCCGCCCCGGCCGGGCCGCCGCCAACGACGATCTGATCGAACTCGGCCGCTTCCTGCGGACCACTGTCGACGGTTTCGACGCCAAACTTTTCCTCCAGGATTTCCAGCAGCCCCGCGAGGTCGGCCTTGCCGACATGCAGCAGCGTGTCGCCAGTGAACACCGCCGGCACGCCCTGGATCTTCAGGCGCTCAACTTCGTCCTGGGCCACGGCGCCATCCCACATCTCGTGCTGAAAATCCGCATGCAACAGTGCCATGAGATTCAGCGCCTGGATCACGTCCGGACAGTTGGTGCATTCCAGGCTGACGAAGGTGCGCAGCCGCACCGGCCCACGCAGCGCGCGGATTCGGGCCTGGGTACCCGCGTCTGGCAACCGGCCTTTGCCGTCGGCGTTCAAAAGTGCCAGTACCAGCGAGGTGAACTCGTGTCCGCCCGGCACGCCGCGGAACGCAACCCCGGTCGGCGAGCCGTCCTTCACCACGGTGAAACGCGGTGCCGGCGACGGATGCCCGGATTCCACCGCACGGATCTTGCTGCTGGCCGTTGTCAAACCGCCGAGCAATTCACGCAGCTCCTGATGCGCCGGCGTATCGCCGGGTGCGCTTACTAGCGTCAGCTCGGCCGCCAGGGGCGCGAACACGGTGGTGAGTTGGGCAATGAGATCGGCATCAAGCATGACTGTTCCTGACGGTGGCATGGCCACCGGGTCTGATGATAGATGGAATCGATGAACCCGTTGGGACTCGAGGCAAAGAGGTCTCGGGCGTGGCGCCGCCACGCCCGAGACCCGCGGCTCAAATCTTGCCGACTAGGTCCAGTCCTGGCTTCAGCGTCGCCGCACCCGGCTTCCATTTTGCCGGACAAACTTCGCCCGGATGGCTGGCGACGAACTGCGCCGCCTGGATCTTGCGCAGCAGTTCCTCGGCGTTGCGGCCAATACCGTTGTCATGGATCTCGGCGATTTTGACTTTGCCGTCCGGCGCGACCACGAAGGTGCCGCGATAAGCCAGGCCTTCCTCCTCGATGTGCACTCCGAACGCGCGCGTCAGCGTGCCGGTCGGATCGCCGAGCAGCGGATACGTGACTTTCTTAATGGTTTCCGACGCATCATGCCAAGCCTTGTGCACGAAATGTGTGTCGGTGCTGACACCATAAACCTGCACGCCCATCTTCTGCAGCTCAGGATATTTATCCGCCAGATCGGCGAGTTCAGTTGGGCAGACGAAGGTGAAGTCGGCCGGGTAGAAAAAGAATACCGCCCATTTGCCGCGCACGTCGGCGTCGGTGACGGTCTTGAATTCGCCCTGATGGTAGGCCTGGACGGTGAAGGTGGGCAGCGGGCTGTTGATGATCGGCATGATGGTTTTCCTGCGGTGGTGGTGCTAGGCACCGGTGATGGCGGTAGCCTAGTGGGCAACCTTCGAGATGACTAATCGAGCGTCACGATCATGGTGATAGATGACGTCGATCGGCATTCGGAAGTCATTAGCGGGCGCAAGTGCGCCGCGCCGCTGCCGTAAACGTGGGTCAGGGCCGATCGATTCATGGCTAAAGCCTTTCCATCATTCCACCCATAGGCCCGGAGATTTCCCGTGACGATGGCGCTCGGAAAACAACGGCCCGCGCTGCGTGGGCAGATGAACTGTTGACGCAATTCAGAAATGCGCATATGCAGATACAAGAATATGCTAAACAAAGAACTAACCGATGCGATGGTCGCGGGCATTGCGGCGCGTTTCCGCGGTTTGTCTGATGCGACGCGGATCCGCATCTTGGCGCGACTGCAAGCCGGTGAGTGCACCGTCTCGGCGCTGGCGCAGGAGCTGGACGTGGCGCAGGCCTCGATGTCGAAGCACCTGATGCTGCTGCGGCGACTGGGTTTTGTGCAGGTCCGGCGCGCGGGCGCGCAAGCGTTTTGCTCGATCTGCGATCCCGTGGTGCCGACCCTGTGTCGCCTGATGTGCGATGGCGTGGCGCGGATGGCGCACGAACAGCATGCCGCCTTGGGTTTGGTGCCCGGGCAAAAATCCCGAAAAAACCGCTAAAAAACCGCTCGGAATCCGACATGCCTGACCTGCTCAACTCGCCCATAAAACCTGGCACCTGCTCCCCGGCGGAAGCTGCCGCTGGGGCGGCAGCTGGAAGCGCGCACCTGATCGACGTGCGCACACCGGCGGAATTTCGCGCGGTGCATGCGCTCAAAGCGCAGCTGCATCCGCTTGGGCAGTTCGATCCTAAGGCAATCGCCGGCGCGTTGCCGGCCGGCGCCACCATCCATCTGCTGTGCCGTTCCGGCGGCCGGGCGACGCAGGCGGCGCAGCAGTTCGCTGCCATCGGCCTAGCCTGTGTGGTGGTCGAAGGCGGCACTGATGCCTGGGTCGCGGCCGGATTGCCGGTGGTTCGCGGGCGCGCGGCGATGGCGTTGGAACGTCAGGTGCGCATCGCCGCCGGACTGTTGGTGGTGATTGGCGTGGTGCTGGGATTCAGCGTGCATCGCGGGTGGTTCGGCCTGTCCGGATTTGTCGGCGCCGGACTGACGTTCGCCGGGCTCACCGATACCTGCATGATGGGTATGATGATCGCCAAAATGCCATGGAACCGCTGATTTTTCCGACGTTCCCGCGCGCGGCCGGATGTGGTCGCTGAACCGTGATGATGCTGGCGCCACTCGCATTCGGTGCGCTGACTGGTCTGGCGCTCGGGCTTACCGGCGGCGGCGGAACCATGTTGGCGTTGCCGTTGTTGATGCTGGGCCTGGGTCTGCCGGCGCATGAAGCCGGGACGCTGGCGTTGGTGGCGGTGGGTGCGATGGCGCTGATCGGGGCGCTGACGCGCTGGCACGCGCATCAGTTGCAGCTGCACCTGGGTTTGGTCTTCGCGTTGGCCGGCATGGCCGGCGCACCATTGGGCGCGTGGGGCGCGCGGCATCTGCCGGCAGGCGTGCTGACCGCCGGCGTGGCACTGTTAAGCGTGCTGGTGGCGGTGCGCATCTGGAGTCACGGGCGACCGATGCCCACTACATCAGCGGCGTTGCCGCCGGGCGCGCTGTTGGCTCAAGCGGCGTGCCGGTTCGATCCGGCCGGGCATCTGCGTCTGACCAGCCGCTGTCTGCGGATGTTGGTGCCGGTGGGCGTGCTCACCGGCGTAATCTCTGGGTTGTTCGGTGTCGGCGGCGGCTTTGTGGTGGTGCCGGCGCTGGTACTGATCGCCGGCATCGACATTCGTCAGGCCACCGCGACTGCACTGTTGGTGGTGGCGCTGGTGTGTCTTAGCGGCGCTGCGACGGCGTTGTTGGCTGGGCAGCATCTGGATCTGTCGCTGACGCTGTGGTTTGTTGCCGGCGGGATCATCGGCCTGGAAAGCGGCAGTCGGATCGGTCGCCGTTTGCCGGTGCCGTTGGTGCAACGTCTGTTCGCGGTGGTGCTGCTGCTGGCCGCGGGGGCGTTGATCGGGCAATCGTTGCTGCCACAAAGCCCTCATTTTCATCAGGAATCGCCATGATTCTCAAGCAATTCTACTTGGCCTGCTTGGCCCAGGCTTCGTACCTGATTGGCGATGAACAATCGCGCCGCGCAGTGGTGGTCGATCCGCAACGCGATGTCGATCATTACCTGGCCGCGGCGGCGGAATTGGGCCTGACCATCACCGACGTGATCCTGACCCACATCCACGCCGACTTTGTGGCCGGTCATCTGACGCTGCGCGATCGGGTTGGCGCGACGGTGCATTTGGGCCGGCGGGCGACGGTGGCGTTCGGGTTCCATCCGTTGGCCGACGGCGAGTCCATCGACCTGGGCCGAGTGCGGCTGCGGGTGCTGGAAACCCCAGGCCACACGCCCGAGGGCATTGCCTTGGTGGTCGAGGACGCGGGCGTGCCGCAGGCAGTGCTGACCGGCGACACGCTGTTTGTCGGCGATGTTGGGCGGCCGGATCTGTTGGCTTCGGCCGGCATGACGGCGGATGCGTTGGCACGCGAGTTGTTCACGTCGGTGGCAAAACTGGCGGCGCTGCCCGACGAGGTCCGGGTGTATCCGGGACACGGTTCGGGTTCGCTGTGCGGGAAAAATCTTGGCGCGGCGAAGCTCTCGACCATCGGTGCGGAACGGCTCGGCAACTATGCGTTGAGCATCCGTGATCCGGACGCGTTTGTGGCCGCGGTGAATGCCGATCAGCCGCAGGCGCCGGCATATTTTGCACACGATGTCGCGCTCAATCGCAGCGAGCACGACACTACCGCGCCGAGCGCTCTGCCGCTGACGGTGGAAGCACTGCTGCGCGCTCGCGACGCCGGCGCGCAGGTGGTCGACGTGCGCGAAGCGACCGCGTTTTCAGCGGCACATCTGCGCGGCGCGTTGAACGTCGGGCTCGGCGGCCAGTTCGCGCAGTGGGCAGGCGCGGTGTTGGATCCGTCGCGCTCGATCGTGCTGATCGCCGATCCCGGGCGCGCAGACGAAGCGCTCACGCGGCTGCGGCGAATCGGTTTCGATTGCGTGCTGGGGCAGGTGCAGGACGGCATGGCGGCGCTGGCTGACCGGCCTGACCTGATCGCGCAGGCCCGGCGCATTGATGCCGCGGAATTGGCGCGCTGGCTGACGCGCGCCGATCGGCCGCTCATCATTGATGTGCGTCGCCATGACGAACACGCGGCCGGACATCTGCCCGACAGCCGCAATATCCCGCTGCAAATTCTGACGCAGTCACTGGGCCAATTACCGCGCGAGCGCGAGCTG
>JBBROQ010000218.1:0-5242 GCA_038229115.1 Planctomycetota bacterium | reverse complement strand
TCGCGTGCGGCGGTCTCGTCGCCATCTAGCACGACTGCGGGCTCGAAGCCGTCGCGCCACAGGCCGCGCGCCATGGCAGCGGAACTGAAACGAATCGCGGACCGGCCGTCAGCAGCGATCGACAATGCGCTGCCATGGATGAGCAAAGTAAAAGTCGTGGCAGCCATGGGTGCGGATGAGGACGCCGTTGGCTGCCGCCGGCAATCGTTGGCGGTTTCGGCCCCGATTGGCAATCGCCGGCGCTGCCGCTATTTGCTCTGCCCGCATGTTCACCCGCTTCTTGATGCCAATGCTGCCACGGCTGACGCCACGCGCCCATGCGATCGTCGCACTGGTCGTCGCGTGCGCGTGCTGGGGCATCAGTTTCCCGTTGGCACGGGCGTTGACGCAGGCGCAGTTGGCGGCGGTGCCGGGTCTGAGTTCGTGGTGCGTCAGCGCATGGCTGCTGTGCCTGCGCATGCTGTTGGCGGCGGTGTTGGTGACGTGGTGGTGCTGGCGCGAATTGGGCCGACCGACGCGGCGCGAATGGGGCCAAGCGTTGGGTTTGGGTTGGTTCACCGCGGGCGGCGCGCTGCTGCAACTCGATGGCTTGATCTACACGCAGGCCAGCACCTCGGCGTTTTTGACGCAGTGCTATGCGATCTGGGTGCCGTTGGTGATCGCGGTGATGGAGCGGCGCTGGCCCGGATGGCGCACGGTGGCGGCGGTGGTGGTAGTGATGCTGGGCGTGGGCGTGCTTGCCGGGATCGATCTGCGCGCCTTCGCTTTGGATCGTGGCGTCACCGAAACCTTGCTGTGTTCGCTGGTGTTTACCGGCCAATTGCTGTGGCTCGAACGTTCTCGCTATGACGCTAATCGGATCGCGTTGGTGGTGGTGCTGTCGTTTGTGATCGCTGCGACGTCGTTTGTGCCGGTGGTCATGGTGACTGCGCCATCACCAATGGTGTTGCTGAAACTCTACGCCGATCCGCGCAGCCTGATCTTCTTGGCGGTGCTAGCCGCGCTGCCGACCGCGATGGGTTTCTTGCTGATGTTCCGCTATCAACGCGCCGTGGGCGCGACCGCCGCGGCATTGATTTATTGCATGGAGCCATTGTTCGCGACCGCTTTCGCCCTAATTCTGCCGAGCATTTTGCCCGCGATGCTGGCGATCGACGACGGCGGCGAACGGCTAACTACCGCACTGATCGTGGGCGGGGTGCTGATCCTGGCCGCGAACCTGGTCGCCCAATGGCCGACGGCGGTCGAGCCGCAGCGTGATCCGGTGCGCTAAATAGCGACGTGACTGCGGCCGAATGCTGCTGCGCAGCCATGAAACGCTGACGCGCGAGCGGACATCAGAGGTTAAACTGCGAGATTCCTCATGCGCGTCCTCACCATCCTTTTCTTCGCCTTGTGGTGCGTCGGCGCGGCCGGGCTCAGCGCTGCCGACGCGGTCACCGTGCTGCGTTTGCCCGCCGGCGGAGTGCAGCCGCAGGCCGTCACCGGCAGCGATGGGCGCGTGCATGTGGTCTATCTGACCGGCACCGCGTCGGCGGCGGATCTGTGGTACACGTCGTTGCCGTCGACCGGGCTGAACTGGTCAGAGCTACTGCGGGTCAGCGCGCCCGGCGCAGCGGTTGCGATGGGTACAGTGCGCGGCGCGCATCTGGCGTTGGGCCGGAAGGATCGGGTGCTGGTGGCGTGGAACGCTTCGGGCAGCGCGCGGCCGACTGGGCCGGGTGACGCAGGCATGCTGTATGCGCGCATGAACGATGACGGCCGCGGTTTTTCCGCGCAACGCAACCTGGTGCAGAAGGCCGGCGGACTGGATGGCGGTGGGACGATTGCCAGTGATGGCAGCGGTTCGGTGCTGGTGTTCTGGCATGCGTCGGCGGGTGCCGAAGACGACGCCGGACGCGCGGTGTTTGTCGCTAAATCGAGCGACGACGGCGTCACCTTCGCGCCGGAAATGCGCCTCAATCGCGAGCCGACCGGGGCCTGCGGCTGCTGCGGCATGGGCGCGGCCATCGCCGCAGACGGCCGCATGTATGCGCTCTACCGTGCGGCCGGCGCCAATTTGCGTCGCGACATGATGCTGTTGAGCGCTGGGCGAGACGGCGTGGTTGCCAGCACGGTGCTGGACGGATGGGAACGCAGTGTTTGCCCGATGAGTACCTGCGCGTTGCTGCGTTTCGGCGGCGTTAACGGCGCACCGGGCGGCATGGCGTTGGCCTGGGAAACCCAGGCGCAAATTCACCTCGCGCTGGCGCGGGACGGCAAGGCCGGCGCGACGATTCCGATGCCGGGTGCCGGTGGCACGCGCAAGCATCCGGCGTTGGCCGTGAACAGCCGTGGCGAAATCCTGGTGGCATGGACGGAAGGCACGGCGTGGGAGAAAGGCGGCACGGTTGCGTGGCAGCGTTTCAGCGCCGATGGCTCGCCCGTAGGCGAGCGCGGCCAGGCCGACGACCTGCCCGTGTGGGGCTTGCCAGCCGCGGTGGCGCGCCCCGATGGCAGCTTTGTGATCCTGTATTGAGTATCTGAATGCCATGAATGCGCCGCCGGATCCTGACGTTTTTGCCACCCTCGATGCCGCCATCGCGCGCACCTGTGCCGGTGATCGCGAAGCCTTCCGCGTGGTGATTGAGCTGACCCAGCCCGCGGTGCGGGTGGTGGTGGCGGCGATTGTGCCGGTGGCGGCGTTGGTCGATGACGTGGTGCAGGAAAGTTATCTGACTGCCTATCGCCATCTTGCCGACTACCGCCAGGGCAGCGACGCGCGTGCCTGGATGAAGGGCGTCGCCCGCAACTGCGCCCTCAACGCCCGTCGCGGCTGGCTGCGCCGACGTCGCGCGACTGCGGCGTATGGCGTCGAGTTGGCGCAGCGCTTGGAAGCACCGCTGGTGGCGTGGAGCGAGCGCGTGGATGATCGGCTGCTGGACGCATTGAAAGCCTGTGTCGAAACCTTGGCGCCAATCGCGCTGGCCGCGGTGCGAGCGCACTATTGGCAAGGCGATGACGCCGCGGCGATCGCGGCCGCGCATGGTCGCGATGCGGGGTGGGGCCGGGTGGTGCTGCATCGCGCGCGCGCGGCTTTGGCCGCATGTTTGCAACGGCAGGGGGCGAAGCCGTGACACATGATCGGTTCGAGGATCTGTGCGCCGGCACCGTGGCGGGCACATTGTCGGAAGCGGAATGCGCTGAGCTGCTGACGCTGCTGAAGCGCGACGGGCAAAGCGAAGCGTTGGCCGCGCAGATCGCGGTAGATCGCAGCCTGCGACTGCTGGCCAGTCCGTTACTGGCCACCGACACCATCATGCGCGGACTGCCGCAGCGAGCCGGCGTGACCGGGCGGATCATGCGCCGCATCCGCGGCCAACCGCGTTCGCGGGGCAGGTCAGCGCGTCGGCTGTCGTGGTCACGTGTTGCCCTCGTCGGGGCAATGGCCGCGTCGGTGCTGATCGCTGTGACCATCGCGATGACGGCGCAAACTCCGCCGGCGTTCGTGCTCAGCAGCAGCACCGCGATGGTGCAGTGGCAACGCGCGGCAAAGGTCCAATCGCTGCGCCCCGATCACCCCGTGACCTTAATTGCCGGCGATCGCGTCATGGTGCCGGACGGCGCGCAGGCGTTCTTGGTGGCCAGCGACGGCACGCGCCTGGAATGCAGCGCAGGCGCAAACCTGCTGATCGACACCGACCACCCCGATGCGCAGCGGCTGCGCCTGAGCGCCGGACGCTGTGTCGCGCAGGTGACGCCACGCACGCGCACCGGCAGTTTCACGATGGTGACGCCGCAGGCCGAGGTCCTGGTGGTGGGCACGCGCTTCACGCTGAGTGTCAGCGCCAACGACACGCAACTGCACGTGGCGGAAGGCACCGTGCATTGGCTTGCAGGTGCGGTTGAGCGACTGGTGCATGCGGGCGAAAGCGCGACCTCAATTCCGGATCCGCCAACCGCCGTCGCACCGCCGCCTGCGCTCATGACCGTGGCAGATGCTGACGCCGATGCGGACGCGCCGGCGACATCTTTCGGCCATGCGCATGCACTGCGCCTGCGTGCGGCGCACGGTGCGGGCGAGCGCGTGGCGCTGTTGCGTTTTCAGCTGCCCGAGACCACGGCATCCGCCCGCGCCGAACTGGTGCTGCATCGGCTTGCTGGCAGTGGCCCGGTCGAGGTTCTGCTGCAGGACGACGTTGGTATCTGGAGCGAGGACGACCTGCGCTGGTATCATCTGCCGCCGCTCGGGCGCAGCGTGGGGCTGATGGAAGATCACGCAGGGACGCTGCGGTTAACACTGAATGCAACGCTGCAAGGAAGGCGAACGGTCGAGCTGTTGCTGCGCTGCACGGATGGCGCGACTGAGGTTGCCAGTCGCGAAGCTGGTGCGACCGGACCGGCGCTGATGCTGTCGATACTCGCGCCGTAACGCTGATGGTCGATGCGGACATTAGCTGGGCAGGAGCTGCCCATGCTGAAACCGTGGATTTTCACAACTTTTTCCTGCATCGCCGTGACGCTGTTGGCCGTGCCGGCCGGTGCGGCGGTGGCCATCACCGTCGATGGTGCGCAGGAGCGTCAGGTGATCGAAGGCTTCGGCGCCACCTGGCAGTCAGAAGTGTTCGGCTCCAACGACATCCTGACGCCATCACAACGCGCGCGGGTAGTTGATCTGCAATTCAATCAGGTCGGCATGCGCATTGGCCAGACGCCGCCGCTGTACGAAGCGCCGCAGAGCGCCGGCGCGAATTTCTTCGATCAGCGCGCGAACGACAACGGCGATGCGGCGACGATCAATTGGGCGGGCTTCAACACCTGGGCCGCCGATCAATTTAAATCCGGCATCACCGATCGGGCACCTGCGGGCAAGGCTGGGGGCGTGTATCCGGGCATCCTGCTTAACACGCGCTGGGGGAGTCCGTGGATAAACTCGCTGCCGAGCACCCAGGCGATCTTGAACGAATGCGCCGAACAGGCGGTGGCGCACATCACGTGGTGGAAGAATGCCTATGGCGTCGAGCCGCGCTGGGCGCACCTCACCAACGAGCCGTTCAGCGGTAACGTCGAGCTGAGTGGCCTTGGCCAAAACATTGCGCCGGCGTTAGTGAAGGCCTGTGGGGCACGGTTGCGCGCGGCTGGGTTCAGCACGGTGAAGTTCATCGTCAGTTCCGACGAGACCGAGGACATCTCGCTGAACATCGCGCAGGCGGTGCTGGGCGATGCCGATGCGCGCCAATACGTCGCTGCCATTGGTTACCAC
>JBBROQ010000217.1:0-5315 GCA_038229115.1 Planctomycetota bacterium | reverse complement strand
CCCGTTGAGGGTGTGTACAAATGCTGGCTTGCCGGTTTTTTCTCGGGCGCGGATGTTGGCGCGACGGGCCTGAAAATCGCCGAAGGTCGAGCAGCTGGAAACTTCCAGCCAACTGTTGGTCCCGGCGCTCCACACTTCCAGGTCGTAGGTGTGCGCGGCGCTAAACCCGGTGTCGCCGGTGCACAGTTCCAACACGCGATAATGCAGGCCCAATTCTTGCAGCAGCGTTTCAGCGTGGCCGCGCAGCGTCAGCAGATCGGCGTCCGAATGTTCGGGCGCGGTCAGCCAGACGATCTCGACTTTGTCGAACTGATGGACGCGCGTCATTCCGCGCGTGCCGATGCCGGCGGCTCCCGCTTCACGGCGAAAACACGGCGTATGCGCGGTGTATTTTTTCGGCAGCGCCTCGGAGTCGAGGATCTCGTCGCGATGGAAATTAGTGACCGGCACTTCGGCGGTCGGGATCAGCAGCAAATGATCGTCGCGGCAGGCGTACAACTGATCGGCGAACTTCGGCAGTTGGCCGGTGCCCTGCATGACTTCCGGCAGCACCAAAAACGGCACCGCCAATTCGGTGTAGCCGTGACGCGTGGTGTGCACGTCCAAAAACCACGACACCAACGCCCGTGCTAAGCGCGCGCCGGCGCCGACCAGCACCACGAAGCCCGAGCCCGACAGTTTTGCTGCGCGGTCAAAATCGATGATGCCCAAACTCGGCCCGAGTTCCCAATGCGGTTTCGCGGTAAAGCCGAACGCCGGCTTCGCGCCCCATTCGGCGACTACGCGATTGTCCTCGGCGGTTTTGCCAATCGGCACGGTTGGCAGGCACGGATTCGGCAGCACCAAAAACCGGCGTTCGAAATCGTTTTCTAGCGAACTGACATCAGCGTCAGAGGCACGAATCTGATCGCCGTACTCGCGCGCAATTTTCTTCGAATCGGTGACGTCAATGCCAGCACGTGCGGCTTCACCGATCTTTTTGCTTTGAGCGTTTAAGTCTGCTTTCGCGCTTTCGACTAAATGTTTTTTCGCACGAATATTTTCATCAAGACGGGCTATGAAATCCATGTCTACATCAAGCCCCCGTGCAGCCCATGCGGCGGCGAAGAACGCGGGATCACGGCGGAAATGGGCAAGATCGATCATGGGCTGCGCAGGGTACGACGCTCAGGTGCTGGGCAAGACGGGCAGCCGCAGTCGCGCCAAAACGGCCGCGCCCAGGGCGGCGAGCAGTGCTTCCGGAGTACGGTCGTCGCTCGCGCGATCCGACCATGCCAAGCCTTCTGGCCAGCACGGCAGCAGGTCGGCTTTGCCGGTCACGATCAGATCGCCGTCGGTAATCGGTTCGGCGTCGGTGCGCAGATGCAGCACCAGATCGACCCGCGCCCGCGCCTGCGCGACCAACGCCTGACCGGCGGCTTCCAATGCGTCGCCGGTGGCGCGCAGCCCGGCTGAATCCAACAGGCGCACGCGCCAGCCGCTGATGCGGGTTTCCGCCGCTAATAGATCGCGCGTGGTGCCTGGCAGCGCGCTGACGATCGCGCGGCGATGCCCGCACCAGGCGTTCAACAACGTGCTTTTGCCGGCATTCGCCGCGCCGGTAATCAGGATCAGCGGCGGTCGGCGCAAGAAATCCGGCGCGAATGGCGGTGTCGTGTCCGCGTACCGCAGCAGCCACAACGCGGCGGCCGGACTCGGCGCGCTCGCCAGCGCCGTCCAGCGCGCATCGAGGACCGGCGCGCGCTCCATGAGCCCATGCGCGACCAACGCCGCCGTGACCGCCGCGCGCACACCCGGACCGCCATGGCAGTGCAGTTCCAGCACGCCGTCGTCCAGTCCCAGCGCGATTACCTCATCGACCACTGCGCCGGCCGGATCGCGCACACGCGCGAAGCATGCGCGGCCGGACGCCGGCACATTGCGATCAAGCACCGCCGTCGTAGCCAAACGCACCACCGCGATCGCCGCCGGCTGCGGCGGGGTCAGCCAGGAAAACCAGCTCATCGCGACGACTCCTGAGATACGAGGCGCGCTCCGTCCCACGCGATCAACAGGTCATCGCGACGCACGCGCTCCCAACTGAAATCCCGCAGCAATGCGCTGAGCGTCACTGGCTCGGCGGTCGCGCGTAGTCCGGTGAAATGCGCCAGCTTTCCGCGCAATCGCGCCGCGTCGTAATGCGGCCGCAGTTGCCCCAGATCGACGCTGCCATGCAGTTTTGCCAGCTTTTTCCGATGATTTTCCAGTAACAGAAAGTGATGGCGATAGGTCGGCGTCGGCAGGTTCAGCAGCTTTTGCAACGCCACCTGCGTCGCCGTGCTGGCGGCCAGATCGCGCCCACGCACCACGCGGGTGACTCCGGCTGCGGCGTCATCGACCACCACCACCAACTGATATGCGAACGCGCCATCGCGCCGGCGTACCACCGGATCGCCTAGGTCGCGGCTGGGCGTCTGCGACAGGTCATCGCCGCTTTCGTCGCGCAGCGTGATGGCGTCATCCGGCAGTCGCACGCGCAGTGGTTCGTCGCACGCGCGCCAACCGCCCACGGGCAATGCGCGCCCGCGCGAGCGATTGTCGTACACCCAACTGCCATCCGGCGCGCGCTGGCCAAGCGCCGCTAATTCGCTGCGGCCGACGCTGCACGGATACAGCACGCCCAGCGCCTCCAATTGATCCATCGCCGCGGCGTGATCGGTGGCGCGTTCGTGCTGCTGCACCACGTCGTCCCAATAGAGACCGAACCACGCCAGATCATCAATGATGCGCGTCGACCATTCCGGCCGGCAGCGTTCGGGATCAAGATCTTCGAGCCGCAGCACGACCTGCGCTTGGCGTGATTTCGCGTCTAACCAACACAGCAGCGCGGCCAACAGTGTGCCCGGATGGGCCGGCCCGGTGGTGCTGGGCGCAAAGCGGCAGATGTCAGGTCGGTGCATGTGCGAGGGCGGGCGCTGGTCTGGACAAGTCGGTCGGCGGCGGACCATCCCGCGCCATGGCTAAGCACAACTCCTACTTCAACGGCAATGTCCAAAGCGTCGGTTTCGAGCGCCTGGGTCGTCGCCAAACCGTCGGCGTGGTTGAACCCGGCGACTATCACTTCGGCACCGACGGCGCCGAGCGCATGACCGTGGTCTGCGGCGAACTGCACGCCAAGCCCGACGGCGCCACGGCCTGGACCGTTTATCCGGCCGGCACCGCATTCGAAATTGCGGCCAAAAGCGGCTTCGACGTGCGCGCGACGCAGCCGTCGGCGTATTGGTGCGAGTTCATCTGAGCGCAGGTTCTCGTTTGGCCGGGCCGGCAATCCGCGCCGTTATTTACGACCACGACGGCACACTGATTAATTCGCTGCCGTTGGTGGTCGCGGCCACCAACGGCGCGCTTGCTGAGGCCGGCTTCGCCACCTGTCCCGCTTCTGACATCATCAGTGCGATGGTGCATCCCACCGGCCCGCGCATGGGCCTGCACGCCGGCGTCGACGATTCAGTACAGCAAACCGCGTTGGCTGCGGCGTTTTATCGCATCGCGCTGAGTTTGGAGGCGCATCACGCCACGCTCTATGACGGCGTCCCGGACCTGTTGCGCGCGGTCGCGCGGCCGCAGGCGGTGGTCAGCAACAATCAGGGCGTCCTGATCCGTCGTATCCTGATCGACCACGGCGTCGCCGAATTTTTCGGTGCGATCTACGGCGAAGAAGACATCCCCGCGCCCAAACCCGACGGACGCGGCCTGCTGCTGGCGGCGCACACGCTCGGCATCGCGCCGGAACACTGCATCTATGTCGGCGACAGCAGCGTCGACGCCTTAGCCGCACACGCCGCCTGCATGCGCTCGGTCGGTGTCACCTGGGGCATTCATTCGCGCGATTACATGCAGCAGTTGCGCTGCCCGTTCACGGCGTTGGTTGATCGGCCCAACGAATTGCTGCAACTGCTCGGCTGACCTGAGGCGCTAAAAGTTCGCGCGCCTCAGGTTAGCCGTTTCTCCTGGTAAAAATCCGCTTTTAAGTCGCCGCGATCACACCGGGATCGCCGGCACCGGCTTCAGTTTCCAGATCTCAGCGTTGTATTCGCGCATGGTGCGGTCGGTCGAGAATTTGCCGCTGTGCGCGGTGTTGAGGATGCTCGACGTGGTCCAGCGGTCTTGATCCTGATACGCTTTTGCTGCGTAGTTTTGAGCGCGGACATAGTCAGCGAAGTCGGCGCACACCATCCAATAATCGCCCCAGCTGGTCAGGGTGCCGATGATGTCGTCGAACAGTCCCGGCGCGGTTTGGTTGAAATGGCTGCTTTTGATCAGATCGATGACTCGGCGCAGTGATTCGTCGCCGGCCACGATCGCGTTCGGATCGTAACCCTGGCGCATCGCGGCGATTTGATCAGTGGTGTTGCCGAACAGGAAGAAATGCGCGTCGCCGACTTCTTCGCGGATCTCGATGTTGGCGCCGTCCAACGTGCCGATGGTCAGGGCGCCGTTCATCATGAACTTCATGTTGCCGGTGCCGCTGGCTTCTTTGCCGGCGGTTGAAACTTGTTCTGAAAGTTCCGCGGCCGGACAGATCTTTTCCATCAGCGACACGCGATAGTCCGGTAGGAAAGCGACGCGCAGTTTGTCGCCCACGTCGGGATCGTGGTTAACAACCTCGGCGACTGAATTGATGAACTTGATGATGGTCTTGGCCATCGCATAGCCGGGCGCGGCCTTGCCGCCGAACAGCACCGCGCGCTTCGTCCAATTCGCGCTGTCGCCGCGTTTGATGCGGTCATACAGATGAATCACGTGCAGCACGTTCAACAGCTGCCGTTTGTATTCGTGGATGCGTTTCACCTGCACGTCGAACATCGCGTCCAACGGGAAATCTACACCGCAATCGCGCTTCACTACGGCCGCCAACACTTCCTTGTTCGCCAGTTTGATCGCGCGCCACTGCGCCTGGAAAGTTTTGTCTTTTGCCTTCGGTTCCAGTTTGCGCAGCTGCGACAAATCGGTGATCCAACTGTCGCCGATGGTCGCGGTGATCAGTTCGCTGAGCTTCGGATTGCACATCGCCAGCCAACGCCGTTGCGTGACGCCGTTGGTCTTGTTGTTGAAGCGTTCCGGCCACAGCTCGCAGAAATCTTTGAACAACCCGGCCTTCAGCAGCTCGCTGTGCAATGCCGCCACGCCGTTGACCGACAACGAACCAACGATCGCCAGATACGCCATGCGCACATGCGGCTGCGGGCCTTCTTCGATGATCGACATGCGCGCCTGACGCGCGTTATCGCCGGGCCATTTGTTCGCGACCAAGCGCAGGAAGCGCGCGTTGATCT
>JBBROQ010000216.1:0-5344 GCA_038229115.1 Planctomycetota bacterium | reverse complement strand
TCAACCGCTCCAAATCTTCTCGCAAAGTCGATGGAGTTGCGTAACGATCGGCCGGCTGCCGCGCCATCGCCTTGCGCACCACCGCGGAAAATCCGGGACTGAGTTCAGGCACCAGAACGCGCGGATCCGGCGGCGGCGTGTCCAGGGTCAACCGGCGCAGGTCATCAAAACGCGCGGTCGGGAACGGCGCGGTGCCAGTGGCCAAGCGATACAGCAGCGCACCCAGGGCGAATACATCGCTGCGCATATCTGGGACCGCAGTGGCCGGGCCGTGCCAAAGTTCGGGCGCGATCGCGCCACCAGCGCGGCGATAGGCCGCGATCACCGCAATCGGATCGTCGTTGGGTAACCGCGTCGGCGGCGCGAGTTCGCCCAGGCGCGCCACGCCGTCTGCGTCGACCACCACATTGCCCAGACTGACATCGCCGTGCACCAGCCCTTCCAGATGGATCGCTTCCAGCGCCTGCGCCAAATCCAGGCCGATGGCGATCGCGCGCTTTTCTGGGAACACGCCCTGATGTTCGTTAAGAATCTGTTCCAACGATTCGCCCGGGGTCAGTTCCACCGCCAGAAAATGCGTACCCTGCTGACTGCCGACATCGAAGCAGCGCACCACCTGCGGATGGTTCACGCGCTTGGTCGCCTGGCCGCGATAGAGGAAGCGCTTCACGATCGCCTCGTCGCCGGCCAAATCCGGTGACAGCACTTTCAACGCCACTTCCATGCCCTGCGGCAACCGCACCGCGCGATAGACCGTGGCTTCGTCGGCGTGCCCCAGCAGTTGCAGCACATGATAGCCGTCTAAGCGCACCCGCTCGGCCGGCAGGCGGGCCAGTTGTCCACGCGATTTGTCGTTACCGTTTCCACGTGGCGAGTTGCCGCCGTCCGTGCGATCACGACCAAAAAATCCAGATCTTGCCGCCATATCCTACCATCATGGGCGTCGATGAAGATTTCAGCAATGTTGAGCGAATATATGATGAGCAGCGCTGTAACTTCATCGCGTCTTCACTATTCCTACACTCAGGCTTGGCACCCGCAGCTAAAGCAGACCCGCTCAGTTGACGCCCTCAGGAGGACTTCCATGCCCATTCGTTCTTTTTTCGATGCCGTCGTTCAGGTCGCCGGCGCGCGCGCGCGGACCCTCTTCGTGGTCGCGGTTTTTACGCTGTGCGGCAGTGTTGGTAGTTGGGCCGCGGAAGAGCGCTCGCTGACCATAGACGGCTCGACCACGGTGTTCCCGATCACGTCGGCGATGGCTGAGGCCTACGCCGCGGTCGACAAGACCTTCACCGCCGCAATCGCGGCCAACGGTTCTGGCGCCGGCGTGCGCCTGTTCCTGGCCGGCAGCATCCCAATTGCCAATTCTTCGCGCTCGATGACTCCAAAAGAGGCCGCCACTGCCGCGGAGAAGGGCCTTGAAGTCATCGAACTGCCGATCGCCTATGATGGCATCACCTTGGTGGTGAACCCGAAAAACCATTTCGCCACCAGTCTCACCGTCGACGAAGTGCGGCGTATTTGGAGCGAAGAGGGCAAAGTTAAAATCTGGAAGGACGTGCGCGCGGAATGGCCATCAGTGCCGATCGCGCTGTATGGCCGCAGCAAGGAATCCGGTACCTACGACTTCTTCGCCAACGCCATTTTGGGCGGGCCGGCCAACCATCGCAGCGACTACATCGTGTGCGACGACGGCAACGCCGAAATCCAGGGTGTGGTGGGAAATGAATTCGCGCTCGGCTACCTGGGCTACGCGTTCTATGCCGAAAACACCGCGATGCTGAAACCGCTGGCGCTCGACGCCGGCAAAGGCCCGGTGACGCCCAGCCCACAGACCATCCATGACGGCGCTTATCAACCGCTGTCGCGGCCGCTGTTCGTTTACGTCGATAAAGCCGCGCTTGCTAAACCGCAGATCGCCGGGTTCCTCGATTTCTACCTGAAACACCCGGACATTGTGCGCGAGATCGGCTACATCCCGTTGGATCCGTCCAGCCTTACCCTGGTGCGCGCGCGCCTTGAACAGCGCATCGTCGGCGCGCCATTCGCCACCGCCCCGGCCACCGCCAGTATCGATCAAGTACTGCGTGGCATCACGCCGATGAAAGTGACGGCCACTGCTCCGACAGCAGGGGCCGCCGCCTCAGCGCCAACCGCTGCGCCGGCCACCGTCGTGGCCAGCGCGGCGACGGTCGCGGCCGCCGCTCACGATGGTGCGGCGGCAGCGTCCGTTGCTGCGCCAAAGCCGACACCTGCACTGACACCAACGCTGACGGCTGCACCGGCTTGGCAGGGCCCATCGGCCGAAACCGTCCGCCAATCGATTGAGCAACTGCGCGACCGCAGCCTGATCCTGGCCCGCGCCAGCCTTGACGACACCACCGCGCTTGCCGCGCTGGACCAGAACGCCGCCGCGCTGAAAGAACTGACCGCGAAACTCCTTGAACAGCACCGCACCGCGCCCGGCGCGGCGACGCTCACGGTCGCCGAAGCGCTGACCCTCGCGAGCGCCGATCCCGCTGCGTACACCGCAATGGTTGAACGTTTGAAGCTGACTGACGCCGGAAAAACCGTGGTCGCCGACACGGCGTTCGCCGCGTTCAAAACCGACTTGGCCGCCAACCAGGACGCGGCCACCCGTCTGAGCCTCGCGCGCGCGCTATCGCGCATCACGCCGGAACAGGTGCCGCTGTTCGCCGAAGCGCTCAGCCGCCTGCCCGAAAACCCGGCGTGGCGCAGCCTGGATCTGGTGCGCTGTTACGCCAAAGCCGGGCTGACCCTGCAATGAAACGCCTGATGTTTACCAAACGAATCGCGTTGCCGACTGCCGGCGTGATGTTGGCCACGCTGCTACTGAATGCGTGCACCCAAGCCCCGCGTCCGACTGCCGCCGAACCAGCATCGGCCGTCGCCACGATCCCCGCCGTGTTGGTCGGCACCTGGCTGGAGCTCGCCAGCGACGGCAAAGCCGCAAGCGACAGCAAATCCGCTGCAGGAGGCTTCCTCGCGATCGGCAACAACAACGTGGTCGTGAACCTAGCGGGACAGGCTCGCGTGGTCGGAAAACCCCTGGAAATCGCGCTGGAAAACGGCATCGGCGCCGGGCGGATGACGCTCGACAACGGCCTGCGTTTGTACTTGGTCAGCGGTCGTGGTGCGGTGCCCGGCGCACCCACCGGCATGCTGGCGCTGGCCGCCTGCATTGATGTCGAGTTGTTTCGCGTTGATGGCACCAACGAACATTCATTAGGTCGCACGCGCGTGTGGGCACAGGAAGCCGTGCAGACACAACAAGCCATGCGCGCGCTGCAACCGGCGACCACCGTGGTCGCGACCACCGCGGCGAAACCAGTGGCTGCTGCTGCGTCTGCCGCTCCGGCGGCGACCTGGCCGCGCAGCGCCGCCGACCGCGCTTTCTACGCCACCGCCGCGGGCACCTTGGCCCCGCGCGCCGAACGCCTGATCCGACTGGCAGAACGCGGGGCGAATGCCGACGCCCTGCGCGCCGCGTGGAGCAACGAGGCCGACGCCGTGCGCCACGCGCAGTTGGATGAGATCGAGGCGCTGGCCCATGCTGAACCGGGCCAGACGCGCCGGCACCTGGATGAACTGGCCGCTCGGCAAAAACAGTGGTTGGCGTTCGTCGACGCGTTCACGCGCTGGGCGCAGGCCAGCCGCTCGTGAAGTGGTGGTTCCAGCTGTTGGCTAAAGCTGTCGGCGAACCCACGCCGTTGCCCGCGTGACGCGCGTGGCCGATCCCGCCGAACCGGATTCGCGCCGCATCACCAAGACCCCCGGCGCCGGTAGCCGCGCGCCGCAGCCAACACCGCCACGAACCCCACTGGCCGACGCGCGCGGGCAAGCGCGCGAGCAGGTCATGCGCGGCCAACTGCGCGATTACGCGCTGCCGGACTTGCTGCAATTTCTCCACAGCCTGCGTAAACACGGCCATTTGGTGATCGAGCGCCCGGCGCCCGAAGACGGCAGCACCTCGCTCGCCGGCACCTCGGCCGGGCTGTATTTCCGCGACGGGCAGATTGTACACGCGTACTGCCCGCCCCTGATCGGCGATGCGGTGGTGGCGACACTGCTGCATTGGGACGACGGCCGTTTTCTGTTTCTGCCCGGTGTAAATGCGCCGGCCACGTCGGTCGGCACCGATATGCACACGTTGCTGCTCGACGGCTTGCGCCAATTGGACGAGTACCGCGCCACTTTGCAGCGCCTGCCGTCGCCCGGCGCCATTTTGCATCGCGACTATGATCGCGAACGTTTGGGCGATTGCCTGCTGACCCTGCATGAATGGGAACTGCTGGCGCGTATCGACGGCCAACGCCGCATCGCTGATCTGATCGCGCTGACCCCCGGCGCCGAAGCCGCGACCGCACTGCGACTGCGCGGCCTGCTCGACCGTGATTTGGTCGCGACTGAGGAACGCCTGGATTTTCTCGCCAACATCGTGCTCGCACGCACGCCGGCCGCTGCCGACGTGATGACGCTCACCGACGACGCAACCGATCTGCTCGAAGCGCTCGACGGCGAACGCACGTTGCTGGACCTGCTGCAAGTCACGCGTCTGCCCAGCCACCATGTGATCTCGGCCGCGCGGGCGTTGGTCGCAGCCGGATTGGCGTCGGTCGCAGACGGCTATGCGTGGTATCGGCGGTATTTGGGCTGACGCCGTTGTGGCGTCCGCACGCTCTATTCGCGTGCCCGCGTCCGCCGCGCGCGTTCTTCGGCGCGCCAGCGCGCGATCGCGGCGTGGTCGCCGCTCATCAACACCGGCGGCACCGCTTCGCCGCGAAATTCAGGCGGGCGGGTGTAGCACGGGTGATCGAGTTCGGTGCCGGCGGAGAAGCTGTCATCGACCGCGCTCTCGTCATTCCCAAGCGCACCCGGTTGCAGGCGCGTAACCGCATCGACCAAGGTCAGACCCGCGAGTTCGCCGCCGGACAGCACGTAATCGCCGAGCGAAAATAGCTCGGGCCGATACAGCTCGCGGATGCGTTCGTCGATGCCTTCGTAATGGCCGCACAGCACGGTCAGGTGCGTTTCCTGCGCCAATTCGCGGCACCACGGCTGATCCAATTTGCGCCCCTGCGGACTGGTCATCAGTAAACGCATGCGCGGGCTGTGGGTCGCGCACCAATCGATCGCACCGGCCAATGGCGGCGCCATCAGCACCATGCCCGGACCGCCGCCGAAGGGCCGGTCGTCAACTTTGCGATGCCGACCACCGGCCCATTGCCGCGGATCAATCAGCTCGACCGTCACCAATCCACGTCGCCGCGCGCGGCCGACGATGCTGGCGTCCAAATAGCCGTGGCAGGCTTCGGGAAAAATC
>JBBROQ010000215.1:0-5353 GCA_038229115.1 Planctomycetota bacterium | reverse complement strand
GTTAGAAAATAAAAAATTACATTAAATCTTTTGAAAAAATGCCTAATAAGTCGATTCACCGGACCGTGTATCAATTTCATTTATTGCTACGGGGCCAGCCCGCGAAAATGAAACTGATACACGGTCCGGTGACCGTGGTCGTTGGGCCGACCCGAATAAACCATGCTCGACTTCTCATTATTTCCGGATCGTCAAGTACTTTAAAACCTAGACGATGACCGATGGCGAGAGACCACCATAGGAAACGCTCAGGCACGTATTCATGGCTCAAAGATTATCAGCGGCCTGGGTGGCGAGCTGCGCCGGGCTAAGATGAAGCCCCTCTCCATTTTTACATGTGAATCAATGTGTGCGAAGTAACGAACATGGAGGACCGGAGAACCGGAGGACAGCCCACTCTAGATCTCCTCAGTTCCTCCCTGTGAATGTCTCAGTTCGCGGTCGCCGCGAATGCCACTCCATTTGCGCGATCAATCACGCGCGTACCGCATCATTCTTCGGCTGTCCGCGACTTCAGCACCGCCATGAATGCCGCCTGCGGCACTTCAACGCTGCCGATCATCTTCATGCGCTTTTTGCCTTCTTTTTGCTTTTCCAGCAGCTTGCGCTTACGGCTGATGTCGCCGCCATAACATTTGGCGGTCACATTCTTGCCGACGCTCTTGATCGTTTCGCGCGCGACGACGCGGGTGCCGATGGCGGCTTGCAGGGCGACTTCGAACAGATGTTTCGGGATCTCGTCCTTGAGCGATTTGATGATCATGCGGCCGCGGTATTCGGCGTCGTCTTTGTGACAGATGAAGGCCAGGGCGTCGCACGAATTGTTATGCACCAGGATGTCGACGCGCACCAGGTCGGCGACCTGATAGCCGCTGAATTCGTAGTCCATGGTGCCGTAGCCCTGAGTCACGGATTTCAGTTTGTCGAACAGGTCATAGATGACTTCGGCCAGCGGCATGCGGTAAGTCATCTTGCAGCGGGCGGTGCCGATATATTCCTGGCGCAAAAATTCGCCGCGGCGGTCGGTGGCCATTTGCATCACCGGGCCGATTTTTTCCGACGGCAGAAAGAACTGAATGTCGACCACCGGTTCTTCGATCGAGTTGTAGCCGTCTTTCGGCAATTCGCCGGGGGTGGTGATTTCGATTACCGAGGTCGGCGCTTCGCCGGGAATGTCACTGACGATCGGCACGCGCAGATTCACGCGATAGGTCACGGTGGGCGCGGTCTGGACCATATCCAAATCATGCTCGCGCTCCAAACGTTCTTGGCAGATTTCCATGTGCAGCATGCCCAAGAAACCGCAGCGAAAACCGTGGCCGAGCGCGCCGCCTGATTCGGGTGCCCAACGGAAACTGGCATCGTTCAGCGAAAACTTTTCCACCGCTTCGCGCAACTGGTCGTAAGTGGTTTCGCCCGACGGATACAACCCGCAATACACCATCGGCTTCATTTCACGGAAACCCGGCAGCGGTTCGGCCGGATTTTCGTTCAGGGTGATAGTGTCGCCGACTTTCACTTCGGTCAGGGCTTTGATCGCGGCGCAAATATAGCCGACCTCGCCGGCTTCCAGGCCGTCGGGGCTGGCGACCATTTGCGGGCGCAGGCGGCCGATGTCACTGATCTCATAGGTGCGCGCGGAACGAATCAGACGGATTTTATCGCCTTTTTTCAGCCGGCCGCTTTTCACTCGGGCGTAAAGAATAATGCCGCGATAGTCGTCATAGATGGCGTCGAAGATCAACGCCTGCGTCGCCGCGCTGCGTTCGCCCACCGGCGGCGGCACGCGTTCGACCACGGCGTCAAGAATCTCAGCAATGCCGATGCCTTGTTTGGCGCTGGCCTTGATTGCTGAGGACGCGTCCAAGGCGAGCGATTCTTCGATATCTTCCTGCACCAGCTCGACCCGCGCGCTGGGCAGATCGATTTTATTGATGACCGGAATAACCGTCAGGTTCTGTTCGACCGCGAGCAAATAATTCGCCACCGTCTGCGCTTGCACGCTCTGCACAGCATCAACTACCAACAGCGCGCCTTCGCAGGCCTGCAACGAACGCGAAACTTCGTAGGTGAAGTCGACGTGTCCGGGCGTGTCGATCAGGTTGAGCTGATACAGATTGCCGTCGCGATGTTTATGCCACAGGCACACCGCCTTGGCCTTAATCGTGATGCCGCGCTCGCGCTCCAGATCCATGCCGTCGAGCACGGTAAGATCCTTGTCCTCGCGTTCTTTCATCGCGCCGGTGGCCTGCAGCAGCCGCTCGGCCAGCGTCGATTTGCCGTGGTCAATGTGGGCGATGATGCAGAAATTGCGGATCAGATGCTGAGGGTGCGGCATGGGGGCGGGCACCATAGGCCGGTGTCCAGGGGGGCAAAGGGCGTTCGGGCCGCCCGCACTCTGTACTCCGCACGCGCGCGTAGGGCGCTCCGCACGGCTGTCTGCCCCGCGCGTGCTGCGCGCTATTCCATTTGCCCCAGCCACGAATTGGTGAATTCCTGGGTCGCGATCTGCTGTTCGGGATCTTTCACGCGCAAGGCCAGAAACGCGAGGTCGGCGCCCACGCGTCGCGAAGTGAAGTCACGCACCTGTTGGCAGGTGGTCTCGACCAAGTCGCCCAAGGGCCAGTCCAATCCGTGCTGCCAGACGTCGTAGAGACTGGAGCGTTCGATCATTTCGCCGGCGCTGTTGCGCACGGTATGGATGCCCAATGAGCTCAGGATCACCACGTCGCCGGGATTCAGGACGCGGCGTACAGCCTGGAGATTCTGACGGTATTCGGCGCTCGGCTGTTCGCCCAAGGTGGGCGCGCGCGGGGCCAGTTCGATCGCCGGGGTACGGCGGCCGAACAGCACGACGCCGGGATGGTCGGCAGCGAACACGGTCAGTTGTCGCGTGTTCAGATCGAGCTGCGCTGCCACCAACGCGACGGCCAGGCCGGTGGCAACGCGCGGACGCACCGCGGCATTAAGTCGTACCAGAACCTGATCGACGGTTTGCGATTCATGCGCGAAGGCGCGCAGTTCTGCCATCACCGCGACCGCTGCGGCGGTGGTGTCGGGGGCGCCAGTGATGGTGCCAACCGTCAGCAGCAAGCGTTGCCCGCCCAGGTCGATCACGTGATAGAAATCGCGGCTGCGCACGGCGTGTAGTTCGTAATGCACCACCAACTGATAGCCGTCCAAACGCGGCGGCTTCGGCAGTACATTCGCCATCTCGCCTGCGGCCAACTTCAGTTCGCGCTTATCCACCGCGTCGATGCTATGACGACCAGTACCCGGACTGCTAGCGCGCAGGCGGCTGGAGGACGTGCGCGCCTGCCGCGGCACCGACGTCGGACCGTTGGCGATGATCACATCAAGCGTGGCGTCGGACAGGAAACGTCCGGCCGCGGCCTCCGGACACTGGCACAGCACGGTCGCGAGATCTTCGAGCGTGGTCAGGGTGATCTTTCCATGTTCCAGCCGCAGTCCGCGCTGCCACTGGCCGGAGTACGGATTCAACCAAGCACCGTCGCGCACCACGCGCAGTTGCCGCGCGAATTCCATCGACGCGCGCAGGTAGTGGTGCCAACGCAGGTGTTCGAGTTCTTCGCTGCGCTTTGGTGGGCCCTGCCGCCAGGGCTGATGCTGCGCCAGCCACGCGCGCGCCACGCGCTGATGATCGAAGGGCGCGGGCACGATGCTGCCGGTGTAGGGATCGATCCAGTTCACGCCGTCGCGCGTCATCATCTGAAACGTCGGATTGGTGGTGATGAAGCTATCGATCCAGCTCGGCAGCGGGCCACTGGCGGTTCCAGCACCAGCGGTGGAACTTTTGCGATCGCGATCGAAACGGCTGGTCGGAGCTGGCATATAACGTAGCTTATTCCGAGCGCGCGGCTGCGGTCAACGCTGCGTGCCTGCGCAACGTCTGCACAGACACGCGGTAAAACCAGGGCTTGGCGTGCGGCGGACGAGTGCTCATTCGCTGATCCGGCCTAACCATGTCTGTCCAAGGCTATCGCTGGCGGCGCTTTCCTCGGGGTCTTTGCTGCGCAGCGCGATCAAGGTTAGGTCGTCGATCAGGCGGGTGCCGGTGTGTGCGCGCACGTCGGCAGTAACGCCGGCGACGAGGTCCTTCACCGGCTGGCCCAAATGCGCGACGCAGGTGCCCAACAGACGGTAAGCGCCATAGGCTTCACGCTTGGCATTGGCGGCGCGCGCCAGGCCGTCGGAATGCATCAGCAGAATGTCACCGCGATCGAGCGACAGCGTCAGCGGCCGCAGTTGCCGACGCAGACCGTCAGCGTTAGCGCGGCCCAAGGCGACCCCCGGCGTGCCAATGCGGGTGAGCGTCGCTTCGCGGTTCGGGTTCAACAGCAACGCCGGTTGATGCCCTGCGCTCAGGCAGGTGATGGTGCGACGTTCTTGATCAAGCATGGCAAGAAACAGCGGAATCGCGCAGTCTTGATGCAAATCCGGCCGCACCGCGTCTTGCAAGCGCACCGCGAGTTCGATCAGGCTGGGCGTGCTGTCCGCGACCGCGCGCAACGATTTCAGACTGATTGCTGGGAACAACGCCAAGCCAGGGCCGTTGCCTTCGATCGAGCCAAGCGCGAGCAGCAGGCGATTTTTCGACAGCGGAATCAGGTCGTAAAAATCGCGGCTAATGGCGGCATTGGGTTCGTAATGCAGAACCAATTGAAAACCGTCAAGCTTTGGCGGCCGCGTCAGCATTTTCACCAAGCCCTGCTTGATGTGATGAAAGTCGGTTTTACGCGCGTCGGGGGTGCGGATAAGTTTGTTTGAGACTGCTGACTTGCTGGCGGCTTCCGGACGCGCCATCGCTGGGGCCGAGAAGACTTGCCGCCGCGGCGCCGTCGGCCCCTGGGTCGACAGGGCATCCAACTGTGCCCGTTCCAACATGCGTCCGATCTGTGCTTCGCGACACAGCGCCAGTTGCTGCGCCATCGATTCGATGGTGCGCAGATTCACCCGACCCTGCGCGTCCAGGATCACGCCCGGCACCCATTGGCCGGTGTACGGGTTCAGCCACAGACCCTGCGCAAAAACACGCAATTGCGGCACGAATTCGAGCTGCGCGCGCAAGTAGTGCAGCCACCGCGCGGTCAGCAGATCGCTGAG
Organism: Planctomycetota bacterium; assembly: GCA_038229115.1. Taxonomy (GTDB): domain Bacteria; phylum Planctomycetota; class UBA11346; order UBA11346; family UBA11346; genus JBBROQ01. The sequence continues at coordinate 229 of JBBROQ010000215.1, read as the reverse complement.
CGGCCGCACGGACAAATGTTCCCATGGCTTAGTGCGCATCAGGTGCCGCTTCGACACCAGGTCATGCCCGAAGGGCGTCGGCACCACCTGCGCGGTATATGGATCGATCCAGCCAGTGCCGTCCATGGTCAGCACCCGATAAGCGGGATCGCTGGCCAATGCGGCGCGCAGCCAATCTGGCACCAGAGCTTGCAGAGGTGGGCGCATGCGGACTCCGTACGGATGAGGT
>JBBROQ010000214.1:0-5422 GCA_038229115.1 Planctomycetota bacterium | reverse complement strand
TCGAGCACGATCGGGCGCACGGTGGTGGTGTTGCGGCCGTCCACGCGTGTGCCTTCCAGGATCAATTCGCGGAACACCACGTCTTTGGCGTCGCCGTAGGCGGCTTTGATTTCCAGCGCTTTGGCTTCGTCGCCAGCGCTGAGCGTGGCGATGATCTGATCGCGCGCAGCTTTGACGCTGGACGCGCGCTGATGCTTATTTGCGGTCAGCAATGCGGAGCGAATCGCTTCGCTGTGCTTGAGGATTTCCGGAATCCAGGGACTGGGAGTTGGCTCGGTGAAGGCGGTTTTGGGTTTGCCGGCCTTGGCGCGCAGGGCTTCGATCGCGCTGATGATTTTGCGGATTTGTTCGTGGGCCAACAGCAGCGCCTGCACCAGCTCAACTTCTGGAATTTCCTGCGCACCGCATTCGACCATCATGATCGCGTCTTTGGTGCCGGAGACGATCAGGTCGAGGTTCGACGTTTGACGCTGCGTGGCGGTCGGATTGACGATGAACGCGCCGTCGGCGCTGCGGCCGATACGCACGGCGCCCAACGGGCCGTTAAACGGGATGTGGCTGATGGTGAGCGCGGCCGAGGTGCCGATCATAGCCAGGATGTCGGATTCATTTTCCTGGTCGAAGCTGATGACCAACGATTGGCAGTTGGTGTCGCGTTTGTAGCCGTTGGGAAACAGCGGCCGGATCGGGCGGTCGCTCAGGCGTGAGTTGAGCGTTTCGTGGTCGCTCATGCGCGCTTCGCGGCGGAAGAAATTGCCGGGGATGCGGCCAGCGGCGTAATGTTTCTCGCGGTAATCGACGGTCAGCGGAAAGAAATCCATGCCGGCGCGTGGTTCGCCGTCGCAAACGGTGGAGAGCACCATGGTCTCGCCGCAGCGGACGACCACGCTGCCGGCGGCCTGTTTGGCGACATAGCCAGTTTCGATCGTGACGGTGCGTCCGCCGAGATCGAACTCGACGGTGTGCTTTTGCATGTGCAGGGCGTTCAGGGACTGTTGGCGATCCATGGGAATCCTTTTCGTTGGAAAAGTAAACCGCCCTGAAGCCTGTCCGTAGCTCGGTCGCGCTGCCGGTGAAAAAGGCGTGCGGCCGAGGTAGGGAGAGGCGGAATCAGGAACGGCAGTGGCTTGAGAGAGCGAAGGGAATTGTGAAAGAGACGGCAGCAAAAAGCAGGAACCCTGCGCTTGGCCGGGCGGGTTTAGCCGCCAGCCGAGCGCAGGGTACCTGGGAGGCCTTACAGCTTCTGACGGATGCTGAGCTTTTCGGTCAGCGCGCGGTACTGCGCGATATCGGTTTTGCTGACGTACTTCAGCAGCTTCGCGCGCTTGGCGACCATCATCAGCAGACCGCGACGGCTGTGCACGTCCTTCTTATGCCCCTTCAGATGCTCGGTCAGTTCGGTGATACGCGTGCTGAGCATCGCGATCTGCACCGCGGCCGAGCCGGTATTGGTTTCCGAGCCGCCGTATTCTTTGATGAGGGCGGACTTCTGTTCTTTGGCGAGGGGCATGGGAGCGTTTCCTTGAGCTGACCGTTTGGTCGTGGCGGGTTGAAGACCCGGGAGGCGTTCGCGATGTCGCGGTCCCGCGTCGTGAGGGGCGGGAACCTAGCGACGACGCCCTGACGGGCAAGGCCGGCATGGCAGGTTTGCGAGAGCCGAATAATTACGCCACACTTGCAGCGCGTTCTGCCGGTTCCGCCGCGGCGTGACGACGAAACGACGCTGAAACAATACGTCGCCAGCACTCACTGGGACTGCGAATGGTACCAGCCGTTTCAGGGTTATCGCATGCGCTTGGTCAACCGGATTGATCGCTTATTGCCGATTTTTTTTGGAGCAGCCGGCGTGTGCGCAATTCCCTCTTCGACGGCCAAACCATCATCCTGCATGACCACGTGAAAGGGCGTTCGGGGTGCAGTGGTTTGGCAGGAATGACAGGCGACCGTCGCCGGTGTGCCGGTCCATGTATCGGGATTGCTGATTCATACCGATGATGCGACCTTGGCCATCATGCCCCGCATCTACATCGACGCCGACGCCTGCCCGGTCAAAAACGAGACCTATGCCGTCGCCAAGCGCTTTGGCCTGATCGTCCACGTGGTGGCCAATCAGTGGATGAAGATGCCCAACGATCCCCTGATCCGGCTGGAAGTGGTCGACGATGGTTTTGATGCGGCCGATCACTGGATCGTCGCGCACGTTGAGCCAGGCGACATCGTGGTCAGTGACGACATTCCACTCGCATCTCGTTGCATCGAAAAAAAGGCCCGAGTCATCACCAACCGTGGGGTCCTACGCGACGCAGGCAATATCGGCGAGGCCATAGCCATGCGCGGATTGATGCAGTATTTACGGGATTCCGGCGATCAGAAAGGTGGGCAGAAGCCGTTGGATGACGATGACCGGCGGCGTTTTCGTCAGGCCTTGGATCAGCTGGTCCATGCCGTGCTGGTCTAGTGGCCTAGAGCAGGGATCTCGTCAGAGACTGGCAGAGCAGTAGTTCCGTCGGTACGCCATCGTGTTCGATCGGGACTGCATCCGCTCCGCAGCTGCATGCGCTCGCGCTGCGCGATCACATTAGTGCCCAATGCCGCGAGTGATCACCGTGAGATCTGCCGCGTCCACTCGGTTGTCGCTATTCACGTCGGCCTGAGCGTTCCAGCCGGGGTCGTCGCTGTGGCGGCCGAACTGGCTTTGCACCAGCGTCAGGTCGGCGGCATCGACCACGCCGTCGTGGTTGGCGTCGCCAGGCAGAAGGAAGTACTCGAAGGCGCCCAGATCGGCGACTGCGTTGCCATCGCCATCGCCATCCAGCGGGCGGACGCGTCCTGAAAAATCGCCCGTCGAAAGTAGCGGTCCCAGGGCACTGTCGATGGCTGGCGAACCGGCGCGCAGATGGAAATCGTTGGCGGTCGCATCGACAAAACGCGGGTCAGCCACGATGGCGTTGGTGCCGGTGCTGACGCTGTCGCCCTGAATGAGATTTCGATCGAGGGTCAGGAATACCTGATCGAGGGACCGCATCTGGGTGAAGTTGCCGGTGAAGATATTATTGCGCACCACCAGGCCGCTGCTGGCTGGATTGTTCGACTCGATCAGTACGCCGCAACTTTCCCAATCACGTCCCACCAGGCCGCAACGCACCACCGTGTTGTGGACCATCTGAACATCTTGGATCGGGCCGTTTCCGGCATAGCCGGCGATGCGCAGACCCGATGTTGCGCAATCGTGAATCAGATTGTCATGCACCCGCACGTTGCGGCTGTAGCCGCTGCCGACCTCGTTGGCGACGACGATGCCAGCGCGACAATCGTGCACGGTGTTGGCGTAGATCTCGATGTTGTCGAGGGTGCCGCCATAGGCGTCGGTGTAGATCCCCAGGCGCACCAGGTTGTAAACGAGATTGTGGTGGATGACGCCGTTCTTGCTCGATTCCTTGCAGTCGATGCCTTCACCGCCGTTGCCGACATCCACCAGGCGGTCGAAAACGATATTGTAGGCGACCTCGAAACCATTCACCGAGGCCAGAGAAATACACTCCTGAGAGCCCTTGGTCATAGTCGGATCGACGAGCTGGCAGGCCTGCTGCACGCGATTGCTGAGCACCGAGACGCGGCTCGATTCCCAGGCAGCGATTCCCGAAGCGCCGGTCATGAAGGTCGAGCAATTGCGGATGATGATGTCGCTGCCGTCCCAGGTGTAGATGCCGAACCAGTGCGAGTTGATCACGCGTAGGCCGTCGATGACGATCCAGCTGCACTGCGAAAGATAGATGACGCCGCCCCAATCGGAGGTGGGGATTACGCCGCGCCCGTCAATGATCACCATTCCGCCATCGCGGTTGCGAAAGGTGATCGGCGCTCCGGCGCTGCCGGAGTTGCTCAGGATGATCTGGCCAACGGGCTGATACGTACCTGCAGCGATCCACACTGTGTCGCCGGCGCGGGCAACCGCGGCACCGCGGCCGATGCTGGCGAAGGGCGCTGCCGCGTTGCCGGCGGCGGTGTCGTTGCCGTTAGTGGCGATGTACCAGTCGACAGCTGACAGATGGCCAGCAAGCAGGATCAGGAGCACGATAGAGAGAAATGAGATGCGCAGCATGAAGCCTCCGCAGCTCATCCGTCAGTGCGGGGATGCTTTCTGTACAGCGTGTCCGCTGGAATCTGTTGGCGTCTCACTCGCGTTCGCGCGCCGAATAAGCCGAACCTCATCAACCAACAAGCGCGCGCCGATTCCCGCGTCGGCCTGGAAGGCGATTTCTGCGATGCGTTCGCCCGAGCGTGAGGGCCGGGTCGGCGGCGCGCCGAGGGCATCACCGAAGTCGGCCAGCGGCACCGCGATGCGCCACCAGCGCCCGCAAGGCAAGCCCCGCACGGTGAAGCCCCGGCCGCTGCCATCGGCAAGATGTCCTATCCAGATGTTGGGTTCGCTCGCGGACGAGGAGCGCCACAGAGAGGCCACCAGCACCGCGTCAGAGTCATAGTCGCAGATGCCGGCAGTCCAATCCTGCCAGCGCACCGAAATGATATTGAAACGCAGATTACGCGGTGATTTAGCCTCCAAGCAGCGGCCGCTGCCGCCGTCGGAGGGGACGCCGGACGCGCTGTCCCAACCTAATGGCGGAACCGCAGCGTCGAAGGTGAAAGCCAGCAATTCGCGACCGGGTGGCAGCATCATTCCGCCGCTGATCGCGGCCCCGGCGGTGACCCAGGCTTCGCAGCCCGCCGGCACCAGTTCGCTGTCTGCGCCGCGGCTCAGACGCACTGCGCCTTCGTCCACGTGCAGGTCGGTTCGGCCGGCGCTGGACGAGAAACGGAAGTGCGTGCCCACCACCGTCGCCTCGGCTTCGGGGCTGCGGATGCGCAGGGGATTTTCGGCCGGCTGATGTTGAGCGGTCATCTGCAGCGCGCCGTCGAGCAGGCGCCAGGGCGCTGCTGCCGTGGGCAGCGCCAGGGTCGAGCGCGCCTCCAGGGTCAGGCGGCTGCCGTCAATGAGCGCCAGCGTCAGCGGCACGCTGCCGGCCAGGGCCTGTTCGCCGGCGGCCAGGCCTGCTCCATCGCACAGCAGCCGTCGCCGACCCAGGACATCTATCGCCAGAGCATCGGTGCTGGCACCCACAACGCTGACCAACGGCGGCGTTGGGGTGGCGTGCGGCCACAGCACCACGATGCAGGCCGCGATCAGCGCCGCGACCAATGACCAGCGGCCCGCGCGCGCCAGCCAGATGCGGTGGCGGCGGTGAATGTTTTGGCGAAAGGGCAGGCGCCGCGGCGGCGCGTTTCGTTGCAGCGGCCGCTCTTCGGCCAGCTCGGCTTCCAGTCGGCTGATCGTGACTAGGCGCACGGCGAAGGCGGGATCCTCGATCAGGCGCCGCGACAGCAGTGCGGCATCGGCGGCATCGGCATGTCCATCAAGGTGGCG
>JBBROQ010000213.1:0-5437 GCA_038229115.1 Planctomycetota bacterium | reverse complement strand
GCTTTTCGCGCCGACCCGTGATCAATTTCCAAATGCCGGCGCCGAGCGCGAACAGGAAGAGCGCGATCACTTTGATAAACTTCAGGGCCAGCGCAAAAAATCCGACCTTGGTCAGCACGGTGCCGGCGACCAAGCCACCGATGCCGTACGCCGCGACCTTGTCGATGCCGGGTTTGAAATCTTCATAACGGTTGCCGGCCACGAATTCGGTCGCGGTCAGCACCGACTTCGCACCTTCGGCCACCAACTTCAGGTCGCTGACCTCGGCCACCGCGTTGAGCTCCAACACGCCATTTCGGCCCAACACGCGGATATTGTAATTCAACTGCGGCGTCGGGTTCTTCCCGAATTGCAGTGACTTCGCCCAGTACAATTTGCGCGTGGTGGCGTCGTAATGCGGCTGCTCGGCCCAGCCCAGCAGTCGCACCGCGGGATAGCCCGCTTTGGTTCGCTGCGCGTTCGCCGCTTCGCTGCCTTCCTGCATTTGTTTCAGCAGCGCGGTGTAGTCGATCGACTTGGCGTCGTCGTCCTTCACATGCCCGTCTTCCTGATCGTAGGTGACGATGATCGCCCACCCTTCTTCGGGGTGCTCTTCATCGGGCGCAGCTGCCTGCTCGGGCGCGGCTGGCGGAACCACCAAACCCAACACCGACGGATCGGGTGGATTGCCCCACAGTTTCTCGACCCAATAGCGCGCGTCCGGGCTCTGCAAATACCGCCAGCCATCAGGCAGCGCGATGGTCGCGATGTGATTGCCGATGGTGACGGTGCCAGTTTCAAAATGCAGTTCGCGGACTTTTGCCGGAGCTGGCTCGGTCACGGGATCGGGCGTCGGCGGCGCGCTCGGCGCATCCGGCGTACCGGCATGCAGAGCGGCGATGAATAAGAGCAACAGCGCGATCGTGTGGGTACGCATGTGAGATCCTTGCGGCGCAGCTTTTCAGCGTTTAGCCGATCCGAAGCAAGCGCGCATCCGCATCGCAGCGGTTTTTTTGCAGGCGTCTCTCTGCCCCAGGCATTGCCGCAAAACCCAGCAGTGGTCCAGCTGCAAGGCGCGCGATGCGCCGACCTGGCAGCGCCATGACCAGCGTCGTGCAATGCCGCAGATGGGCCGCTGCTGCGGTTTTTGCAGCTCAGCCCACCGCGCGCCGCGGCAGCGTCGCATACGCGGTCAACTCGCGTCGCACCGGTCCATCCAATTGCTGCCAAACCAGTTCGTAGTCGGCGGCATGGAACGCCAGCGTCAGCAACGCATCACGATATAACGCCTCGCGAAACACCGGGCGCTCGCAGTCCCAATACCAATCCAAAATGCAGCAGAACGCCACCTGATCGCCGCCCATCAACAACGGTGGCAAATGGTGAACATGGTTGGTGAGCGTGGCGTGGGTGAACGCGACTTTTGCTGCGGCCTGACGATCGTCGCGATGGGTCAGCGAGCGTCGTAAATCTTCCAACGCCCGCAGCTCGAACGTGCTTTCGCGAAGCAGCAGCCGCAGTGGCTCAGCGATGTCGTCGGGGCAGGAAAACGGGGCGAGGCTATTCATCAGCAATGGACAAGGATGACGCATGGTGCCGGTCACGGCAATGTTCACTCACGTCGCAGCCCTCATTGCTGCAAACCGCGCATTGGTCGCGCGATTTCTGCTGATGCGGTGCTACTGTGCTCACGTAGTTTGAGATTGTTTGTTGATGCGACAAAACGCGCGCGCCGCAGGTTGCCCCTGCTGCCGCCGCGAAATGCTGTGCGGCCCATGAGCAACAGCCTGACTCCGGTGATTTTGGTCCTCGTGCTTAGCCTTGGCGTGATCGCATTGCTGAACGCGCATCGCAGCGACAGCCGCGGCGCCGGCGGGCCGCAATTGGAACAGGGTGTGTTCACGGTGCCGACCAAGCGTCGTCTGATCGTGCCCTCGGCGACGATGCCGATCAGCGCGCACCTTGCAGTGGTCGTCGCGCCGCCTGCCGATGAACGTTGGCAGGCGGTTGTGATCGCGGCCGATGACGACGGCCCGTTGACGCGCGCGGCGATGCTGGGTTTGGCCGAGCACATTCAGGCCGCCGGCGGCTTGGCGATTCTTGATCCACTGCCGCAAGCACCCGCGCCGGTGATCGCGCCGTTGGCGTTGCCGGTCGATCACGTGCTGCGCGTCGGCACGCTTTCTGGCGCGGTCGGTAACGCCGCTGGCTCAGCTTTGACCGCGACTCTTCGCATCAGCGCCAGCACGCTGCGCCTGCCCGACGATCATCCGGCCGCACGTTTGCAGACGCCCGGCGCGGTGCGGACGGCGTCGGTCGCATATGCCATTGAGGTCCCCGCCGCTCCCGGCGTGTTGTGGCCGGGTTGGTACGCCGCGATCGGTCGCAACGTCGCCGCCGGTGTCGCCGGCAGCTTGGCCCCCGCCGGCATCGCCGCCGTCACGGCCCAGGACAAACCGCGCAGTTGGGGCGGCCTGCTGCCACCGCCGCCACAGGCCGCGAATGTGCGTTGGACCGCAGTCATGCAGCAGCCCGGCGTGCGCGCGTGGTTGGGCCGCATGAACGTGCCGGCGCAGGCCCAGGGCGGGCGACCCACGGTGCCGACGGAGTTGGCGAAGCGCCTTGGCGGCAGCGTCACTGGCGCGCGCAAATGGACTGAACTCGACGCGACCTCGCCCGACTACCGCCTATGGACCAGCGACCAGGACGGCCTGTCGACCCTGTTGAGCCTGCGCGCGGCCGATGCCGGTTATGACCTGACGCTGTGGCAGGAATTGCCGAGCGCGGTGAGCGCATGGCGGAAGCAGGCCGCCGATGCCACGCTGTCTGAGCCGAAACGCGAACACGCGCGCGAGCTGCTGCGCGGTCACGCCGACGCCACCGTGCTGCCCGACGCGGTGCGCGATGCGATCCGCCAGACAACCGGCGGCTTAGCGCCGTCGGAACTTTCCAAGAACGCACCATAATGCCTGATATTTCCAGCATTTCATCGCGGCGTACCGCGGATTGGTCGCCCGAAGTCCTGGCCCCGGTTGGCGCGCCCGAATGCCTGCCGGCCGCAGTTGCCGGCGGCGCGCACGCCGTGTATTTGGGCCTGCGCCATTTCAACGCCCGCGGGCGCGCCGAAAATTTTCGCAAAGCTGAACTGCCGGGACACGTCGCGTATCTGCATCGGCACGGCCTGAAATGTTACTTGGTGATGAACACGTTGGTGCACGACGACGAGTTCGTTAAAGCGCTGGATCTGGCCGCGTGCGCCCATGACGCCGGCGTCGATGCCGTGATCGTGCAGGATCTTGGTCTGTGGCGCGCGCTGACGCGTGAGCTGCCGAATCTGAAGCGCCACGCCTCGACGCAGATGACCGTACACGATCCGGCGCAGGTCGCGGTCCTGGCCGAACTCGGTGCCGAACGTGTGATCCTGGCGCGCGAACTGAGTCTGGCCGAAGTCGCCGCCTGTACCGACGCCGCGCACGCGCACGGCATCGAGACCGAGCACTTCGTCCACGGCGCGCTCTGCTACGCATTTTCCGGGCAGTGCCTGATGTCGAATTTCGCCGGCTGTCGTTCCGCCAATCGCGGCACCTGTGCGCAGAATTGCCGCTTCGATTATGTGTCAAAGAACGATCAGCAGACCGCCGATCCAGAAACGCTCATCAGCATGAAAGACCTGGCGCTGATCGGTTCGATCGGCGCGCTGGCCGACGCTGGCGTCGCGTCGCTGAAGATCGAAGGGCGCCTGAAAGGCCCGGATTACGTCTACACCACCAGCCGCGTGTACCGCGCCGCGGTGGACGCGTGGCGCGCGAAAAAACCGTTCGATTTGAAATGGGCGCGCGAGTTGCTGAAAGACGTGTTCGCCCGCAGCCACACCGATGCGCCGCTGTCCGGCGATTACAGCGCCGTCTCACGCCTGCATCGCTACGAGCCCGAACAAGACCGCACGCCCGACGCGCAGTTGCTGTCCTGCGATCGCGCGCGCGGCGAAGCGGTCATCAGCAGCGTTACCCCCGTACGCGCCGGCCAAGGCTTCGGCTTTGCCGTTGGGTTTTTTACCGGCGGATTTTTGGTGCTGTCCGCCGACCGCGTCAGCGGCAATTGGCACGCGCGCATCCGCATTACCGATCGCGGCCCGGCGATGCCCGCCGGTTTGGCGCTGTTCCGCAACGCCGATCACGAACGCAAACGCGAGGCGACGACCGCCATGGCGGCGGTGCCGTTCAGCGCCGACGACGCGCCCGCGGTGGCGGTGACGCTGACCGTCCACGGCCGCTCCGAAGCCAGGCTGTCAGTCACCGCCACTACTGACGATGGCCGCAACGCGACCGTGCTTGGGCGCACGCCGCTGCGCCCTGCGGCCAATGCGCCGCTGTCGGCTGAATTGATCGCGGACAAGCTTGGCGCGTTCGGCGGCACTGGTTTCCGCTTGGCCAGTGTCGGCGTTGATTTGGCTGGATCGTTGTTCGCGCCCGCGGCCGAACTGAAGCAACTGCGGCGCGAGCTGGTCGATGCGCTCAGCACGCAAACGCCGGTAGAAACCGCGACCGCCGTAACGTGGCAACCGCCCGAACCGGCCACGCCCAAACGACGCGCCACCGCGTTGTGGGTCGCGGTTGGCAGCATCGACGCCGCACGCGCTGCGCTCGTCGCCGGTGCCGCGGCGGTTTGGTTGGACGATCCGACTTTGGATCTGTGGGGCGCGCACCCACCGCGTCTGTCGGCATTGCCCGCGGGCGTGTGGCTGCGCCATCCGGCGACCGCGCCGGTCAGTCCGCATCTGGCGGCGCTGGGCCTGCCGATCGTCGCCGGACAATTGGGCGTGCTGCGCGCCGCGCGCGACGCGGGCTTGCCGGCGATCGCCGATCTGTTCCTGAACGTGTACAGCACCGAGACGCTGCTGGCGCTAGGCGAACTCGGCGCGCAGGCGGCGGTGATCAGCCTGGAATGTTCGGGGCGCGAAATCGCTCGGCTGGCTGCGAGATGCTCAGCGATCAGCGCGTCGCAGTTGGCGGTGGTCGCGCACGGCCGCCTGCCGGCGATGCTCACGCGCCAAGACCACGGCCTGCACGCCGGCGAAATTGCCGCCATCCGCGCCGTGCCCCGCGATGGCGGCCTGCCCTACGAACAACAGCGCCGCGCCCATGACACCGTCATCTGGGAAGGCCGCCGCCTGTGCGCGCCGGCGTCGGTCGCGGTCACTAACGGATTGGTCGACGCGTGGCTGCTGGAACTCGGCGACCTGTCGCCAACGGCCGTCACTGAACTGGTCGCCCGGATCGCAGCACTGGCGAGACGGCCGCCAACCGTGGAAGCCATGACGACGTTGCAGGTCGGTGATCTGGAGCTCGACCTTTTGAAGCGAACCGTGAGCCGGGCAGGCCAGCGCATCGAGTTGCAGGCACAGGAGATGAAGCTCCTGGAGTTTCTGATGCGCCACAAGGGCGAAGTGGTGACCCGC
>JBBROQ010000212.1:0-5442 GCA_038229115.1 Planctomycetota bacterium | reverse complement strand
TGCTGCCGGCGCCGCGCCGAAACGTCGTGGTCGTCCGCCAAAGAATCCTGCGGCCATTGCCGCTGCTGCTGCCGGCGCCGCGCCGAAACGTCGTGGTCGTCCGCCGAAGAATCCGGCGGCCGTGGCCGCTGCTGCTGCCGGCGCCGCGCCGAAACGTCGCGGTCGTCCGCCGAAGAATCCTGCGGCCATTGCCGCTGCTGCTGCCGGCGCCGCGCCGAAGCGTCGTGGTCGTCCGCCGAAGAATCCTGCGGCCGTGGCCGCTGCTGCTGCCGGTGCTGCGCCGAAACGCCGAGGCCGTCCGCCGAAGGCGCGTCCGGTCGAGATCGTCAATGAGCCGGCTCGTGAGCCTGAGCTGCTGACGCCGATGTCAGCGCCGCTCGAGACGATGCACGTGGTCGAGGTTATCGCGGCGGCCGAGCCGCAGATCGTGCCGGCCAGCGAGTCGCCTGATCAGCAGCTGCTGTAAGAAGCTTCGGCTGACGACGGCTCAGAAAACAGCGGTGAAAACCGCTAAATAGCATCAACGCCATGAGCGGCCGCAAGGCCGCTCATGTTTTTCTGACGCAGTCTTCATGGCGAGTTCATCGACCATGCACGACTTCTTCATGCGGCGCGCGTAAGGCCTTCGCCCATCGGAGAAGCCTGTGGTAAGACGCCCGTCGCCTATCGACCGTTTCCACCACAAGCTGTTCGCGGCGGTCTATGACCGCTCACTGCTGTACAACGCCTGCTGGGAAGATCCGGCGGTAGATCGGGTGGCGTTGGATTTGAAGCCACACGACACCATTGCGATGATTACCAGCGCTGGCTGCAATGCGCTCGATTACGCGTTGTGCGGGCCGAAAAAAATCTGGGCGATTGACGCCAATCCAAAGCAGACCGCGTTGTTGGAATTGAAACTGGCGGGCATCCGCACGCTCGACTTCGAGACGTTTTTTGCGTTGTTTGGCGCTGGCAGTCATGCGCATATTAACGAAGTCTATCATCATCATTTGCGCGCCGAACTGACGCCTGAAACCCAGGCGTTCTGGGATCGGCATTTGCATTGGTTCACGCCAACCGGATGGCGGAAAAGCTTCTATTTTCACGGCCTTTCCGGGCTGTTCGCACGCCTCATCAATGACTATGTGCAGCGCCATCCGCGCTTGCGCGGTGGTATCGCCGAGTTGCTGCACGCGCGCACCTTAGACGAACAACGCGAGATCTATGACCGCAGGGTAGAACCGGCGCTGTTTACGCCCGCGCTCAATTGGGCGCTGCGTCGGCAGGTGACGATGAATTTGTTGGGCGTGCCGTATCCGCAGCGGCGCGAGATCGAAGCCAGCCACGAAGACGGCATCGCCGGCTTCATCAAAGAGTCGGTGGCCTATGTGTTCCGCGAACTGCCGTTGAAGGATAATTATTTCTGGCAGGTGTATTTGCGCGGGTCGTACACCGCCGAGTGCTGCCCGGAATATTTGAAGCCGGCGAATTTCGCTGCACTCAAAGGCGGACTGGCCGAGCGCATCGTGCCGGTGACTGCGTACCTGACCGACTTCCTGCGCCGCCCCGGCGAGCCGGTGTCGCGCTTTGTGCTGCTGGACCACATGGACTGGATGAGCTGGTACTATCCCGACGCGCTCACCGACGAATGGCACGCGATTCTGGCTCGTAGTGCGCCCGGCGCGCGCGTCCTGTACCGCAGCGCCAGCCCGACGCCGCGGTACTTGGACCACGTCGCCATCAACGACGGTCGCTCGCAGATCGCGCTGCCGGAGTTGCTAACTTTTCATCCAGAGTTGGCGACCGAGCTGACCAAGCGCGACCGTGTGCATACCTATGCCAGCTTCCATATCGCTGATCTAGAAGTGCCGGCCGCGCTGGTTGGCGCGCATGACCGTGGGCTTTCACACGCGAACCGCGAACTGGCGGTGGCGTAATGTTGGCCGACGTCGGCGTGCTGTGGCAGTTGCTGCGCGGCAGCCGCGGCGGCGGCAGCCACAGCGAAAAACTCGAACGTTTTTATTCCGGCCAGGCCGAAGCCTATGACCGTTTCCGCGAGCGGTTGCTGCACGGGCGTGGCGAATGTTTGGCGGCGCTGCCGCTGAACCCGGGCGGTCGTTTGGTGGAACTTGGCGGCGGCACTGGGCGCAATTTGGAGTTCCTCGACGCGCGTCTGCCGACGTTGGCGTCGGCGACGATCGTCGATCTGTGTCCGTCGCTGTTGACCCAGGCGCGCGCGCGCTGTGCGCGACAGGGCTGGACCAACGTCGAGTGCATCGAAGCCGACGCGACCACGTGGCGTCCGTCCGAACCGGTCGACGCGGTGCTGATGAGCTATTCGCTGACCATGATTCCGGATTGGGCCGGCGCGCTCGCAAATGCGTTGGCGATGCTGCGGCCGGGCGGGCACTTGGCGGTGGTGGATTTCACGGTGTTCCGCGCCGAGGAACAACCAGGCCGGGCGTGGCAGCCATCGCCCGCGCGCTTTTTCTGGCGGCACTGGTTTGGTCATGACGGCGTGCGCTTGAATGACGAACATCAGCGCCTGTTGCGCCAGCGCACGGTGATGGTGGCGGCACACGAGGGGTTTGGGTCGGTGCCGTACCTCCCACTGCGCGCGCCCTACTACTGGTACGTCGGGATGGTCCCGTAGGCGGGACTTGCGCCCCGGTCCTATCCGCGCTGCGCGCGGTTGCGCCTGTGGCGCTCTCCGGACCGTGTCGTACGCGGCTGTCGCCGCTGCGTCGCTACGCGCCGCCAAGTCCCGTCCCCGCTCGGCGCTGCAGGCGCCTCGGGGGATTGCTGTTCGCGGACTCCGTCCGCTACGCCTGCCAGGGCCTCGCCGGCCCTGGACCCGCACTGCGTCAGGTTGGTATGAAATTTGTGGGGGCAGCGCGCAAGGCGCGTTCCTGGGGGACGTAACCCCCAGGCGACAAGCTTCGCCCCGCTACCCCCCATCAGGGCCTCGCCGGCCCTGGACCCGCACTGCGTCAGGTTGGTGTGCGCTGTGTGGGGGCAGCGCCGCAGGCGCGTTCCTGGGGGCCGTAGCCCCCAGGTAACAAGCTATTCCCAGGTCGACTGCAACGTCGCTTGCCGGGTTTCGCGTTGGCCGGTGCGGGCGCACCACATCTCGATGGTGACGGTGTCGCCGGGATGCTTGGTTTTCAGGACGTTGTTCAGGCACAGCGGCGTATGCATCATGCAGTGGTCGACGCAGGTGATGATGTCGCCGGGCCTCAGGCCGGCGGCCGCGGCCGGGCTGCCGTCGACGACCCGCACCAGCAGATGTCCGCGGGTCGCGCCGGCGCCGTCACCGATCAGATCCACCGGGCGGATCCACACGCCCAACCACGGTTTCGCGGTAGCTCCGGGGTCGACGGCGTGATTTACCGCAATGGTTACGGCTGCGCTTTTGGGCATCACGGCCGGACGTTGGGCGGCGTCGCTGGGGGGCATGACGGGGCTGCCGTCTTCGGCCCACGCGGTGGCGAGCACGGGGGCAATGGCAGGGGCGGGGATCGCGGCGGGGGCCGTGGGGATCGCGGCGACAGTGGTGGTGGGCGGCGCGTCTGGGCGCTGCAGGCCGAGGAACAGGGCGCTGGTGACGATGATGCCGACGCAGGCGGCGACGGCGTGACCGATCCAGGTCGGCAGTCGCAGTGCGGGCTTCGCGGGGGCTAAGCCGCGCGCGCGCGCCGTGGCCAAGATCGCCGCGCTGGCGTCCGGGGCGGCCGGCGGCGGGGTGTGCAGGCGACCGCGCAGGTGGTTCCAGAAATGTTGGTCAGCGGCCGCGTCAGCGTCACTGGCGATGAACGCGGCGACCTGCTGACGTTCGTCGGCGGACAGTTCGGCGGGATCGGCATCGACCAGATCACGCACCTCGAGCGGCTTAGACATGGGCGTCCTCCCCGAAGCGTTCGCACCACGCGCTGCGGAACAGTTTACGCGCCTGATGCAGGCGCCACCGGGTGGTGTTGTAATCAAGGTTGAAGCGGGTCGCGAGTTCTTCGGCGGGCACCCCGTCGAGTTCGCGCAGGGACAATAACGTGCGGTATTTCTCGGGCAGATCGTCAAGCACCAGCGCGACGCGATAGCGCAGGTCGGCGTCGTCATTAACCACTGGCGGCGCGGTTGCGCCGGCCAGTTGCTCGACCTCGCCATGCCAACGCCGGCGACGCAGATGGTCGATAGACAAATTGCGCACGATCGCCAACAGCCACGGCCGGAACGGGCGCTCGGGCGTGTAGCGGTCGCGGTGCTCAATCACGCGCAGGAAGGCTTCCTGCACCACGTCGTTGGCCTGATGCGCATCGCCCAGCACCCGCCACGCCGCGGCATGTGCGGCGTCTTGATATTGCCGCACCAATTCGGCGAAGGCCGCATCGTCACCGGCGCCGTAACGGCGCAGCAGCTCGCCAGCGCTGTCGCCGGATGCCGTAGCGTCCGCGTCGGCAGCAGCGGCAAGCGGCTGACGACGGGCGACCAGCGGCAGCGGCATAAGGTCAGACATGATGAGCGAGCGTGTCATGGTGGCCAGTTGGGCAAGACGTGGGCGGCGCCGATTTCGCTAGTGATTCTTTGCGAATCACGGTGTTTGCACTCGGCACGGCGGGGGGCTGTAACGGAAACAGAGCTGCGTGCGCCAACCTAGCCCGCATCCGATACGCGGTGAGCGGCCTGAGCGTTTGCTAGGTGTGCAGCTACTGCGCTGGGCTTCATCTGTTCTTGGTGTTGTGGCCCACCATAGGCGCCATCACTACCGTTTGCATCGCCGAACAAACACGTCCTTGGCCACAGCGTAGGTCGTGAGTCGGCATGCAGCCGGCATCCACCAAGAACCATCCGCCCTGAGCCATTGAGCTACAGCGCGGTAACGGTCAGACCCCAGGAATCATCACTATGCGCATGTCCTCACTTCTCCTCACTGCTGCGGTTGCCGGACTGATGGGCGGCACTCTTCAGTTGGCCAACGCCGCCGTCGCCGGCGACACTCCGGTCACTACCGACGCTGCCACGCCGGCCGAAAAGCACGCCTGCAAAGGCATGAATTCGTGCAAGGGCAAGGGCGGCTGCAAAACCGAAACCACCGACGCCGGCAAGAACGCCTGCAAAGGCCATGGCGGCTGCGCCACCGTGAAGCACGAGTGCAAAGGCCACAACGAGTGCAAGGCCATGGGCGGCTGCAAGACCGCTGAACACGCCTGCGCCGGTATGAACGAGTGCAAGGGCAAGGGCGGCTGCAAGCTGCCGAAGGAGGCCAAGGACGCCAAGAAGAGCTGAGCGTAGTTAAGAGTAGCCGAGCACGAACGTCGATAATTGCCGATGTTTTGCTTGTCTCGCGCCACCTGGCGACGCCTGTGCGTCGCCAGGTTTTGGCGTCAGTAGATGTCCGCAATGAGCCACGTTTCTGCGCCTGTGTCCGCGTTCACTCCGCGCTTCGACTTGCCACAGTTGGGTCTG
>JBBROQ010000211.1:0-5449 GCA_038229115.1 Planctomycetota bacterium | reverse complement strand
GTCGATCATGAACACGCCGGCCGGGTAGCCTTCGGCGATCACGCGTTCGGCGTAGGCCAGTACTCCGGCCTGGGTCTGCTGATACTGCAACTCGATCCAGGTGTTGTACTGCGGACGGGTGAACAGCAGGTCATGCGGCAGACGGTTGTTCGCCGGGAAAAATTTCGCCGCGGCATCCAGGTATGCGCTGCGCAAATCGGTGCCCGGGCCGCCAAGCTGAATCGGCTCCAACGCCTCGCTGACACTTACTGCGTCGGCACTGACGGCGAACGCAAACGGTCCGTTGCTCCAGATCCATCGCCCACGGTTGGACAGCAACAACGGCTGCACCTGATTGCCGAGGTGGTCAAGCAAACGCCTGGAAAAACCAGGCGGAAACGGCATCTGATGACCGTCATCGATGCAGCCGCCGAACCAGCGCTCGTCAGCAAGAAGGGGGATGACGCGATCGTTTTGCATGCGCGCAGACTGCCGTTAGCAACGCGTGTGGCCAGTGGCCGAGGGTGCGCAAAAGCACTCCTTCATCACAGCGTGCGCGGCAGGTGCTGACTACGCCGCACCCGTGAATCCGCGACCCGCGCCTTCCCCGCGCATTAGGTACGGAAGCGTGCCACCGCGCCGCGTAATTCTGCGGTCAGGCGCGTGAGTTCTTCGGCGGTACTGCGGGCGCGTTGAGCTGAAGAACTGGTGCGACTGGCGACCTCGACCACTTGTTTGGCGCCGGTGGCGATCGCGGTCACGCCCTCTGCGGCCATGCCGACATTGCGGGTTATTTCTGAGGTGGTCGCGTTCTGTTCCTCGATCGCGGCGGCGATCGATTGCGTCACCTGATCGACCGAACGGATGGTTTGATCCAGCTGCCGGATCGAGGCTAGGCCGGCGGTGACTTCCTGCTGGATGGCTTGGATGGTGGCGCCGATCTGGCTGCTCGCCTTGGCGGTTTGGCCAGCGAGGTTTTTTACTTCACCCGCGACCACAGCAAAACCGCGACCGGCTTCGCCCGCGCGCGCGGCTTCGATAGTCGCGTTCAGCGCCAGCAGATTGACCTGACCAGCAATGTTAGCGATCAGCGCGATTACCTTGCCGATTTCGACCGACGAGGTTTCCAATTTGCCCATCACGGTTCCGGCCTGAGCCGTGGTCGCTACCGCGTCGCGGGTAACGGTGGTCGCCTGTTGCACGCTGCGTGAAATTTCGGCAATCGAGATCTGCAATTCGCCGGTCGCGGCCGAGACCGTGCCGACGCTGTCCGAAACATTCGCAGCCGCATTCGAGGCCGCGGTTGCCTGCGTGGTGGTTTCACCAGCGCCGCTGTCGAGTTCGCTGGCCAATGGCGCGATGCTGGCGGCCGCGGCTTCGACCGCGGCGGTGCCCTGACTGACCGACACGATGGAGGTGCGCATGCTTTCTGCGAAGTGATTGAAGGTGCGCGCCAGTTCGCCCAGTTCATCGCGTCGGTCGGCCGGCAGTCGGGCGGTTAAATCACCGTCGCCCTCGGCGACGTTGCGCATGCGGTCGATCGCCTGGCGCAGCGGGCGCACCAACGAGCGCTGAATCGCGATCACCAGCACCGCCACCAATAGCGCGTTGATGGCCAGGGTCCGCACCACCACCGCGATGATCGACTTGCGCAGTTGCTCATGCACGGGCCGCGGATCGACCTGCATCACCAACGTGCCGATCGGCTTGCCCTCGTAGGGGACTTCGCGTTCCAGGCGCAGCAGCAACGGATCGGCCAGCGCTTCCTTGGCCACTTCCGGCGGCGTATTGAACGACGCGCTGGACCAGCCAGTGAACAGCTCGTTTTTGGCGGTGTCGTGAACCAGGACGGTGGTGATGAGGTCGTCGGCCAACTCACCTTTGACCGCCTCATCAAGAATCGCCGCATCAATGTTATAGATCGCGCGGCCGGTAATCGGCGTCAGTCGATCAAGCGACCGCTGCGCCCGATTGGCGATGTCGGCGGTGCCCTGGCGATAGCCCTGCAGCGCATCCCAAGCGCCAGCGGCACCCAGCACCACCGTGGTGACGGTAGTCAGGATGATGGCGATCTTCGGCGTGATGCGCATGCGCAGGCTTTCGTGGTCGCTGAATTCTTCAGACGCTGGCGGAACGGGATCAGTGGTTGGCTTCGTCCCACAGTCGGTTGATGCCATTAAGCGTGCGCGTATCGAGAGGCTTCAGCATCAGCAGTTTCTTGGTCAGCATGTCCGGATCATCCAGGTGTGCGGCCTTGGCCTCGGCAGGCGTCAACAGCGCGCGGGCCGCATCGGTCACCGGCCATCCAGCGCCGTTTTTGGTCATCAGAGCCTGTGCATCGCTGCGGATCAGTTCGGCGATGAAGGCCAGTGCCAATGGCCGCAGTTCGGCCTTAGTCGAAGTGGGTATGGCGAGGCTGTCGATGTAGCCCAACGCGCCTTCCTGCGGTTCGACAAAACCCCAGGTTTCGCCCTGTTTTTCCAGCTCTGGCATGGCGAAGCCGTAGGATGTGGCCAGCTGCAAGCCCTTGAGCGTTTTCGCGTCGTCAACGCCGGTCCATTTGCGCGCGGACTTCTTCGCCAGGTAGGCCAGATTCGCTTTCACCGCGGGCGTGCTGATCGCATCAAGGTTGAAGATGTCGGCGCTGGGTACTCCGGCGATTAGGGCGGCGATGGCGACATTGCCTTCGGGCCAATCGGTCGACACGGCGAAACTGGTACTGGTCATCAACGCCTTCCATGACGTCGGGGCCTCTTTGACTAATGCGGTGTTGTAACCGATCGCCAGCATGCCCTAAATAATCGGCACGCCGTACAGGGTCTCACCGTCGCTGACCCAACTCGGCTTTTGGAAATAGGGCAGCAGGGTGCCAAATCCGACCACGTCTTTCGGATCGATGGGTGTCACCAGTTTGCTGGAGATGACCTTGTACTTTTCCGACTTCGGCATGTTCGAGGTCATCACCACCACGTCGGCGGTGCCGGTACGGATAGCTTTGTACGCGTCGTCGTTGTTGTTCACCAACGTCACCACCACGGCGACATCACGATTAAGCGTTTCCTTCACCCGTTTGGTGTACGCGGCGAGAACCTCAGGCGGGGCATAGCCGTCATAGACCGCGACACGCAGCGTTTCGGCCGCGCTGACCGCAGTCAGGCCAAAGGTAAGGGCGAGGATTGGGCGCAGGAGAAATTGCATCGCCAGGAATACCTCGCGAATGGCGGGATCGCAAAAATTGTCCGCCATCACCATTTTCGGTATTGCTGAAACCGCTTCCGGGGACGAAGCCGCCGGCAGCGGCCGCGCCAACAGTGAGAACCGATGTTTCGGGTTGCTGAGCCCGTCCGAGCGGCGCGTCCGGGCGCGGTCGATGATTGGCTGCGGCTTTCCGTTTCGCCTCGACGGCGCCGTCGGCTATATCGGCCAACATGATGGTCCGCCCCGTTCTTATTTGCCGCTCCGTTTTTTTACTACTGCTGTGCCTCAGCCTGTCCGCGCGGCTGACGGCGCAGGATGAACCGGGAGCAGCGCTGGGACTGAGCGCCTCCGAGCGTGCCTGGGTGCGCGCTCATCCGGAAATCACCATCGCGCTCGATGACGCTAACCCGCCGCTGAATAGTCGCCTGCCTTCAGGCGAATACGCTGGAATCGGCGTCGACTATGTACGCATGATCGCGGCCAAGGCCGGGCTGCGGGTGCGCCTGGAAGGCTCGAATTGGAGCGACGCCCTGCGCCGAGCGATGGCACATGAGGTCGATGGCATCATGTCGGCCTCGGCCAAGGCCGACCGCCGCAGCGCGCTGGATTTTTCGCAGCCGTATTGCGACACGCCGCTGGCAGTGGCGACCACGCGTTCGTTCCGGCCGTTGCGCACCCTGGCTGACCTCAGTGGAGCGCGGGTCGCGTTGGTGCGCGGTACCGTGCGCAGCGACATTCTGTTACGCGCGTGCCCCGGCGCGATTCCAGTCGAACTCGACAATGCTGGTGCCGCATTGGCGTCGCTGGTCGAGGATCGCGCCGACGCGTTTTTTGATGAGCTGCCAGTAGTGCAGGCACTCTTGGATCGCAACTTGGCTAATCTGCGCGTGGCATTGCTGTACGCGGTGCCCGAGGCCGGCGAGCAACGCCTGGGCCTGCGCAATGATCAGCCCGCCTTGACCGCGATCATCGATAAGGCCATCGCCGCCATCACCACCGATGAACATCGCGCCATCCGCGCACGGTGGCTGCAGCAGGGCGAAGGCGTGACGGTGCAGCGCGATCCCGGTCTGAGCGATGCTGAGCGGACGTGGCTGACTGCGCATCCGGTGCTGCGCGTCGCTCTGGATGGCAGCCGGGCGCCCATCGATGTGCGGTCTGAGGACGGCACCTATCACGGACTGTCGGTAGATTGCTTAAAGCGGATGGAAGGTCTTTTGGGCGTGACCTTCACCTTCGTCGACACGCCAACCTGGAGCGACGCCATCCGCCGCGCCCGCGCCCGCGAGATCGATGTGCTGGCTGGCGTCACCGAAACAGCGCAATACGCTGAAGACTTCATCTTCACCCAGCCCTATGCCAGCTTTCCCGAAGTGATCTTAGCCAACACCAGAAACCTTGGTTATTTCCGCACTTTGGATGACCTGAGCGGTGAGGAACAGCAGGGCCTGCCGGTAGCGGTGGTTCGGGACTATCCCGAAGCTGAGTTCCTGCGCCGGGAACGGCCGCAGATCCCGCTGTTGCTCGTTCCTACTACCGCGGCCGCATTGGAGGCGTTGGTGTCAGGCCGCGCGAAAGCTCTGATCGGCTGCCTGCCCACCTCCGTCTACTGGCTGCAAGCGAGCGGCGAACTGGGCGTGCGTGTAGTCGGGCAAACGCCATTCGTTTATCGCGCCAGTCTGGCCGCCCGTAGCGATTGGCCGGAACTCGCGAGCATCCTCGATAAGGGTTTGGCAGCGATTCCCGCCGACGAACGCGAACGACTGCGGGCCCGTTGGGTTCGCATCGATTCTCAGGCACCGTTCCCATATCGGTTCATCTGGCAGATCGGAGCACCGGCAGCGCTGCTGCTGGCTTTGTTCCTGTTCTGGAATCAGCGCCTGCGTGGCGAGGTGCGGCATCGGCGTCGGATTGAGGACGAGTTGCGCGCGCATCAGCAGCGCTTGGAACAGTCCCGGCGCGAAGCCGAAGACCTGTCACATCAGGCGCTGGCCGCCAGCCGCGCGAAAAGCGAGTTTCTGTCCTCGCTTTCGCACGAGGTGCGCACGCCGTTGAACGCGGTCATGGGCTATGCGCAGTTGCTGTCCCGCGACGCCACCTTGCCCGAACGTCATCGTCAGGCGGTGACGGTCCAACGCCGTTTCCTTAAGCAATTTCACGCCGCTTTCGCCGCGGATTTCTTAAACCGCCAACGCCCGAATTGAGAGAGGCATTGTCGTTTGCGACCGCGCCCTGGTCGTCGTACGGGTTGGCGGTCTTTGGCGATGGCATT
>JBBROQ010000210.1:0-5494 GCA_038229115.1 Planctomycetota bacterium | reverse complement strand
TGCGACGTTGGAGCATCCGCGCCAAGACCGCGATCAGGCGTGGCGCGAATTGCGTGCGGCTTTGGACGCACAACTGGCGCACGCCAGCCACAACCAGCGCGATGTGCTTGATCCGGGCCGGCCGCAGGCGCAGTCGGCGGTCGAGCGACCATTGGCGGCGCGCAACCGCTTGGCCGTGGTCGAGTGCTACAAGGACATCGCGGTGTCGCCCGACGGCACCGTCGCCAACCTGGACACCGGTATCGCGCTGCTGGCCGAATTGCCGGAAGACGATCTGGATGAACTGGACCGTCCGCGCGCCCTGTACCTGAAACTGTGGCTGTTGGCCGAGCGTGCGCGCCACGCTCCAGAGTCGGAACGCCGTGAACGCACTGCCGCCGCGCGCGCGGCCAGTGATGAGTTGGGCAAGCGGTTCCCCCACAGTGAACTGGCGCGCACCGGCGCGGCGCTGCTGTTGGGGCTGGACGTGCCGACAGCGCCAAAAAACACTGCGAAAAAGCTATGACCAACGCCATGACCAACGCCGAGATTTATGCGCGTATGCAGGCGCTGTACGCCGAGAGTTTGACGCTGCTCGCGGGCGAATCGCTGGACCTGGAACGGATCGACGACCTGGGCGATGCGGCGCAGGAATTGGTGCTGACAGTGATCCCGGCGTACGATGCGGCCGACGCCGATGCGACGCTGCCGTTGGCGCGCGAAACGGAACGTCTGCGCGCGCTGGTGGAAACTGAACTGCTGGCGCAGCGCGAACGCCTGCGTCGCGAAGGCACCGACCGTTTCCGCCAGCAAAATGCGGTGCGCGGATATCAAAGCGCCGAGCGCGATCAGGGTGCGGCCGAGACCGGCGACGGCGACGCGCATTTCGTCGACCAGCGCCGCTGATTTTCGCCGCCGCGCTTGTCACTGCTGCCGCACTGGTCGCGGCCGGCAGCAGCACTCGACGGCATTGCTGACCACTACTAGAACGCCGACATGGCCGAACCCACGCCGCCGCGCCTGAGCGATATCGAAGCGGCACTGCGGCTGTTCGATGAGACCACCGGCGCGCTGTCGGCGCAGGTGCGTCGCCTAGAGGTGCTGCTGACGCAGAAGCAGCAGGAAGTGCTGGAGACCAACACCCGCCTGGAAGAAAAAGTCGGCGAGTTGGATCGGCTTACCGCGTGGCTGAACTTGGTGATGAGCGCGGTCGCCTCCGGCGTGGTCGCGGTCGATCTGGATGGCTGCATTACCACCTGTAACGACGCCGCGATCAGCGTCCTGATGGCGTTTTTTGACGATCCCATTGGCGCCAATTATCGCGCGCTGTTTCCCGACAGTCCGCTGTCGGCGGTGCTGGCCACTGGGAAAACCATGCCGGCGTACGAGCACCGGGTGCAGGCCAGCGACGGCAGTCTGCGCGTGCTGTCGGCGAAGGCGACGCCGCTGCGCGCGGCTGACGGGACACTTTTGGGCGCGGTGGAAGTGTTCGAGGATGTCACCGAAGTGCGGCGTTTGCAGGAGCAGGTTGAACGCGCCGATCGCTTGAAGCAGCTCGGCGAAATGGCCGCGGGTGTCGCCCATGAGATCCGCAATCCGCTCACCGGCATCGAGGGTTTCGCTTCGCTGTTGGCGCGCGATCTGCCCGCCGACGATCCGCGCCATCGCTACGCCGAGGCGATCGGCGCAGGCGTGCGCGATCTCAACCACATTGTCACCGGGCTGCTGGAATTTACGAAGCCACGGCGCCTGGATCGCCGCCCGGTGGATCCGGTGACGCTGGCCGAAAACTGCGTCGAGCTGGTCCGGGCCGAACGGCTCGAGCGCCACGAGCGGTCGGCGCGCAGCGAGGCCGCGCCGACCGTGATCGTGCTGCGCGTACGTTCGCGTTGGCCCGGCGGCACGGTGGCGCTCGACGGCATCCAAGTGCGGCAGGTGCTGCTGAACCTGATCCAGAACGCGGTGCATGCGGTCGACGAAGCTGCCACCGACACCGACACCGACACCGAGACCAAGGCCCGGCCGGCCGGCTTAGTCGAAGTCACGGTGACCGCTTTGGGCGAGGGTGCCGGGGTTGCGTTCATCGTCGACGATAACGGTCCAGGGGTGCGCCGCGAAGATCGGCAGCGGATTTTCACGCCGTTCTTTACCACCCGTGACCACGGCACCGGACTGGGCTTGGCGGTGTCGTACACCGTGGTGCAGCTGCATGGCGGCAGTTTAAGCGTCGATGACGGCCCGTTGGGCGGAGCGCGCTTTCGCGCGGCGATTCCAGCCGGCTGATTCCCCGCGGTAAACACTGACGCTGCAAACCGCGGCAATTGCCGGCGTGCCACCGCGCACATGCTGCGCCGCCATGGTCCGCCGTCCGTCCGTCGCGCGTTCAAAACCGCATCCGCAACTTACCGACGCACAGCCATTCGTGGCCATGCCCGAGCGCATGGACGATGCCAGCACCAGCCGCTTGGCGCTGGGCGCGTTGGCCACCGGCGATGCCAGCGCGTGGCTGTATTACTACCGGCCGGTGGCGAATTATTTGCGCGGCTTGGGTTGTGCTGCTCAAGACGTCGATGACCTGACGCATGAGCTGCTGATTAAGCTGCGCACCTCGATCGGTCGCGGTTATGACCCGGAGCGGCCGTTTCGGCCGTACCTGAAAATCGCGATCCGAAATCACTACTTCCAACACCTGCGCGAACGTTCGCCGCGCTCCGACCCGAACGCCAAGGTTTTGGCCGAACAGTTCGCGAACGAAGCCGATCCGGCGCCGGCTGCTGACGCGCTGATGCTTGGGCTGCTCGACTATGCGCGCGAGGTCTATGACCGCTTCGCGCGCGAGGCTGAACCGCGCCTAGCGCACAGCGTCGCGATGCTGCACGCGTGGCTGATTGACGACCGCACGCAGGAGCAGCTATCGGAGCATTTCAAGGTCAGCCCGCGGCAAATCCGCACGCACTTGAACCGCGCCGCCGACGCCATCGCGGTGTGGATGCAGTCGCGCATCAACGCCGAGGACTTTGCCGACCTGGACGCCGCAGCCCGCGCCGGCGGCGCCAGTCTGGACCTACAACCCGATGGCCTGCGCGAACTGTTCAGCCACCTGTCAAAGGCCAAGCGGGTGCGCGTGCTGCTGATTTTAATGCTGCTACACCGCCCTGGCAGCGGGACGCCGGTGCTCTCACCGCGCGCCTAAACAAGCACCGAGCCGCTCAGCCATTTCCGTTTTGCCGCGGATGGCAGGGATGAGTGGTACGCCACGTTGTGATTTCCTCGCGACTGAGCTGGCTGTCGTGGTTGGTGTCGGCTTCGGGATGATTGGCCAACAGGCGCGCCTTCAGCTTTTCTTTCAGCTCGGTTTTACCGACTTCCAGCTCGGTTTTGCTGAGCGTGTTGTCGCCGTCGGTGTCGAGCTTTTTGAATGCTTCCGGATGTTTTTCTTTCAGGCGTGCCGCCATCGCGGCGCGGGCGGTCGCGCGTTCCGGTTCGTCCAATTTGCCGTCGTGGTTGGTATCGAACTTGGCCATGAAGGCGGCGCGGCGCGCAGCGCGATCGGCGTGCTGCGCGCCAGCAACAGGCGGGTCTCCGGCGTGGGCGGCAGACAGCAGCACCATGGCCAAGGTTAGAACACGGGCGCAGCCCGAGACGCAGCGAGAATGGGTGATGAGCATGGTGATCTCCAGGCCGGTGAGCGTACGCGCGCGCGCTGATCGCCAGTGTGGGGCTTTCCCACAGCCGGCAGCTTTTCACGCGTTCGGCGTGTTCGGCGCCATGGCGCGCGCCTTCCGTGCTGGGACTGGCGGCGTAGCGTCGCGCCATGCTGACTGCTTCGGGAACTACGACCGCGTTGGAAAAAGAGCAGGCGCTTGAACGCGATCTGGCGGCGCGACCGGGCGCGTTGGTGGCGTTTTCGGCCGGCGTCGATTCGACCTATTTGTTGGACGTGGCGCATCAGGTGTTGGGCGCGCGCGTGACCGCGGTGACCGCCGACAGCCCGAGTCTCAGCCGCGCGAGCCTGGTCGAGGCCGAAGCTTTCTGCCGCGCGCGTGGCATCGCACATCGGGTGGTGCTGACCGATGAATTTGAGCGTGCCGAATATTTGGCCAACGACGGTCAGCGCTGTTTTCACTGCAAGGCGGCGTTGCTGCGCGCGATGCATGGTTTGACCGCGGCCACCGCGCACGCGCGCGGGACGTGGTCGCTGTTGTTGGGCGCAATCGCCGACGACCTGACCGACTATCGGCCGGGCATGCGCGCGGCCGCCGAAGCCGGAGCGCAGTGGCCGCTGGCTGATCTCGGTTTCACCAAGGCCGAGGTGCGTGAACGCTCACGCGTACGCGGCCTGCCAAGTTGGAACCGCGCTGCCGAGCCGTGTCTGTCCTCGCGCGTGCCGTATGGCGAACCGGTGTCGCCGGTCGCGGTGCGGATGATCGACGCCGCCGAAGGGGTGCTCAAACGCCTTGGTTTTGCCGTGTGTCGCGCGCGCCATCATCACGTCGGTCGCAATGCTGATGGCAGTCCACGCGGTTTTTTGTGCCGCATCGAAGTGCCGCTGCCGGCCCTGGCCGAAGTGGTCGCGCAGCGCGACATCTTGGTGCGCGAGCTGCGCGCCCTGGGCTACCTGAACGTCACGCTTGATCTCGCCGGCTTAGCCAGCGGCGGGTTCAATGCGCTGTTAGCGGATAAGTCATGAGCTGCCTCATCGAAGTGTGGGGAAATATGGTTACGTGGGTCATGGATCTGGCTGGTTTTCTTCGCCACCGACGCTCGCTGCAAACGGCTGAGCGTGCGCAGGGTTGGTGGCTTCACGGCATGTTGTTGACCGTTGTGGGCATTTTTGTTCTCGGGTGGCTGCTGCATCGATTTCTGCCATGACCGACACGCTGAACCTTGATCTGGATCGCCTGCGCCGCTGCGGCTTTCCCGAGGTGGTGTATGGCGCCGGCAAGACCGTCGCCGAGGTGCTGGCGGCGGCGACGCGGTTGGAAGCTGCGCATGGCCGGGTGCTGGTGACGCGCGCCAACGACGAAGCGTTGGCGGCATTGGTGTCCGCGTTGCCGGCCGGACAGGCGCATCCGCGCAGCGGGACGTTCAGCCTGGGCGCCCCGGCACCGACGCATGGGCCGGTGGGCGTGGTGTCGGCCGGTACCAGCGATGAGCCGGTGGCCGAGGAAGCTGCGGTAACCTTGGCCGCGCGCGGGGTCAGCGTGCGCCGCATCCGCGATTGCGGCGTGGCTGGGCTGCATCGGTTGTTAGCGCGGCTTGAAGAATTGCGGGAATGCCGCGTTTTAGTCGTCGTCGCGGGCATGGACGGCGCGCTGCCGGCGGTGGTCGCGGGGCTATTGGATATGCCGGTGATCGCGTGTCCGACGTCGGTGGGCTATGGCGTCGCGGCGGGCGGACATGCGGCGCTAAACACCATGCTCGCCAGCTGCGCTGCCGGCCTGACCGTGGTCAACATCGACAACGGTTTCGGTGCGGGCTATGCGGCGGCGGCGATCGCGCGGCTGGCTCCAGC
>JBBROQ010000209.1:0-5497 GCA_038229115.1 Planctomycetota bacterium | reverse complement strand
GCCGGTGATGGAAGAGGAATTCCAACACGCGATCACCCACGGCAAATCGCATGTGTTTGAGAAGTGGGTCGGGCTGCAAAGCCGCAACCGCATCATCAACGCGGTGGTGGTAGAGGCAGATGTATCAGCGTTGTTGGCCGGAGTCTTCACCGCGCGCTGATTTGCAGCGAGCACGACGCTGGCCGGGTTGCGGTCAGCGTCCGTGGGCCAATATGCGCGCATGAGTGAAACCCGCGCCATTTCCGACGATGTGACGAATCCGTGGACGCCCGGTGGCGGCCTGCGCTTTGAATTATTAGCGACCAGCGGCAAGGCTCGGCGCGGTCGGTTTTGGAGCGCGCATGGCTTGGTCGACACCCCGGCGTTCATGCCGGTGGGTACGCAGGCCGCAGTGAAGTGCGTCACGCCCGATCAGGTCGCCGCCACCGGCGCGCAGGTAGTGCTAGCCAACACCTATCACCTCAGCCTGGCCGACCGCACCAATATGGTCGAGCGGCACGGCGGCCTACATGCGTTGATGGCCTGGAAACGCACGATTTTGACCGATTCCGGCGGCTTTCAGGTGTTTAGTCTGCCTGACCGCACCATCACCGAGGAAGGCGTCACGTTCCGCTTTCGCTCTGGTAAAAAAGGCGACGAGGACGACGGCACGCCGGCCAGCCTGTCGCCTGAAACCTCGATGGACATTCAGCGCCGTTTGGGTGCCGACATCGTCATGGCTTTCGATGAATGCGTCGAGCACACCGCGCCGCGCGAATACGTCGCGGAAAGCCTGGAGCGCACGCTGCGTTGGTTGAAACGCTGCATGGCGGCACCGCTTTCGCCGCATCAACACCTGTTCGGGATCATCCAAGGCGGCATGGATCTGGAGCTGCGCGCGCGCGCCACTGCGCAGTTGAGCGACCTGGATCTGCCCGGCCTTGCGATCGGCGGCGTGTCGGTGGGCGAAGGCCACGCCGCGATGGTGCGCATCGTGGCGCACACCGCGCCGCTGATGCCGGCGCACAAGGTTCGTTACCTGATGGGCGTGGGCCTGCCGGAAGACTTGGTCGCGTCGGTTGAGTGCGGCATGGACATTCACGACTGCGTGATTCCGACTCGCTACGCGCGCGAAGGCACGGTGTTCACCTGGGACGGCAAAATGCGCATCCAGGACAAAAAGTTTCGCAAAGATCGCTACGCGATCGACACCGCCTGTACCTGCTACACCTGTGCCTCGGGGTTCAGTCGCTCGTATCTGCGGCACCTGAGTTTCGCCGGTGAGACTTTGGGCGAAACCCTCATGACCATCCATAACCTGCATTTTTACCAGCGTTTAATGGAAGCGATGCGCAGCGCGATTAGCCAAGACCGCTTCGCCGCGTGGATCGATGCCTTCCGCGAACGCTACTTCGCCCGCCGCGGCGAGTGACGTATCAGGCACGACGGCAGAGCGACTGATGAAACTGACGTTGGTGCAACACGGCCGGCTGCGCGATGCGCCGGTAGTCACGCTGCGCGATGAATACGTGAAGCGCTTCCGTCGCTTCGGCACTTTGACCATCGTCGAGCGCGAGCCCAAAGGCGACGCCGTGCTGTGGCCCGCCAGCGCCCGTTGGAAGGTCGCGTTGGATGAACACGGCCGCGAGTTCGACAGCGTCGCCTTCGCGCAACAGCTTCAAAAATGGACCATGGCGCATGGCGAAATCGCGTTCCTGGTCGGCGATGCGTATGGCCATCACGCGCCAACCTTAGCCAGCGCGGACGCGACCATGTGTCTGGGTCGGATTACGCTGCCGCACCAACTCGCGCATCTGGTGTTGGTCGAGCAGCTGTACCGCGCGGCGACCATCATCGCCGGGTTGCCGTACCATCACGCCTGAGCGGCAATGCTGCTGCCAACGATTACGAAAGCTGCTTGGCCGGCAGTAACGCCACCAACGCACCGACGACGATAAACGCCGATAGAATCAGCACCGCGAGGCTTCGGTGTTCCTGGTAAAGTTTGCGCAACCACGCCCAGTTCGACCACAAATGTAGAATCACCACGCCGATGAACGTCAGCGCGGTGAAGAAATGGAATTCACCCCAGTCTTCCCGCTCGAATCCGGCAACGGTCATGCGCATTTTTTCGTCGAAGCGGAGTTCCAGCGTCAGCCCTGTTCCGACCAGGGTGAAAAATACCAGGAACAGCACCACGTTGATGGGCGTGATGAAGCGTTTCATCGCCGCCGATCTATTTCGCTGCGGTGATCGAACTCAGTACCGCCGCGATGGTGCCGTGAGCCTTCGTCGGGCCGTCGCCTTCGCCGTGCGAGACCAGCACGAACACCTGTTTTCCGACGGTGAAAAACGCGACTTCAGCATTCGACGGATCGCCATCGTCGGCTTCGGTGCCTTTACCGATTAGCTGTTTTGCTTGCGCGCCAGCGATGGTCAGGTCGGTAGTCGTTGTGGGTTTGAACTCGGTGACTTCGCTGGCGATCAGGTTCGCCGCTTCGGCCACGGCGGCGTCGACAGTGGCGCTGGCTACAGGCAAAACCTGCACATGTGGATGACCGCCGGTCGGCAGCAACGTGGTTTTGTCATTCTTGGTCAACGCGGTCCAGCCATCGGGCAGGGTGAGCGTGAATGCCGGGTTACCGGCGACGGTCACGGCGAACGGCAGTGCGGTGGGCTTTTTATTTTCAGGAGCATTTTCCGCGGCGGCTAGAGCACCAATGGTGCCGGCGATGAGTAGCAGCGAAATGAAGCGGTGACGGATCATAGCGAGGTATTCCTGGGGTGAGGGTGATGACAGTGCGGTTCTGAAAGCTGAGGCCAGCGCTGACGCAGATGTGGTGTGGGCGCGTCTGCGTCTGCGCTGGTCAGCAAGGATCACTTGGCGAATGCGAACAATCTCGGCTTAAAATTCCCAGCCGACGATCACCGCGGTTTTCGCCGCTGAGGCGTTGTTGTTCAACGGCAGGAACTCGCTCAGGATCACATGCGCCTGCGGGATCGGATAGAAACGGATCGACGGTCCGGCGGCCAGTTCCAGTTGCGATTCGCGCCCGCCGCCAGAGGGATCGCGCAGGGCCGAGGTTTGCGCGAACGCGGTTTCGACGCCGACGCTCAGACGCTGATCAATGGCGTTGTAGCCGACGGCGCTGTTCCATTCCAACGACCGTTCGCGGTAATCGCCGGTCTGCTGTTCCCATACGAAATTGGTCGCCCAAGCCCAACGCGGCGCGATGTCGCCGCACAGCAGTAGTTTCAGTTCGGCGCTGTCCGCACCTTGCGCCGCCTGCTTCCATTCCGCGTACAAAGTCGGGTTGCCCCAGATCCGGTCCCAATCGGCCAGCGCATAGCGCAGCTCGAATTTGGTCGCGTCTAAGGCGTTGTTGCCGTTACTCCCGTCTTTCTCATAGACTTGATACAGGTCGAGCTGGAAGCGATGGCCCAGGCCGATTTCGGCTTCGTACTGCTGTTTAATTTTTGCTTTGGGCTTTGATTCGCCGGCGGCTTCGGCTTTCTTCTTGTCGCTCTTTGACGGCTGTTTCACGAACAGCCAGTATTCGAACTCAAACTGCCCGCCGGGGATCACATAGGTGCGCACTTCGCTGAAGCGGCGGCGCGTCGACCAGCGTGGCTGACCATAGCTGCCGACCAGATCGTCATCACGGAACGTACCGCGATCGGCCTGCACGGTGATCGGCGGCAATTCCCATGAATGCGTACTCTTGGTCGTTTCCGCAGCATTTTTATCGGCTTTTGGCACCGGACTGGAAATGCTGAGATCGTCGGCTGCGTGTACCGACGATAGACTGCCGGCGGCGCAAACCGCAAGCGAGAGGGAACGGATGAGGGATTGGCGCATGCTGCGTCTCCAATGAAAAGTGGAGCGCGCAGCAGACGCATCCGGGTCTGCTCAAGCGATAGCTGGGAATGAGCAGCGCCTCGACAGCGTGTTCACTCGCTGCGCAGCCGCTTGACACCACGCATGGGAACCTCGAACCGCCAGTGGCTCAGGCGTACGCGTGCGTGCCCATCATCGGCGCCAACGGTGGCAGCCGATCGCGCACGCCGGCATGGCCGCCGTCGCGATGCCACAGCAGCGGGTTCAGCCAACTCTGAATCGGAGCGCCCACGGTGGTGTCAGGCAGCCACATCTGTTGGTCGGACCGATGCGCGTCGGTGCGCGGTTGGGCCAGGGTCGCACCATCAGCGAGATAGATTACCGTCATCACCGCGCGTGGCGTAGCGGTCTGATTCGGCCCGGCGCGATGGAACGTCCATCCGGCATGAAAGCTGATTTCGCCCAGCGCGAATTCGCCGGCATCCACCGGTAAATCGCTCAAGCGCACGCGCTCACCGATCATGCGTTCGCTGTCGTCGCCAATGGCTAGCTCGCGACCCAGATCCAAGCGCTGACTGCCCAGGCTGAATTGCAGCGGGCCCATCGCCTGTGGCACCGCCTGCAACGGCACCCACGCGGTCACGGTGTGCAGTGAATTGATCGGCCAGTACTGCTGATCGGCGTGCCATGGCGTGAAACCGCCGCCGGCTTCTTTGTACAGGGCTTGATCGTGGTACAGGCGCACGCCATCTACGCCCATCAGTTCTGCGGCTAAGCGTGCGAGTTTAGCGCTGAGCACAAAATCACGCGCGGTCTGATGCCGCTGCCACAGATTCGATTCCTGGATGAAGGCCTTCGCGTACGTGCTGCGCTGCGCCAATGGCACCTGCGCCTGCGGTGAGGCCAGCACCGCGGCGTTAAGTTCGCTGCGAAAATGCGCCAGCGTCGCGGGCGCGAACACCTCGCGCAGCTTTACGCAGCCGTCGCGGCGAAAGCGTGCAATCGCGTCGGTGTCGAGCGGGTACGGTTGGTCGAGATCGGACGTGATCGCGGCGGGCAAAGTGGCGGTGGTCGCGGTGGCGGCAGCGACCGAGAAAATGGTGTCCATGGTGAAGTGCTCCTGGTTGATGACCGCTCATTGTAGCGACGCCACCGCAGTCGCTCAGTCACGATTGATCAGAATTAATACGAAATTGTCGTCGGGAGTGGCGTTGTTATAGAATTATGGACAATCCGTCATGCGTCTCCGTCGTCCACCACACCGTGAAGCAATCGCGCTCAATGCGCGGGAATCCTACGCCCTGCATGAATTCCGCGGCAGCCACTGGGGCTTCGTTTGGCATCACCATCCCGAGATCGAGCTGACGCTTATCGTGTCCGGACACGGCATGCGCTTTGTTGGAGCCAGTGCCGAGCCGTTCGGCCCGGGCGATTTGTGCCTGCTCGGCCCCGGCCTACCGCATACCTGGACCAGTCAGCCCACGCCGGGAACTCCGGTGCGCTCATTGGTGGCGCAGTTCTTGCCAGCGGTGATCGCGCCGCTGCTGACGTTGCCCGAAGGCCGGCGCATCCCTCCGTTGCGGACCCGCGCCCCGGGCGGATTGGTTGATGAAGGGGCAAAACGCCCGGCGGTCGCGCCGCGATTAGGCGCCCACACAGCAATGCCGCCCGCCGTCCGGC
>JBBROQ010000208.1:0-5541 GCA_038229115.1 Planctomycetota bacterium | reverse complement strand
CGACCCTGATCCTGATTGAGCAGGGCAACGAACGCGGGCGCTTGGTCGAAGCTGACTGCGCCAACGTCGCGACCGTGCGCGCGTTTCTTACACCGTCGGAACGCGCGCTTTCGGGCTGATTTTTTGCGGCTTTTTTGCATAGTTCAGGGAAACCGGAATTCGGTTTCCGGTTGGCGCATGATGTTGCGGAAGCGCAGGCCGAGCGTTTTGCCGCCGGTCCATTTCAGCAGCAGGTGGTTGTAACCGGCCTCTAAGCTGATGTCGGTGATGGTGCCGGTGCCGGTCACCGCGACCGGCGGATAGGCTTGGCCGCCGAGCGTCAGCTCGACGGTGCCGTCGCCGATGAGATCGCAGAACGTCAGCGCTTCGGGATTGGGCACGCCCAGATTGGTCGACAGATTCTGCCGCTTCACCGGCGATTCGAGCACCAGGTACAGATATGCGGCCTTACCGCCGACACTGGCTCCGGTGGCAGAGATGCTGAACGCGCCGTCGACGCCGTCGAGCTTGGTCCAGGCCCCACGATTCAGGATCGGCTTCGACAGCAACCGCTCAGGATTAAAGAGCGTGTCTTCGCGCATCGCCGCAACTTCGGTCACGCTCGCCGCGCCGCGCGCATGCACAAACGCTGGAAACCCTGGGGAGTTTTGCGTTGGTCCGGCGGTGGTCGGGCCATCCAACAAACTCGCGCCGACCACGCCTAAATTTGCGCGCAGCCGTTTCGCGGCGCGCAGCAGCCGGCGTTTCGGCTGACCGTCTTTGGCCAGAGGCACCGCCAATTGATCGAACAGCACCTGGCCTTTGCCGAGCGGCACGCGTCCGATCACCACTGCCCGCGCCGGACGCTCGGCGCCCAAAAAGCGCGTGCGCGTATGGCTGCGCAGCGGTTCGCTGCGACCACCGTTGGGAAACATCTCGAACAGCGCACTTTGCGTCGGCGTTTCCCAGAGTGATTCCAGACCGTCGACCGGCTTCAGAAACGTGTCGCCGATCTGGAGGTCTTCGCCGCCGCCGTAGGTCCACACTTCGATGCCGCAGGTGTCTTCTTGGCTGACGCCGGCGAACAGCGCCGGCAGCAACGGCGCGTCGGCCGCGCGCACCGCTTGATAGGTATTCGGAACTTTCTGTGCGCTGAGTTTGATCCCGATCGCTTTCGCCCACGCCGCGATGCCAACGGCGTTCAGCGCTGGCACCAACACGGTCGCGCCAGCTTTCGCCTGAGCGACCAATGTCGCCGGCGCGATGGTGCCGGCCTCGATGATTTCAGCGTTTTTCGCCGGCTTCCACGTATCCAACCAGCCGAGCAAATTGCCGAGCAGACGCAGCGCCGCCGGTTGCATGCTGGCTTTATCGGTCAGCAAGAACTGGTTGGCGACGATCACGCCCTTGCCCTCGGTCACCGTGAACAATGGCGAAAAATCGAGGCTACCGTGGCCGAATCCGCCTTCGCCGCTGTCGCACAGGCACAGCATGCCGCTGCCGTCGTCTTTCTGATACATGCGCTGTGCCACCAACGTGTCGGCGATCACCTGCGCATAGCTGTCATCGCCCCAATTGGCGAGGTCCGTATCGGTCAGCCCGGCCAACGCCGGATGGCCCGGCGCGCGGATAAACGCGGTCGAAACCGGTTTGCCGGTAAGCACCACATTCGGAAACAAGCTGATGTCCTGTTCGAGCACCAACACGCGCCCGCCACGCGCAGCGAACGCCTGCACCTCGTGATTCTGGGTACTGACCGCGCGCACTGCGCCGCGTTCCAGGATCAGAATCTTGGCGTCACGAAGCGCCGGCGCGGCCAGCGTTTTCACGCGCTTGACCTTAACGCCGAGCAACTTCAGCGCCGCCGCGCTGCTGCCGTTGCCGAACACCGCGACGGGCAGTTTCAGGGCGCGTTTCTCGGCCGGCACGATCAACAGCTCGCGCGACCAACCGTCCTTCAGCACGCCATCAACGGCCAACTGCACACTGTACACATAGCGGCCCGCTGCCGTCGTTGCCGGAATCAACGCGTCGAGCTGCACCGACACCACATGACCGCGCGCGACCTCGACGTGGTGGGTGTGATCGATCAGCGTGCGGCCGGCGCCAGACAGACGAATCGTCACCTCGCCCGCGACCGTCGCCGCCGTGTCGTTAACAACGAACACTTCGCGCGCGAACCGTGCGCCAGCCAGATAGCCGCTGCGCTGGCTGCGATCGATCAGCGCCAACGGCCGGAATGCGCGTGCCTGTTCGGTGAATCCTCCCCCAGGCAGATACCCGGTGCCACCTTCCCAGAACCGGAACTCGCTGGCGTTCGCGGCCACCCGCAACGGCTTGGCCCCGGGCGCGCTCCAATCGGGATAGGTCAACGTCACCGCGGGGTGTGGGCGCAGATTTTGCAGCGCACACAAATTCCACGGTCCAAAACAACTGACGCCCAGCGTCCGACCGGATTCGATGATCAGCGCGGTGTCGCGCGCCGCGCATGCGTCGACCTGCGCGAACTCGCTGAAGACGCGGTCGCCACCAAGGTGCAGGGTGTTGTTGGGGCCGCTGTAATGGTAAGTCGACATCTCACCGCTGCTGAGCGGCTGACGACGGTCCCACCAGCCCAGGCCGCTGCATTCCTTGCCGTAATGACGGCTGACGATGACTTGATCATCAGCCCGGCCGAGCGCGGCTTCGCTCCACAACGAACTGTCGCCTTCGTGATAAACCCGCCGCGTCGGATCCAGCGCCACCATGTGCAGACGCAGTTTCGGCAGCTCGGCCATGGTCAATTGCGTCTGGTCGAAATTCCAACGCATCTCATTGCCGGCCGACCACAGGACCACGCTGGGCCGATTGCGATCGCGGGCGATGAAGCGCGCAACGTGGGTGCGGGCGTTGGCCCAGAACTCGGGGAAGTCGCCCGCCAATGCCTGCCCGGAACCGTGCGTGCCAGGTTCACCGGTGACCAGGATGCCTTCCTCATCGGCCAGATCCAAAACCAGCGGCGGATGCGGATGCGTGTGCAAACGCGTGTGGTTGAGATTGGCGTCGCGCATCATCCCGAACCACTGCCGGATCCAGCCCTCGGTCTGGTAGTACGGCGTCATCTTGTGACCCCAGTCACTGAACAGATGCATGGGGTGATCGTTGAGCATCACGTGCGGCCCGTCGATCCAGACCTCGCGGAAACCGAAGCGTTCCAGTTGGATTTCTCCGTCGTTTCCGCCGCTGTTGCTGCCAATAGTCGAACGTAATTGATGCAGGTTCGGCGTCTCTGGCGACCACCACGCGGCGTCATGCCAGGGGCGGGTGGCGCTGACGGTCTTGGTGCCGCCGGCGGGCACGCGCACGCGGGTCGATGGAAAGGTCAGCAGCGCCGGCGCGGCCAACGCATCGCCGTGCTTCGCCCAACGCACCACGTCGGCAGTTAGGGTCGTGTCGGCCGCGGCGGCGCCGTCATTGGCCACCGTCCACGAGACGCTGAGCGTGCGCTTCCGGGTCGAGGTGACGATGATCACGTCGGTGATGCGCAGGGTGCCGCGCTCTTCCAACCACACGTCTTGCCAGATGCCGGAATGATCGCACGGAATCATGTTACCCGTTGGGGTCAGATGCCGGCCACGCTGATCGCGCTGATAATCCGCAATGCGCACCGCGATCTCGTTCGCGCCCGTTTTCAACAGCGCCTCGACGTTGGCGCTGAACGGCAATGTCGGGTCGTTGTTATACGCCACCTGTACGCCATTCACGAACACCCACGCGCGCGGCATCACCGCATCAAAATGCAGCCACCGCTGCCGGCCCGGCGTCGGCGCGCTAACGTACAGCGTGCGCCGCACCCAGCCCGA
This sequence comes from Planctomycetota bacterium, assembly GCA_038229115.1. Classification (GTDB taxonomy): domain Bacteria; phylum Planctomycetota; class UBA11346; order UBA11346; family UBA11346; genus JBBROQ01. Next base: position 1,720 of record JBBROQ010000208.1, on the reverse strand, counting down.
CCGGGCATGTGCCCATGCCACCGGATAACCGTAGGCATCGAACAGATTGTCGTCGTTCGCGGTCAAATCGGCCGCGGTCTTGCGATCGTGGTAATAGGTTTCGCCCGCCGCGCGCACGGCGTCACGCGGCTTGGTCCACCACGACGGCACTAACAGCGCTGCAACGTGCCAGCCTCTCGATGGAATCGCGCCGGCCTCGGCCACTCCTGCAGGATCGGCGGGCAAAGGCTGAAAATCCCACCAGCCATTCAAGCAGGTGCGCTGGATCAGATGTGGAGCGGCGGTGGCGGTTTTCGACATGGTGTTCTACGTGGTTTTCTGCGGTTTTTTACATGCGCTTGAGCGTGCCGGGCGCAGCCGAGAGTGCGGACATGCGTCCCACCGGCACTGGCACGACTGACCCTGAATCAACCGCTAAGCATGGGCTATCCTGCGCTCGCCGTCGAGACCGGAAACGCGACGCAGGTCACGCCGTTCGCGACAAGCTCAAGCACCTGCGGGCAACCGATAGCCTGCGCACGGTGCTGGCCGGCCTTGACCTGACCGATCATTTCGCGCGCCAGTATCTGGCTGGCCTCGGCCAGTACGCGACCGAGGTCGGCGGTTGGGCGATCCTGGTGCATCCAGCATTAGGCTGGAATGGACTACCCAAAAGCAGCGAACAGACTTGGCGGCCGGACGGCGTGGTAATGCTCAGCCGCTCGACCGCCGCGCGCGCTGCCTGCGCCCGCAGTGACGTGCCGGTGGTGGATTTCCACGGCGACGGCGCGCCTGCATGGCTGCAAATCGACGAAGACGCGGTCGGCCGTTTGGCCGTCGCGCATTTGCGGGAGCGTGGATACCGGCGTCTGGCGCTCGCGATCCCGCCCGAGGCCGACGCGCATCCCCGGGCGCTCAGCTTCCTTGCCGCGGCCCGCGCCGCTGGCATCGAACCGGCGGTGCAACACGTGCCGTGGCTTCTTCCCGCACACGCGCCCCTGATACAGGTAGCCGAACTCGCGGCGTGGCTGCGCACGGCGGAAAAGCCGCTGGGCGTGTTTTGTTACAACGACCTGTTGGCGGTCGGCGTCGCCGCCGCCTGCCATCGTATCGGCGCCGCGGTGCCTGCCGACATCGGCATCCTGGGCGTCGACGACGATCCGTTGGCCACGCACTTGGCGCCGGTGGCGCTGTCGTCGGTGGTGATGCCGCACGCCGCGATGGGCTGGCGCGCCGGTGCGATTCTGGCCGGTCTGATGGCCGGTGGCCCGCCGCCGACCCAGCCGTTCGTATTTGGGCCGCACGACATTGCCGCGCGCGCCAGCACCGACCTGCGCCGCCACGCGGACGCGCTGGTGCTGGCCGCGGTGGCGTGGATCGAGGCGCACCTGCACGAACCGCTGCGCATCGACCACCTCTCCACGGCGCTCGGCTGTTCACGGCGGATGCTTGAACGCCGCTGCCGCACCGACCTCGGGCGCTCACTTTTAAGTGAGATCCGCCGCGCCCGCGTTGCCCGCGCCCGCGACCTGCTACGCGACCACCACAGCGTCGCGTCCGTCGCCGCCAAAGTCGGCCTAAGCGTCAGCGCGTTCAGCGCCCTCTTCGCCGACCTAACCGGCCTAACGCCCAGCGATTTCCGCGCGCGTGTACGGGTACGCCCGTAATTTTCATTGGCCATTATCTGCAGGTCGTTGAGCGCGAGTCCAACGCCGGTTCAGTCCTGTTTTTTGTTCGTTTT
>JBBROQ010000207.1:0-5552 GCA_038229115.1 Planctomycetota bacterium | reverse complement strand
CGATCTGCTGGGTCGGCATCGGCGCGACGGACCGCTGAATGGTTGGGCCGATCCGGTGCCAGCGCTGGGCGATGGCGACGAAGACATGCTGAGCGCATCCACGGCCAAGCGCGAAGCGAAAGTGATGAAATCGTTCGTCGACCGTTATGTCGACCGCATAGAAACTTGGACTGTCGAGCACAGTAAGCCCGCGCCCGAATTGCTGGCGTTTTTCAAGGCTCATGCCGACGTGCGCCGCGAATTTTGGTTGGCGATTGATCCGCGTTTCGACGACGCCGCGGCCGCCTGTCGGATCATGAACGAATTACTGACGCGCGCCGGCGACAAGAAACTGGCCACCTTTCAACATTTGGCGATCGCGATCGCGGTGGTCTATGACAGCGACGATGCGCCGCGCAGTTCGCGCTATTACTTCCTGTGGGCGGTGAACGAGAGCCAGTTCGGCCCGACGCTGAAATACGCGGAAATATTTGATTATTTTAGCGATCCCGCGAATCAGGCCTCGTTCATGTTCAAACCCGCCGGACTCGCGTGGCCGTTGATGACGCATCTGGTGGACTTGGATGTTAGCAAGACCGAGATCGATTGGGCGCTCGGTCAGTACGGCAAAGGCAAGAAGGTCGACCTGCAATCGTGTTACAGCCAAGTGCCCTACGATTATGCGAAGCTGGCGCACACCGGTACGGCGTTGGGCGACCGGCCGTACACGTTGGCGAATTTGTTGCAGTACGGCGGCGTGTGCGTCGATCAGGGTCACTATGCTTCGCGAGTGGCGAAGATCTTTGGCGTGCCGTCGCTCAAATGTGGCGGCGAGGGCCGCTATGGCGGCGTCGGTCATTCGTGGAGCGGCTATCTGACTGCGGATGCACAGAGCCACGCGCCGATCCTCGAATTCACCGGCCGCTACCAATACGATTTCTATTACACCGGCGAGGCCTTCGATCCGCAGCGCCGGATTCAGATCGTCGATCGTCAGGTCGAACTCATGTTCCGCGGCATGTCCGGCACCTACGAAGCCTACCGCGATGCGGCCGCGTTAACGCGCGCGGCAGTGGCTTTGGAAGAGACCAAACCGGCGGCGTCGCTGGCGCTGGTGCGCGAGGCCTTGAAGACCAATCCCTATGTCGCCGATGCGTGGCGGCTGGTCTTCCGCCACGCCGTCACCGGCACATTGTCGGCGAAAGACGCCGACCTGCTGTTTCACCAAATGCTGAAAAACCTGGGCCGATATCCGGATTTGGTGGTCGAGGTGCTGGACACGTATTTGGATGCGGTCGACGCAAGTAAAGCCGACGCGCGCTTGAAACTCTATGACGAAACTGCGGCGATTTGCCTGGCGGTTAAGCCGGCGCGGGCCGATCTGCTGATTCGGGTGCGACTCGGGCAATTGGGCGAACTGACCGCGCTCAAGCGCAACAAGGACGCGATCACGCTCGGCTTCGTTACGCTCACCGCGAATGCGAAAGAGGGCACCTTGGTGATGCCGCTGGTGGCGCGCGTAGTGACCATGGCGAAGGCATTCGCCGCCACGGACCACAGTTTTCAGCTGCGTCAGGTGAAAGACGGCTTCACCAAAGCCGCACAGGATTTTCCCAAAGAACGCGGGTCGGACGTGTCTCCTGCGTGGTTGGAGTGGCAGCGATTGGTCGAGTCACTTTAAGCAGCCATAGCGCACCTGCGGCGCAGCTTTAGCGTCGCAGCATGCAGAAATTCGACGTGATCGTGATCGGTAGCGGCCCCGGCGGCGAGGGCGCCGCCATGCAGGCGTCTAAGCTGGGCAAGACCGTGGCGGTGATCGAGCGCTATCACTTGGTTGGTGGCGGCTGCACGCATTGGGGCACCATCCCCAGCAAAGCCCTGCGGCATGCCGTCGGCCGGCAGATGGAGTTCCGCAACCATCCGCTGTTCTCGGCCGCATTCGACAACCTGAGCATCACCTATCCGCAGCTGGTCAAATCCGCTGAAAACGTGATCAGCCGCCAAGTGAAAATGCGGCACGATTTCTACGACCGAAACCGGGTGAAGCTGATCCATGGTGCCGCGACCTTTATCGATCCGCACACCGTTGAAGTAGTCGATCAGCATCATTCGAGCGAAAGCTTTCAGGCCGATCATTTCGTCATCGCCACCGGTTCACGCCCGCTGCGCCCGACTGGAGTCGATTTCACGCACGCTCGGGTTTGCGACAGCGACACCGTTCTGAAGTATCCGGCCACGCCAAAGTCGATCACCATCTATGGCGCCGGCGTCATTGGCTGTGAATACGCGTCGATTTTCCGCAACTTGGGCATCAAGGTGAATCTGGTCAATACGCGCGATAAACTCCTGAGCTTTCTCGATGACGAGATCATCGACGCGCTTAGTTATCATCTGCGTGAGCAGGGCGTGCTGATCCGACACAACGAAGTGATGGAAAAAGTCGAGACGCTCGACGACGGCGTGGTCTTGCACATGCAATCCGGCAAACGGTTGCTGACCGATTTGGTGCTGTTCGCCAACGGCCGGGTCGGCAATGTCGAAGGTTTGGGTTTGGAAGGGGTTGGCGTGGTCGCCAATTCGCGCGGTCAGATCGCCGTGAACCGCAGTTATCAGACTGCACAGGCGCATATGTACGCGGTTGGCGACGTGATCGGGCCGCCGAGTCTGGCCAGTGCTGCGTATGATCAGGGCCGTTTCGCCGCTACCTGCATTGTCGATGGCAAATGCGATGTCGAACTCGCCCGCGATATTCCCACCGGTATTTACACCAGTCCTGAAATCAGTTCTTTGGGCCGTACCGAACGCGAACTGACGCAGGCCAAAGTCCCGTACGAACTCGGTCACGCCCTGTTCCGCAGTTTGGCGCGCGCACAAATCACCGGTCAGACCGTGGGCATGCTGAAGATCCTGTTCCACCGTGAGACGTTGGAGATCCTGGGCATCCATTGTTTCGGCTCGCAGGCCTCCGAGATCATCCACATCGGTCAAGCGATCATGTCGCAACCTGCGCCCCACAACAACTTGCGCTACTTCACCACCACCACGTTTAACTACCCGACCATGGCCGAAGCCTACCGCGTGGCCGCGCTCAATGGCTTAAACCGCTTGTTCTAAGCGGTTTTTTCCAGGTGATTCACTGCCGCTGCCCGTGCGTAAAAGCAGGTGCAGCGCCAACCGGCGCAGCGATCCTCAGCGCCATGAACGATCACCGCCGCGCCTTCACCTTGATCGAACTCTTGGTCGTTATCGCCATCATCGCCGTGCTTGCCGGCATGCTGATGGCCGGACTGATGTTGCTGAAAAATGCGCAGCGTCGTGCCGAAGCGCGGAAGGTGCTCGACGAACTACAATTGGGCATCGGCGATTATCTGAATGAATATGCCCGCGTCGGTGACACCGCTGCTACCGAGTTCGTCTTGAATCCGGTGCTGTATCTGAATCTCCGTCCGGTGCAGGCCGGTAAGCCAGCATTGCAGGAAGCGCGCGGCAGCCGCTTCGGCCACTGGGATATTGGCTTAGCTGCCATGCGTAAGGCGAACAATCAGATCGACGCCACGCATTTCCTTGACCCATGGGGCAATCCGTACTGCTGGGAAATCGGTGAATCGCTTAGCGGCGGCACTGGCCCGCGGTATGTAAATTATCTGAAAATATGGAGCACCGCCGGCACCATTGGCCAACTTAACGACGACATTATCAGCTTCATCGGTTCGGGCGGGTACACCATTGATCAGGGTTCGGGTCCAGTCGCATTCATGGCTACGCCAGGTCGCTGGGAAAGCCTGCGTTCGCCGGCCATCATAAAAGTATCACCAGCCCCCGACAACACGCCGCTTAACGGTGCCGTCGCGCTGTTCGATCACTGACGGGCGTGGCTTGATCGCTGGCGCGACGTCAGCCCAGGCGAAATACCACGGTCGATACCGCCGTCACTATTTCTCGGCCGATATTCTCATAAACGTGCCGTAAATGGCCGGGGAATTGCACCAGGCACCCGGCCGGCACATCGACGATATCATCCGCAATGCGCAACCGCGCACGCCCGGAATGAGTGAAGAAAAATTCCTGCGCGCCTTGCGGATGTGGCCGACCGACACTGCGACAGCCGGGTTGCAACGTTATGGCTTGGATCTGCACTCCTTTGCTGGTGATTGGCGACAATAAACGTGCGACATATTTGCCGTGCTCGGCGCGATGTTCCTGCTGCTGCTCGGGCGTTACCAAATAGTGTCGCTGTTCGGGCGTCGCCGTCAGTAATTCATCAACACTGACATCCAACGCCTTCGCCACTGCCATCACGGTGACCACGCTGGGATTGCCTCCCGGTTGCTCTAGATGCGCCAGCGTCGCGCGCGGCAAACCTGACAGATCGGCCAGTTCGGCCTGAGTGAGTTTCGCCAGCTTCCGCAGCCGGCGCAGGTTTTCAGCGAGAGCATCCATGACTCCGGATCCTGGGAACGATTCCAGGATGCCAACATCGGGCGGCGGGATTCCCATTTCCGGGGCTTGCTCGGCGGTACGCCCCGTTGCTAAGATCACGCCACACGGAGGCCAATCGATGGATCGTCGCGACTTCCTGCGTGCGACCGGCGCTTTGACCGCCGGACTTTTGTTTCCCTTCACCACTTCCACTAGCGGCGCTGAACCCGGCGTCGTCACCACGGAGAAACCCATGCCATTCACTCTTCCCCCGCTGCCCTACGACAAGGGCGCCCTCGCCCCGCACCTCACTGCCGAAACGCTCGAATTCCACCACGGCAAACATCACAATGCCTATGTGGTCAACCTGAACAAACTGCTCGACGGCAAACCCGAAGCCGACAAATCGCTTGAGGAAATAATCCTATCCAGCGAAGGCCCCGTATTTAACAACGCTGCGCAGATCTGGAATCACACTTTCTTCTGGAACAGCATGAAACCCGCCGGCGGCGGCGAGCCTACCGGCACTCTGAAAACCGCGATTGAGCGCGATTTCGGCTCATTCGCCAAGTTCAAAGAAGAATTTACCGCCGCCGCCACCACCCAATTCGGGTCGGGTTGGGCATGGCTAGTGATTGATGGCGGCAAACTCAAAGTCACGAAAACGACGAATGCTGATCTGCCAATGAAATATAAACAGACCGCGTTGCTGACCATCGACGTGTGGGAGCACGCCTATTATATCGACTATCGCAACCTGCGCCCGAAATGGATCGAAACCTATCTGACCAGCTTGGTCAACTGGGACTTCGCCGCGGCAAACTTCGGCAAGATCTGAACGAATCTTTCGCTAGGTGTGATCTTCACCCCGTGGCATTTGCCGCGGGGTGATTTATTTCCGGCGTCCAAACCAGAAACCGCCGGCAAATACCAGCATTACCAGCAGGCTCGACATCCAGCCTTCGATGTCGATCAGCGGCCGCAAGTGCAGATTCCACGTCGCCTGCGCCAAGCGGAATTCGCGCTCGGTGGCGTCTTGCGCCAACCGTTCGCGTTCGGCAGGGGGTATCGAACTCGCGGCACCAAAGGCCGCACGTTGATCTGTTAAAATGATCTCGCGCATCGGAGCAAACGCCGCGCGACGGTTTACCGTG
>JBBROQ010000206.1:0-5579 GCA_038229115.1 Planctomycetota bacterium | reverse complement strand
CCTTACCTTCGCCGCCATCGACCTCCATATGAAGTCGACGGCTTTCGATGCGTCTTCCCGCTACAGCTATTGCCTTGTCAAATTCCCACCGCTACCTGAGCCCTTTTTCGGAGCTGCCGTTGCTGTGGGGAGGCGCAATATCTAAACCATGTGCCAGCTGTCAACATCCGACTTGGTGAAGTATGGAGATCCTGTGAAGACATGGCTTTAGGCCAATCTCAGACAATCGACACCTTGTTGGGCTGGCCCGGAATCTCGCGTACCAAGCGTGGCACCAGGTAGCCCGGCAGACGTGCGGTCATTTCACGCACCAGGACTATCGCCACTGCGTCCGCGGTGGCGAAATGCGCGGCACCCTGAACACGGTCGAGCGCGTGCAGATAATACGGTAAAACACCGGCTTCTGTGAAAATCTTCTCGCACAGTTCGACCAAGATTTCGACCCGATCATTTACCCCGGCAAGTAGCACCGATTGATTGAGTACAGTCACACCCGCAGCGCGCAGACGCTGGCACGCCGCGGCAACAGCGGGCGTTATTTCGCGTGGATGATTGGCATGAATGACCAGCACCGGCCGCAGACGACCGCGTGTAAACCACGCTAAAAACCGCTCGTCAACGCGTTCTGGCAGGACGACCGGAAGCCGCGAATGGATGCGCAGCCGAACGAGGTGAGGAATCGCAGCGAGCTCAGCGGCCAACTCAGCCAACTGCGCGTCGGGCAAGGTCAGCGGATCGCCGCCGCTCAGCAGCACTTCGCTGATCGAGGTGTCGGCGCTGATGTGCGCCACCGCGTCGCTCCACCAGCGCCGTCCGCGCGGAAGCTCGCCGTACGGAAAATGCCTTCGAAAACAGTATCGACAGTGCACCGCGCACGCGCCGGTAGTCACCAACAGCACACGTCCGTGATATTTGTGCAGCAGGCCCGGTGTGTCGGCGCAGCCGGATTCAGCCAGCGGATCCGGCGAGCAATCCGCGTGCTGTTCCAACTCAGCGGCCAAAGGCACCACCTGTCGCAGCAGGGGATCGTTGAGATCACCGCGTTGCATCAGCGCCATGAATCCGCGGGGAACCAGCAGCGGAAACAACTTCGCAGCCGCCCGCGCCGCGGGCAGCGCCGCCGCAGGCAGATCCAATTCGCGCCACAGCACGTCGACGTCGCGGATTGCCGCGGCCAACAGGCGCGTCCACTGTGGCTCGGCCAACGCGCTGGCGTGCCTGGACTCGACCGCTAGGTTGTCGCCCTCATTCGCGGCGGGGCTTTCCATTCAACCTCTTCCCGCAGCGGTACAGAACAGGAGCCATCACCATGGGCACCATCAACATCGGCGATGTCGGCAAAGGTACGAGACTGCTGTTTGACAACGGTCCCTGGCAAGTGCTCGAAGTCAACTTCGTCAAACCCGGCAAGGGCAACGCGTTTTATAAACTGCGCGTGGTAAACTTGCTGAGCCGCAACGTGCTTGAAAAAACCCTGCGCGGAGGTGAGAAAGTCGATACCGCGGACGTTACCGATCACGACATGCAGTATCTGTATTCCGATGCCAATGGTTATGTATTCATGGACAAAAACAATTTTGATCAAATCACCGTGAACAAGGAAGCAGTCGGTGACGATAAGGATTTCCTGCTCGAGAACATGGACGTGATGGTGACGTTGTTCAATGGCGAGCCGATCGCATTGAAGCTGCCAAATACCATAACGGTGGAGATCACTTACACCGAACCGGCGATCAAAGGCGATACGCAAAGCCGCGTGATGAAACCAGCGACCATCACCACCGGCGCCGATGTGCAGGTGCCCATCTTCATCGCGAGCGGCGAGAAGATCCTGGTCAATACCCAAACCCGAGAATATGCCGGCCGCGCAGGAAAGTGATGGAAGGAAGCGTTCCAATAATGCGCGCATTATTGGAACGCCGAGCCGCTGCCGTGCAGCGCGTACGGGATTTTTTCGGCGTGCGCGGTGTGTTGGAAGTGGATCCGCCGCTATTGCAGGGCGGCGCGAATCTCGATCACGGGATCATGCCATTTCGTGTCGAAACTGCGCAAGGACCGCGGTTTTTGCCGTCGAGTCCGGAGCATCCGCTCAAGCGCATGATAGTCGCTGGCGCCGGTGCGATCTGGACGTTGTCTCCGGTATTTCGCGCTGACGAACGTGGCCAGCGGCACGCACCGGAATTCCGCATGTTGGAATGGTATCGTCCGGGGTGGAACGATCGGCAATTGTACGCCGAGGTGATCGATCTATGTGTCGCTCTGACGGAATTGCCTGGCGCAATTGAATGTTTGTCGTGGCGCGATGCGTTTCGCCAGCATGCCGGTATTGATCCGGTTACGGCTGATGAAACCACCATCGCTGAATGTTTGGGCGATGCCGCCTCGGCGGTGCGCGGCGATCGCGCGGCGGCGCTCGATTTACTACTAACACAAAGCGTGGAACCGCATTTGGGCCGCGGTTGCTGGACGGTGCTCACGGACTATCCAGCCGCTGGCGCGGCGCAGGCGCGGCTGCGGCCCGGGGAAGATGGAACTTTAGTGGCAGCTAGGTTCGAGATTTATCGTGATGGTATCGAACTAGCGAACGGCTATTGGGAAGCGACCGACGCCAACGAACTAGGCGCACGATTCGATGTGGAATTGCGACTCAGGAATGATCCGGCATTGGTTCGCGACGAGCGATTCCTGCAGGCGCTAGCCGGTGGTTTCCCGGATTGCGCCGGCGTCGCGGTGGGTTTCGACCGCTTACTGATGTTGGCGTGGGGCGCGCGGGCGCTCAGCGATGTCCAGGCGTTGCCATACGATCAGGCCTGAAGCATCAGCGCCGCGGCGCCGCGGTCGGTAATAAATCGCTGTCCTGTTTCGCCTGCAACCGCAGACGCTGCACATATTGGCGCAGTACGCGATTGGCGAGCGAGATGTCGCCGACGCGATGCTTCAGGTCGCAGGTGCAATTGTAAATCAAGCTATCGAAAGTGATGTCGCCGGTGGTTTGGAAGCCACGGCGATCATTGGCCGCGATGGCTTTCAATAGATTGCGCTGACTGACTAGCGGATCTTTGATGCCTTTGATTGCCCAGGTGAACGGATGATGGCCGGTGACGACTTCGTACACCATGATCGCCCAAGAATAGATATCACCGCGCATATCGACCAAAGTTTCCTTCTCGCCGGTCAGGGCATAGAAGGCCTGTTCGGGGCTGGAATATTTCGGCGTCAGCAGCACCGATTCTTTGATCAGGCGACGACTACGCCATTTGGCGATGCCGAAGTCCGCAATCTTGCCCTGCGCAGGGCCGAAAATCAGAATGTTCTGCGGTTTGATATCACGATGGGCGACATGGTGGTCATGCGCTTCTTTGATGCCGTCAGTGGCGGAGGCGAGCGCTTCCAGCAGCGAAACGCGGTCAAAACCCGGCAATGAACGACGCAGCTTCAACACGCGGTCCAGCGAACCGAAGCGCGCGCGTTCGGTAATCATAAACGGCAGCAGTTTGACCGGAAAGAACTCAAAGAGTTCCTCGGGTAGATCTGCCGGCAATTCGGCGTCGCCATATTCGATCACTTGCAGGATCGATTTGGAGCGACGCGAGAGAATCATGGTCTTTTCGCATTCAACTTTGAATGCGCCAAATGCGGCCAGAGCGTCGCCGATGTCGTCAACTGCCGGCACGAATATTTTCACGGCTACGTCTTCGCCGTGATAAACGCCGCCATAGACAACGGTTTCCTTGCTCGGCTTGGCCAACGGCTCGACCAATTGAATCTGCTGCGCGAGGAAGACTTCCTTCAGCGTCGCTTCAAAGGCGGCGCTGTGCAGATGCCGACGGCGCAGCAGTTCGTTGGCGCTGGGCGAGATCGTTGTAGTCGCGTGGTCGCCGTCCGCATCGCGCTCGTTCATGACCAGAGTGTGGGCAGGCTGAGGCGACTGACAACCTGACGACTGGGACCAAGCCTAAACTCGCGGGAAACACCATTTTTTGTGCGCAGCCACAGTCGGAAGCCGCCACTGGCGCGCACCAGCCGCGCCGACCCGCGCCACCTCGGCGCGACCACGCCGCGACCGCCGGGCACTGCACCGCGAAAGGCAAGATAACGTCGGCGATGCGGCGGCTGAAGCGCCCAACACAACACCCCGCGGTCGCGCCAGAACTTTATCGTGGTGCAGCGCGCACCGTCACGCAGGACAAGGTCGTGATGCGTCGCGCCGAAACCGCGATGGTGCGTGAGCGTCGCTGCAACCAGGCCGCCGGTCGCGCGCGGCTGCTCAGGCAACGCCGTGACGTTTCTGCACCGCAGCGACGCCGGCACCGATCGGACCATCGAGCGCCATCAGGCGTTGCCATTCCGCGGGCTCCAAAATCTGCGCCTCTTCCACCAACATCACCGGGATGCCACGGTCGATCCGATACGCGCGGCGGCTGTTGGCGGCGGTCGAGATCAGGCGCTCACCAACAAATTTCAGTGGCACGCGCGCCTCAGGACAGACCAGCAGATCGAATAGATCCTGGTCGAACGGCAGAGCGGATGCGGCCGAGTCCATGACAAACCCCTGGGCAGTGCGCCCATTTGCCGCGGTCGGCGGCGTGTCTACGTTAGCCGGCCTATGGCGCGCAGCCAGTCGCGGAACCCTCAGTCACGCAAACCAGCCGATGCCGTCCCTGCACAGGTGACGATCATCGGCCACAACAGTCAGCTTTTGGCCACCGTCGGCTTCTTCGTCGGTGGTGGCGTGCCGGTGCGGGTATTCACCAGCAGTGACGAGGTCGAGGTACAGCTCGCCCCGTATCCCGACGTGCAGGTAACCAAGATCGACGCCAACTACGACGCGCGTCCGGACGGTTTGCCGCCTGGGCCGTATGTGCTGGCGCTCGATCAGCTCGACCTAGCCGAGCGCATCCGCGATTGGCTGCCGGCGACCGTCGCGGTGTTTTGGCAACGCGCGCTGACGCGACGGCAGCGGCTGCCCAAAGGCTTCCTGACTTTGAGCACGGCGCAGATCGACCTGCGGCCGCAGGTGTGGCGACGCCTAGCGACCTTGGCGCGGGTCGACCGCTTAATGGACATTGCGCGCAGTGCGCAGCAGCAGCCGCTGATCCTGATGTATGGCGATCCGGATCCGGACGCGATTGGTGCCGCACTGGGCCTGGCGGCAATTTGGCGCGCCGCCGGTACGACGCCGATAATCCGCTATTCGGGCGAGGTGCAGCGTTATCAGAACAAGTTGCTGCTGTCGTACCTGAAGCAGCCGATTGAGCGCCTACGCGAGACCGAACGTGCGGCGGCCGACCTGATCGCGGTGGTCGATGCACAGCCGGGTTTCTGGCGCGAATCCCCGCCGCCGGCGCGGGTCATCATCGATCACCATCCACGCCGCGACGACACCGCGGCGGAATATCTCGACCTGCGCGATGCCTATGGCGCGACCTCGACCATCCTCACCGAATACCTGGTCGAGGCCAACCTGCCGATCACCCGGCGGCTGGCCACCGCGCTTTTATACGGACTGACCTCGGACACTGACGATCTCCAGCGCCACACCGCCAGCGCCGACATCAAGGCCTACGACGTGCTGCACT
>JBBROQ010000205.1:0-5658 GCA_038229115.1 Planctomycetota bacterium | reverse complement strand
GCTGCAAACAGCATCAGAAATGGCCGCCGCACCAGGCCAACGATGCGCTCTTTCGGCACCGCCGTCACCATGGTCCATTCGGGGCCGGGCAGGCGCGCAGCCAACACCAGATTACCGGCGGCATCATCGCCGGTGGCGGCGGCGCCGGAACTTTTCTTCAACAGCACAGTGGCGGTGGCGACCGCGGCGCACGACAAGGGATCGGTGAGTTGCTTCACCGTCAGTGCGCCCTTACCGCTAATAATGTCGGCCTGATGGCGGTTGGACATGATCAGGGTGCCATCGGCGGCATAGACCAGGAAGTCGCCATCCAAAGACGGCAATGCCTGCCGGTAATGATCCAGAAAATCATGCAGCAACACGTCCTGCCCGACGCTGCCGGCCCACTTTCCACCGCGCGAAAACGGCGCGACCACGCTCAACATCCATTCACCCACCAACGGATCGTAGGTGGTCGGCGTCCACGCCACCGCGCCGTTGGGATTCTGCGCTGGCATAGTCGCGGTCATCCACGGCGTGTCGGCATAGGGAAAATCGTCAGCCGCGTTGTAGATGAACTCGGGATCATTGGGGTCGAACTCGACTTCGCCCTGCGCACTGGTCAGCAGCCACGTATTGCCGAAGAAACTCGATCGCGCGCCAGCGCCGAAGTGCCGCGTCACTTCCGCGGCATCCAAATAAAATGTTTTCATGGTCGCATCCAGGCGACCGCTGGGCGGGATCCACACACCGGAGTCGCGACTGGGATCGAAGCGGTCGCGCTGATTGCGCCAAGTGCCTTTCGCATCCGCCGCCATCAACGCGTCGAAACGCGCCACCGTCGCGGGTTCAGGTCCATCTGGCAGATCACTGATCGCACGCGCAAACCGCGCGATGCTGGCCTCGCGATCGCTTACCACCAAACGCATGTCGTTGATCCAGGCCTGATGCGCCGACGACATCTGCGCCGCGCTGATCGCGACCAAGCTCGCCTTCAACCGATCCTGAATGAAGAAAATCGCCGGCCCAACCAACACCACGATCGCTACTGACAACAGCAGCGCCACGCGCACCGGCAACGACGTGATGGGGCCTGGACGGGACATGCACCGTCAGACTACCCGGAAAAAGCCACGCGGACAAATCGGGGCGGCCATGCCGAAGTCGGTATCGATTGAATGGAGCCAGAATGCGCGGGCATGATCTCGCTCACGTCTGGACGAGGCCACATGCGTTCGCTACCTCTGCCACATGCTCACATTCAAAGTCCGTATGTCGAAAGCTCCGACGTCTAAACGCCCGCCTAAGATTGTTGGACTGATCTTCACGGTGGGGAGCCTACTGTTCATCCTCATAGGCATCGGGATCAGCTGGCATCAGGGCAGCTTGCTATGGCGGTGCCAACCGGTCAGCGCCACGATCACCAGCACGCGCATCGACAACCATAGGTCGACCGGCAAACATTCTCGCACACTTTACCGACCGATAGTCGAGTTCACCTACCGCGTCGGTGACGTACAACATCAGGGGACCCAACCGAAACCGTTACGATCAGAGACCAGTTCGCATGCCGCGGCCCAGGCCATCATCGACTGTTTTCATGCGGGCCAGGAAGTCACCGCGTGGGTTGATCCACGTGATCCTTCTTCGTCCTTCCTGATCCGCGAAGCAGATATTTCTCCGTACCTGTTCATCCTGTTCCCGATGCTGCATGGCAGCTTCGGACTAATGCTGCTGCTGACGCTTGGGCGGACGGATGCGTGCGAAAAGGAACGCGGCTACCGGATCATCGCTCTGGTGTGGTGGCTGGTCGGCATCGGCGTTGCAGCGCACTACACCAGCTGCTACGGCCCATGGACCTGGACGCCGATCACCGCGTTAAGCATCTACGGCGCGATCGGTCTCGGCTGGCTGTACGTTTGGCTTCGCGCTAAGCGAGCCACGGCGTAATTCCCGGAATTCATTCCGAAACAACCTTCGCCAAACGCCTGACTACTTCGCGAACAGGAAGTGCATGACGTCGCCGTCGCGCACCACGTATTCTTTGCCTTCAGCGCGCAGTTTTCCGGCGTCCTTACAGCCCTTCTCGCCTTTGAACTTGATGAAGTCGTCGTACGCGGCGACTTCGGCGCGGATGAAGCCCTTTTCGAAATCGGTATGGATCACGCCGGCGGCTTTCGGGGCGGTGAAGCCGGTTTGGATCTGCCAGGCGCGCACCTCTTTCACCCCAGCGGTGAAGTAGGTCTGCAAGCCCAACAGCCCATAGCCCGCGCGCACCAACGTATCGATGCCGGATTCGGTCATGCCCAGATCGTCCATGAACGCCTGCCGCTCATCGGGGGTCAGGCCGACCAGTTCGCTTTCGATCTTGCCGCTGATGCAGATGGCTTTGGCACCGACGGTCTGCGCGTGCGCGAACACCGCCTGCGAATGCGCGTTGCCGCCGGCCTTGATGTCGCTGTCGGCGATGTTGCAGACAAACAGCATCGCTTTCGCGGTGATCAGGTGCAGGTCGGCGATGTGCTTGCGTTCATCGTCAGTCAGGTCCAACGCGCGCACTGGTTTCAGCGCCTTAAAGCCGGTGACGATTTTCTCCAGCGTCGGTACTTTTAACGCGGATTCCTTGTCCATGGCGCTGCGCTTTTTCATCCGGTCCAACGCCGACTTGGCCACGTCTTCGTCTTTGAGCAGCAATTCCAGATCGATGATTTCGATGTCGCGCACCGGATCGACACTGCCGTCGACATGGATCACGTCGGGGTCGTCGAAACAGCGCACCACGTGCAGCACCGCGTCGACATTTTTGATCGCGGACAGGAATTCGTTGCCCTTGCCCTCGCCCTTGCTGGCGCCTTTGACCAAGCCGGCGATGTCGACGATTTCCAGCTGCGTCGGAATCACGCGGTCGGTTTTCACGATGTCCTGCAACAGCAGCAGCCGCTTGTCCGGGACCGTGACCATGCCGGTATTCGGCTCGATGGTGCAGAACGGATAATTCGCCGCCTGCGCTGCCTGGGTCTGGGTCAGGGCGTTGAAGATGGTGCTCTTGCCGACATTCGGCAGGCCGACGATTCCGCAGTTGAAAGGCATGGGGGAGGGACGGTATGGCGAGCCCCGGCGGCACCAGGGTCAGCGCCGGCGTTGACGAACTGGCGCGCGGACGCGACATCTCGGCTCACCCTCGAGTCTACGCCATGCCGCCATCACGTGACCGCCTGCCTGCTGCGCATTTGCCGCTCGCGCATCTGCCGGTGCCTAACGCGGCCCAACTGGCCGCACATCGCCGCGGCGTCTATGGCTTCATCCATTTTACCACGAACACCTTTACCGATCACGAATGGGGCTTCGGCGATGAATCGCCGGCGACCTTCAACCCCAGCGCGTTGGACGCGCATCAATGGGTGGCCGCGGCGCAATCCGGCGGTCTGCGCGGCCTGATCCTGACCGCGAAGCATCACGACGGTTTCTGCCTGTGGCCGACCGCGACCACCGCGCATCACGTCGGCGCGTCGCCGTTTCGCGGCGGCCAGGGTGACGTAGTTGGCGAACTGGCCGCGGCCTGTCGCGCGGCTGGGCTTGAATTGGGGCTGTACTGCTCGCCGTGGGATCGCCATCACGCGGCCTATGGCACCCCAGAATACGTCGCGGTTTATCATGCGCAGGTGCGCGAATTGCTAACCCTGTACGGCGAACTGTTCGAGTTCTGGTTTGACGGCGCCAATGGCGGCGATGGCTGGTACGGCGGCGCGCGCGACACCCGGCGCATTGATGCGCGCAGCTATTACCGCTTCGACGAACTGTGGACGGAATGCCACGCGCGGCAGCCAGGAGCGGTGTTGTTCTCCGACGCTGGTCCCGACATCCGCTGGTGCGGCAATGAACGCGGCATCTGCGGAACTACCAATTGGGCAAAGGTCCGCCTGGACGGCTTCGCGCCGGGCGTGGTCGACGATATGGAGCGGCTCGCGCACGGCGACGCCGACGGCAGCGTTTGGCGCGGGGTCGAAGTCGATGTCAGCATCCGCCCCGGTTGGTTTTGGCATCCCAACGAACAGCCCAAATCCGGCTCTGAACTGTTCGGTCTGTGGCTGTCGTCATACGGTCGTGGCAGTACGTTTCTGCTGAATTTGACCCCAGATCGGCGTGGGTTGATTCCGAACGAAGACCTCGCCGCACTGGCGGATTTCCGCGCGCGGGTGCAGGCCTTCACCGCGGTGGACGTCGCGCGCGGCAAGCCGGTGACCACCGATTTCGCGCGGGCCAACTGCCCCGGAAGCTGCTTGGTCGACGGCGATGACGCCACCGCATGGGCGATGGATAACGGCGTAACCAGCGCCAGTGCGACGGTCGATTTCGGCGCCGAAGAACGCATCGCCGGCGTGCGCCTGGATGAGCTAATCGCGCTGGGTCAGCGCGTAGAGAGCTTCGCCATCGACGTCTGGCACGGGCATTGGTTGGAAGTCCATCGCGGCACCACCGTCGGCGCGCAGCGCATCATCGCGCTGCCAGCCGCGCGCACCGGCCGGTTGCGGCTGCGCATTTTGGCCAGTCAGGCCTGCCCGGTGCTGTCGCGCCTGAGCGTGTACGCCGGCTAAGCCATATGCGCGCGTGAAACCGCGGTGAATACCGGGGTTTAAGGCGCGTCGTACAGGCGCACGCGCCCGGCCTGTTCGGTCACCACCAAGCGCTGACCCAACAGCGCCGGTGCCAACAGATCCATACCCGGCACCGCGAAGCCACCTTCGCCCAGCACCACGATCCGGTCGCTCAGCTGCACCACCACGCGACTGCCCCAGCGCAGCGGCGCGCCAATGAGCGGTTGTTCCACGCGGCCGACGTCGCTCCACGCGTCGCCGTTTTTCAGAAAAACCCGGCCGCCGACTGCGACCAGTACTTCCGGCGCCGCGGCGGTGATTGCCACCGGCAGTGGCACGCGCGTCAGCTCATCGCCGTTCCAGGTGAAGGCGGTGTTAGCGGTGCAACCGGCTAAGCCCGTCGCGGTCGGCCACGCGTCGATGATCGGTGCGTCGACGGTCGCGGTCCCAGCGAGCGTGCCGTCGAAGGCGCGCACCGCGGTCAGGCTGCCGTCGCGGCGCGCCGCCAGCACGCGGTCGCCCACGATCACCGGCACGCTCACGAACGCCGCGCCGGTCGGCGCATGCCAACGCAACGCCACATCGCGGTGATCGGCGGCATGCAACGCGCCATCGCTGCCGGCGACGATCAACAACATCCGATCGACCAACAGCGGACTATGAAACAGCACCAACGGCACATCGGTGCGCGCTGCCAACGGCCAGCGCGTTGGCGGCTGTCCGGGCGCTAAACGCAGCGCGA
Organism: Planctomycetota bacterium; assembly: GCA_038229115.1. Taxonomy (GTDB): domain Bacteria; phylum Planctomycetota; class UBA11346; order UBA11346; family UBA11346; genus JBBROQ01. Next base: position 342 of record JBBROQ010000205.1, on the reverse strand, counting down.
TGTTCTCACGCGTGGCCAGCCACACCGCGCCGTCAGCGGTCGTGGTGGATCCTGGCGTCGGCAGTGAAGCAGCAGAAAAACCTGCATAAATCGGTTCGTTGAGCGTCACCGCTTCGCCTTGATCGAAAGCGATCGGGCTCAGTGCGCCATCGGTGGTCATCACCACCGCGCCCTGGCGGCTCGCCAGCCACAGCCGCTCGACTCCCGCTTCAGAAATTGCCGTCGGCTGCGCGGTGACTGGACGCGGCAGCATCACCGTCAACGCCGGCGCGCGTTCGAGCGCGATCAACAAACGCCAGCCGCCATCGGCCTGCGCGCCGGTGACGGTCACGCTCGCATAGC
>JBBROQ010000204.1:0-5676 GCA_038229115.1 Planctomycetota bacterium | reverse complement strand
TCCGTCGCGCCGATGCCGACCCAGCAGATCGACGCGCACCGGCCGTGGATCCTGCACCCACGCCGGCACCGTGGCCGCACCCGCATCACGGCCCTTCATCAACAGCAACGAACCATCGTCGCAGATGGTCAGATCCAGACCGCAGCGGTCGGTGACTCGATCCAGAACTTCGCCCAAAGGCTCGCCCAGCAACCGCAGACTGAGCGGTTTTTTCGCCGCCGCCGCCGCCGCCGGATCGATGGTTAGCTTCAGGCCCAGGCCACTGAGCAGTTCGGCCAAGCCCTGATCGAGCGGTCGCTGCCGCCACGCGACATCGATCGGTTGCTGGAAAGCCTCAAAGACTTTCTGCACTGCGGGCGAATGCGCGTCGCCAGCCTGCATATGCGCGGCTGATAACACCATCACCACGATCACTATCCCTAACTTCGCGACGGTATGCATCCCGGCACCATCGGCCGGTGACGGCAGATGCCAAGCCGCAGCTGTCATAATTTTCCGCACAGCGTCAGCAGCTTGGCAAAAGCCAGCCACGCTGCCGGCTGCACCGTGCGCGGATGCGCCCCCGGTTGCCAACCATGCTCGGCCGCTTGGCGGCGGATTTGCACTGCGGTGGCAACCGGGCGCAGAGCATCGGCGACGGTGTGCGGCCCAGCAAACGCGACCGCCAACAGCCGATCGACCGCGATCAGTTCTTCCGGCGCGGGCGCATCCGGAACCACCGTCAGCGACCACAACGCCAAGTCGACGCGGCTTGGCGGGGTCACCGCGTCGCGCGGAATCACGAAGCGCATTGCCGGATTCCCGACCAGCCACGACAGCACGCTGGAACGCGTGTGGCCCGGTTGTCCATCGCCGGGCATTGGTCGTGGCCCGGCATTTACTACCCGTGGCGGCGGCACATAGCCCGTCAGCTTCAGCGCCGTCTCGCGTTGCAGCACCAGATCGAGCGCCAACGGCCGCTGTGCATCCAGCAGAAACCGCCGCACCAATTCCGCCGTCAATGCGAACGGCGGGTTCGCGACCACCGCCCACGGGCCATCAAAATGTGGCCGAAAACGCCGCGCATCGCCAGATGACAAGCGCAACTGGCCGGTCTTCAGCACGGCCGCAAAACGCGACTCCAGATGCATCAACCGCGCCGGATCGCGCTCGACCGCCAGCACCGTCGCGCCCATCGTCAACAACTCATGCGTTAGCGCGCCCAGGCCCGGCCCGATCTCGTACACGCGATCGCCCGCGCGCACGCCAGCACTGCGCACGATGCGTTTGGCCATTCCCGGATGCAGGTCGTGCTGTTGCAGCGCATCGGGATCCGGCGGCGGACGACTCGGATATTCCGCGGTTTTTTCAGTCGATTCCGTCGCCTTCGGGGTTTGCGCACGCGCGTTGGGCTGCGCCTTAGGGCGGGTCGCGTGACGTTGACGCGACGACGCGCGGGCGGGATCGGGCGTACTGGGCATCAGCCCACGCTACCGGCGCCCCAGTCGGTGAGAAAGCCCGCGACCTGGTGGCGATCGCCGCTGCGCGCTGCGCGCACGAAAAATCCGCTGGTCGCCGCGCCCAACGCTAAGCGCTCGTCCGGTGCGTAGCCCGCCAGCAGCCCCAGGCAGTAGCCCGCATTGAAGCGGTCGCCGGCGCCGGTGCTTTTGCGCGGTGTCGGTGTGTATGGCCCGGACGCCAACGCAAACGCGCCGCCGGCGTGCGCGACCGCATTGAAGGCGGTGTGATGGATGACGACTTCGGCCACGCTCAAGCGCGTGCGCAACCGCGCGGCGTGCGCGGCGAAACCGGCGCTGTCACCCCCTGGCGCTCCAATGCCGAGCAAGCGGCCGAGGACCGTTGCCTCGGTCAGATTCACGCCCAGCACGACCTCGCACGAGGTCTGGAAAACGCTGAGCGCAGCAAGCATGCCGTGGATGTCGGCCTCGGCGCGGCTCGATGGATCGACCAGATCGACGAACAACCACGGGCGGTGTGATAGCGTCGAAAACACCTGCTTTTGCAGCAATTTCCACACCGCGGTCATGTGCGGATACAGCGTCCAATTGGTTAGCGCGATCAGCCCGGCCCCCGCGCAGGCGCGCGCGAACGCGCCATCACGCAGATGGTCCCTCACCAATTCCGGCGTGATTTCGCCCAATTGTCCGACGGCCGAGAACATGAACTTTCCATCGCCGAATTCGAAGGCGAGCGTGCGTCCATACACCTTGCCCAATGGCGAGCACGACCGACAGCGCGCAGCAAACGCGTCGAACGCCGGATGCCGCGGATTGCCCACCGTGCCGACGTAATCCACGCACACATCCAACGCCATCAATCCATCGCCAAGATTTACCGCACAGCCGCCGGCGTCCTGCGCCTTCACCACGATCTCGCGCAGGCTGTTGCGACCGGCCGCGCCGGTGATCAGCCGGCCCAGTTCGGCCATGCCGGTCATCGCCGTCCAATCGTCCGCGCCGCGGCGTTCGCCGACCACCGCGATCAACTCATCAACAAAACCGTCGAAACCTGCAACTACCGGCGGCACATTTGCCAGCAGCTTCAGGCGCGGGGCCAAACGTTCGGCCACCAGGGCTGCGCGCGCGCGTTCGCTGGCGGGAACCGACAACGGTTCAGGCCGCATCGGGCACCCTCTGAATCGCCGGATCGGTGAACACGTCGGCCTCGTCGCGCGAGCGCGTGGAAAATTCACTGACGATCGCGCCCGCCGCGCCGGCGACGAACCAGTGCGGCGTGTTTGGCTTCAACGTGTACTGCGTGCCCGGCGTCAAATGCACATGCTTCCACATGGTGAAAACGCCGTGTTTTTCCGCAGGAATGAAGCCATGCGCGAACGCGCGGGCGCTGTCACTGCGCTCGCCGGGCAGGAATAAATGCACTTCGCCGGCGCGCACGCGGAAGGTTTCTTCCTTACCCAATTCGCCCTCTTGGCCGGCCATGCCGGGAATGGGCGGATGCCGATGCTCCGGGCAGATCTGGCCGGGCAGCATCATCAGCTCTTTGGCGCACACCCTTTCGGTGTTGACGTAGACGTGGATCGCGAGGCCGAAGCGCTCGAAGTTTTCTAAGCCGAAATCAGCGATCTCGATCGCCGCGGCTTCGGCGTCGGTGATCACCAAGTTGGCTCCGCGCATGGACGCGGCAGCAGCAGCCCGACGGGCGGCAAGAGCGAGTGCAGACATCAGCAGATTCTCCCAAGGAAGTCGGATGGCGGCGGCCAGCGTGGACAACGTACCGCGCGCCTGTGCCAGTCGCCATTCGGCCGCGCGCGGTTCATCGTCGGCCACCTGCCAAGCGGCCGCATCCAGGATCGCGGCAATGATCGGCGCGGCATCGACGCCAGCACGTAGGCACCGTTGCGCCGCGCCCACCAAGCGATCGTCGGAGCTGAGTTTCCGGAACGGATCGCGCCCGACGCGGACGATCGGATCATCCAGGCGGCGATTGCGATAGCGCACGAACAGCTGATCCAGCAACGCGATATTCTCTGTTTCTACCGTCGTTTCGCGCGCCGGCGCATACACCCGCGCGATTGCCCGTGCCGCCGCCACGCCCGCCGCATAGGCGCGCGCTGACACCGCCGTGTCGCGCACCGCGTCAGGAATCGTCGCCAGTCCGACGCGCGCGCCGGCATAGGCCAAACACGCATGCGTCAGATTGTGCAGGTACAGTTTCTGCGCGATCACCAGCTCAAAATCTTCGGCCAGTTCCAGATGCGGAATGATCGGAGCCGCGCCGATAAACGCCGCGCGCTCGACCGGCAGATGCGCGTAGGGCTCGACGGCGATGTCGAGCGCATCCGCACCCGCGCCCGGCGGAATCATGCGCCCTATTGAGGTGCGCACGAGACCGACGTCGGTCGCCAGTCGCTGTAGCAAGTGCGCACGTTCGGCGGCAAAACGCGCATCGTTGTCGATCACCGACCGAATCGCCGCAGCCAAACGATCGCGCGCATCGGCGCCATTTTCGCAGATCAGAATGTTCAGCGGCCGCGTCGATTCCCGTAGCGCCAGGCCAGCGGCCAACGGCGCGCCGAGATATTTCAGCGCCTCTAGGCCAACGGCAGTCGCGACCAGATCGGCATCAGCCACCGCCGCTGCGACCGCGGCACGATCCGCCGCCAACACGCCATCGACGGGCTGCACCGCGACTACGTGCGCGTGTTCGTCATCGACTTCGGTGACGGTGTAGCTCCCGCGTTGATTGAATGCGTCGATCTTCACCGCATCCAGATCGACAAAAGTTACGCGCCACCCGGCCTGCGTAAAAGTCGGCGCGATAAACCCGCGGCCGATGTTGCCGGCCCCAAACATCAGCAGTCGCGGCATGGATGCAGCCTATGGCCCTGACTGCGGTGCCCATGCGCTGGCGCGATTTTGGGTGGCCCCAGCATGACATGCGTGGTCGGGCCCGAATACGTCTGCGCGGTGCTGGAAGACCGGGAAAATCGGCTGCTCCTGCAATTGCGCGCGCCATACAGCCGCATCGCCGGCGGCCTGATGACCTGCTTCGGCGGCCGAGTTGAAGGCGGCGAAACCGCCGAGGCCGCGCTGACGCGCGAACTCGATGAGGAAATCGGTTGGCATCCAACCACTGTCACCCCCTGCTGCGAACTGTGGAAGGTAGGGCGCTTTATCGCGCGGTTCTATCGCGCCCAACTGGACGTGGCCGCGACCATGCTGCGTATCGAAGCTGGTTCGGCGGCGATCCTGGCGCCGTGGCCGGCGCTGCCCGGACTACCCCTGAGCCCGTGGCATCGGCCAGTGCTGGATGCGGTTCGCCTCGGCCTTGATCGCGCCGAAGTGCCGGCCGTCTGAACCGGCGCAGCTGGTGAAAACAGACAGCCAAGTAGCGTGCGCCCATGCTGCTAGATCGCCTCGAAAACGCCGCGCGTTATGCCCCGTTGCATCCGTTATTCGCCGAAGCGTTCGCGTGGGCCACTAACGCGGCCAACCACCGCGACCGCCCCGACGGCCGCTATGCGCTACGCGGTGAAGAATTGCTGGTAATTGTGGAAACTGGCGTGACGCGGCCGGCGGCGTCGAAGCTGTTCGAAGCGCATCGCCGCTACATCGACATCCAAGTTAACGTGATTGGCCCGGAAATCATGGGCTGGACGCCAACCGCGGGACTGACCACCACGATCGACTTCGAGCCTGATGGCGACATCTGCTTTTTTGCCGAACCCGCCGTGGAACCGAACGAAATCCTGGTAAAACCAGGGCATTTCACCGTGTTCTGGCCCACCGACGCGCATAAGCCTTGCTGCCAAGTCGACGGCAACGCTGCGCCATTTCGCAAACTGGTGTTCAAGGTCGCGGCGGTTTCGGGCTGAATGCAGCGTCGTGTCGCAGGTCGGTTTGTGGGAAATCAAACGGTTTGGCGAAATAATCGACCGCACGCCAACAGCACGGCAATGACTGTGGAAAACCCGGGCGGAAAGTGACGAAAAGAACCAGTTGAGTAGCGCCATGTCGCTCCCACAAGATGCGCGTAAGAGCCGCCACCATGTCGCAACCACTCGACTTCGTTGAATTTGAATCCGACTTGCTGTGGGTCGCCGAGACCCGCGACGGTGTCTACGTAGTGCAGCGCCAGTGGGAAAATCACTACGTCCTGCGCCGCTATCGCGTCACTACCGCCGGCTACCAACGCCTGGGTGACGAACGCACCTTT
>JBBROQ010000203.1:0-5690 GCA_038229115.1 Planctomycetota bacterium | reverse complement strand
ATCGAATACGCGGAGTTACAGGCGCTGGAGCGCAAGCCGATGACGATGCAGGACTGGATGGTGAAGCTGGATGAGTTCCTGAAAATCTCAGGCCGCAAGCTGCTGGATCACGCCGGAAAGATTTCCGCTGAGGAAGCCCGGGCGAAAGCGGAACAGGAATATGTCAAATATCGCGTCTTGCTGGATGCCTCGCCGCGCGCGGTGGATCTCGATTTCGAGAAGGCAGCAAAGGAATTGAAGAAGCTGCCGAAACCGAAGACGCCGCGGAAACCGAAAGCATGAGCCTCAACGAAGCCATCGTTGAAGACGCCGCCCTAGTCTGGTTCAAAGACCTGGGCTACCAATGTGTCCACGGACCGCAGTTGGCACCAGGAGAACCGTCAGCAGAGCGGACGTCGTTTGCGGATGTCGTCCTAGATGGCCGTCTGCGTGCCGCCATTACCAGGTTGAACCCGACCATCCCCACTGAGGCCCAGGACGAAGCGCTGCGTAAAGTCTTGCGCATCGCCACGCCGTCCCTGATCGCCACCAATCGCACCTTTCACACCATGCTGCGTGATGGTGTAGCGGTCGAGTACCGCCGCCCAGACAGCAGCATCGCTGGCGACCATGTCCGCTTGATCGATTTCGCTGACATTGACGCCAATGATTGGTTGGCGGTCAACCAATTCACCGTCATCGAAGGCCGACATCAGCGTCGCCCCGACATCGTGGTGTTCGTCAATGGCCTGCCGCTGGCCGTCATCGAATTGAAGAACGCGGTCGATGAAGGCGCCACGATCTGGAGCGCGTTCAACCAGTTACAGACCTACCAGGCGCAAATTCCGAGCCTGTTCCATTTCAACGAGGTATTGGTGGTGTCAAACGGCACCAGCGCTCGCATTGGATCGCTGACCGCCAACCAGGAATGGTTCAAGGTCTGGCGTACTATTGATGGCAACAACGATGCGCCCAAGTCGGCCCTGGAATTGGAAGTCCTGCTGCGAGGAGTTTTTGATCGCCGCCGCTTCCTGGATCTGCTTCAGTATTTCATCGTCTTCGAGGTCGATCCGGACAGCGATCGCATCAACAAGATCATCGCCGGGTACCATCAGTTCCATGCGGTGAACGCCGCATTGGATGAAACCGTGCGGGCGTGCGCGATGGAAACCGCCAATCGGGTCAAGGAGCCCGGCGGCACGTATTGGGTTGGACGACAGCATGACGGCAGACCGGGCGATCGCCGAGCAGGTGTCGTCTGGCACACGCAGGGCAGCGGTAAAAGTTATTCGATGCTGTTTTATGCCGCCCGCCTGGTGCGACATTCGCCGATGCGGAACCCGACGCTGGTGATCCTGACCGATCGCAATGACTTGGATGATCAACTGTTCGGTCAGTTCCAGCGCTGCGCCGACATCCTGGGGCAGATGCCGGTTCAGGCGGACGATCGCGAGCGACTGCGCGAATTGCTGACGGTCGCCAGTGGCGGCGTGGTGTTCACCACCATCCAAAAATTTGCGCCCGAGAAGGGTACATCCATGCCGTTGTTGTCGGATCGCCGCAATGTCGTGGTGATCGCCGATGAAGCGCATCGCAGTCAATACGACCTGATTGATGGCTTGGCGCGCAACCTGCGCGATGCGCTGCCCAACGCTACGTTCATCGGTTTCACCGGGACGCCGATCGAGAAGGCCGACGCCAACACGCGGGCTATTTTCGGCGATTACATTTCGATCTACGACATCCAGCGCGCGGTAGCTGATGGCGCGACCGTGCCGATCTATTTTGAGAGCCGGATTGCCAAGTTGTCGCTGAACCAGGCGGCACTGCCCACCATCGATGCCGAGTTCGAGGTGATCACCGAGGGCGAAGACCAAGCCAAGAAACAACAGCTCAAGACCAAATGGGCGGCGTTGGAGGCGATGGTTGGCGATCCTAAACGCATTGCGCTGATCGCGGCGGATCTGGTCAATCATTACGAACTGCGCTGCGAGGCTATGGCCGGCAAAGCGATGGTGGTGTGCATGAGCCGCCGCATCTGCGTCGACCTCTACCAAGCGATCCTGACGTTGCGTCCCGCCTGGGCCGGTGCTGCCGACGACAACCAGGAGACCGAAGCGCAGCAAGCGTGCGTGATGAAGATCGTCATGACCGGCAGCGCCGACGACGGTCCGGATTGGCAACCCCACATCCGCAACAAGCCCAAACGCCGGGCCTTGGCCACACGTTTCAAGGATGCGAAGGATCCCTTCCGCATCGTCATCGTGCGCGACATGTGGTTGACCGGCTTCGACGCACCGTGCCTGCACACCATGTACGCCGACAAGCCCATGAGCGGCCACGGCCTGATGCAGGCCATCGCGCGGGTGAATCGGGTCTTCCGCGACAAGCCAGGCGGCCTGGTGGTGGACTACTTGGGGCTGGCCGACCAGCTCAAGCACGCGTTGGCGACCTACATCGAGAGCGGCGGCAAGGGCTCGCCCAGCATCGACACCGCCCAGGCCATCGCGGTGATGGAAGAGAAACACGAAATCGCCTGCGTGATCATGCATGGCTTTGATTGGAGCTTGTGGACCACTGGCACGCCTACCCAACAACTGGGAATGATCCCGCCGGGACAGGAGCACGTCCTCCAGCAGGAGAACGGCAAGGCTCGCTTCGTGCAGGTGGTAACCGCCCTCTCCCGGGCCTTCGCCCTTTGTGCCGCCACCGACGCCGCCATCGCCCTGCGCGACGACATCGCGTTCTTCCAGGCCATCAAAGTCTACCTGTCCAAAACCTCCGGCCGCCAACGGCCGCCAGAGGAACTGGACGTGGCGGTGCGGCAGCTGGTGTCGTCCGCCATCATGGCCGACGTGGGCATCATTGACGTCTTCACTGCGGCCGGTCTCAAGAAGCCGAATATCAGCATCCTGTCCGACCAGTTCCTGGCCGAAGTCCGTGGGTTGAAGCACAAGAATGTTGCGGCTGAACTGCTGGCCAAGCTGCTGCGGGACGAGATCTCTACCCGCAGTCCCAGGAACATCGTCCAAGCCCGCCAATTCAGCGAAATGCTGCAACAGGCTTTGAACCAGTACCACAACCGCGCCATCGCCACTCAGGAGGTAATCGAAGAACTGATCGCCCTGGCCAAGAAGATGAGTGCCGCCACCAAGCGCGGCAGCGACCTGGGGCTGACTGACGAAGAGATCGCGTTCTATGACGCCCTAGCCGCCAACGAGAGCGCCGTGAAGGCCATGGGCGACGCCAAGCTGCGTCTGATCGCCGCCGAACTGGTCACCCAGGTCCGCAAGAGCGTCTCCATCGACTGGACCCTGCGCGACGGTGCCCAGGCGAAGATCCGCGTGATGGTAAAGCGCATCCTGAACAAATACGGTTACCCGCCGGACATGCAGGACGCGGCGGTGCAGGTGGTGCTGGCGCAGGCCAAAGAATTATGCGCGGATTGGGCAACCACGACAAAAGGACCGTAAAAGCGCCATATCATGGCGCTAACGATGCTGCTGGCAGCTTGACTGCCGCCGCAGCGATCAGCCCACAGTCGCCTTCAAGCGCGCCAATCCCTGCATGCCGACTAAGGCAAAACCCGAGCCCGGTTGGGCGAGGCGTTGGTACATCAGCGTGGCGTGGTCGCGGTTGCCCAGGCATTCGGCGAGCCAGCCGGCGATGGCGGCCAATGGGGTGCCGTGGGGGTCGGAGCCGATGGTGGCGAGGCCGTCTTGGATCTGGTCCCAGGGCAGATAGCCCAGGCCGTAAAAACCCAGGCGCGCAGCGATCAGCAGCACCAATGAGGTGCGTTCAGTCTCCAGTACGTCCATCAAGCGGAAGCAGCGTTCGATATCAGCAAGCGCCTCGGCCCTGGCGCCCATGCGCAGGCGCAATCCGGCCCGCAGCAGCCGCTCGACCGGGGTCAGGTCTTCGCCGGCGAAAGCGGCCAACAGTTGGCGTTCACAGCCGGCGTCGACCAGCGCCAACACGTCACGCACGAAGTCGAACAATTCCGAGGCTTCGTCTTGGCCCCGGCCGATGAACAACACGGTTTCGACGGGATCATCGACCTCGATCAGATGCCGGGCCAGGCGCCGGTAGTCGGCATGCAGGTGCTGTTCACGGATCGAGAAGTGGTAGCCAAGGCCCTGCAAACGGGCCATCGCTTCGCGCATGCTGGCCAAACCGATGGCATCGTCGGCGTCGATCAGCCGGTTCAGTTGCCAACGCACCGACGAAACGGTGCCAGCAGACAGCGTTTGCAGGAGCGGCAGCTCGTCGGGCGAACCACGGATCAAGCTGCGCACCAGGGTCAAATCGCTTTCGAGTTCAGGCGTGAGACCATTGGTGCCCAAGCTTTGGTGCAGGTGCGGCATCAGCCACAAACAGAAGCGCGTGCGCACCACGTCGCCGGATTCCTGATACGACAGCAGTTCTTGCACGGCGCGACGGACGCCGGACTGGCGCAGGCGCAGACTGGCGAGCTGAAAGATCGCGTCCTGCGCCAATGGATGATCCAGGTGGTGCGCCAACAGATCGCGAATCTCGCGTTCGGCGGCCAGTACTTCTCCGGCCTGAATCAGGGCCAGGAACAGCATGTAGCGCGCCTCGACCACCTCGGCCGCGCCAGGGTGCTCGGTGATGAAACCACGGTAAAACACGATCGCTTGTTGCGGCAGGTTTTGGCGCAACAGCTCGCCACCAATCGCATGTGCCGGCACCAACAACGGACTGCGCCGGCGTTCAACTTGCAGTTGCCGGACCAATACCTGCGAGGTCCACGTCGCCAGGGCCATGTGCGCGCCGCCCAAACCTGAGAGCGCATGCACGTCGCGCACCGTCAAGGGCGGCTGTTCGTCGACCGCGATCGACAGCATCGCGCCGACCGCCTCGATCACGATGCGGTGCCGCGTGCGGCCGGCGCGCGCATGGGCGTTGCTGGGGTGATCGCGCAGCGGCCGCATGGTCAAAAAATCTGGATTAAGCGTGCCGTGGGAGCCGGCGCCGCGCCCGATGGTCATCCATTTGCCGCCATACGCGCCGAGACGAAACTGATACGCCGCCGTTGGCGGAACGCCGCGCAAAAACAGCCAAAATTCTGAGCCTTTGACGATGTCGATGGTCAGGCTGATGCGCACATCATCGCCCAAACGCAACGTCAGCGGATATAGCTGCAGCCCGTATCCGCCCAACAACATGCCGCCGAGTTCCGGATGATGGACGTGGCCGACCTGCTCGGCGTTGATCGCCTGCGGATCGGCCGCAAACGGCGCCGCGTCACCAGCCGCGCCGTAGTCCCAAAGCCCAACCGATAGCCACGCGCCTTCACGATCTTTGGCCAAGCGTTGGCGTTCAAGTTCACTGTAAGACGCAGAGAGTTGCGACAGCAGCGTGCGCAGTTCGCCGCCCAAAACTTCGCAGTCCGGATAACGTTCCTGCGGATCCTGGGCCAGCGTCCATTCGGTGATGTGCTGCAAGGCGATTGGGGCTTCGGGCCACAGCTGCACCAACGTGCGGCGCTGACCATCACGCACCCGCTTGAGAATCGCGCTAAGGCCGTCGCCATCATCGACCGCGCACGGTGTCGCCAAGGTCAACAGCTCGACCAGGATCACGCCAAGCGAATAAAGATCAGTGCGATGATCGGCCGCGGCGGCGTTGCCCTTCGCTTGTTCGGGCGACATGTACGCCGGCGAACCAAGGATTTGGCCGTGCTGGGTGCT
>JBBROQ010000202.1:0-5694 GCA_038229115.1 Planctomycetota bacterium | reverse complement strand
GTCGGTGGCGGCCATCGACCCGCTGTTGCCTTCGCCGTTCGCCACCGCGCCCAGGGCCCCGTAACGGCCAAGCAGCGCATTTACCAGCGTCCCGCGCACATGTCCGATCGCTGGATGCACGACCATGCCGGCGGCTTTGTCGACCGCGACAAGGTGCTCGTCTTCGTGCAAAATCGTTAGCGGAAGATCTTCCGGCACCGCGCTCAGCGGTTCGACTTCGGGCACCTCCAACGTCACGCGCTCGCCGCCATGCAGGAAATACCCAGCCTTCGGGCGACCGGGGAAGATCGTGCACAGATCGTCGCGGATCAGGCGCGCGATCAGACTGCGGGTGCAGCCCTCAAGTTGCGATTCAAGCCAACAATCCAGACGCTGGCCCTCGGCGGCGGACGGAACAACCATTTCGTGCAGCATCCAAGCATTTGTCCACGCATGCTGCAGGCGCGCCATAGTGAGGGCCAGTGGAGCCAAACGCGCGCACGCCTACGGTACCAACCATGCCGCCCATCATGACTCCCGCGCCCGCTGACCGACTGCTGCGTTATGTCGGCGACCGCGTGCGCTTTGAATTGCGCTTCGACGACGCGCCCGAGGGCACGCGCGCGTTTGTTCGCACTAATTTGGGCCGGATGGAGACCACCTATCGCGAGCTCGTCGAAAGCCTTGGCAGCGGCCAGACCTTCGCCGGCAGTTCGTGGCGCGATCTGCCGCTGACTCGCGCTGCCGATGGCTCGAATCGGTGGAGCCTGGACCTGGTCCTAAACGAACCCGCGACGGTGATGGCCAAGGCCTATGCCGTCGACGCGCGCGGACGGCAGCACTGGCCCACCGGCGACAATCTGCTGATTGGCGTGCACCCGGATTATTACCGCACTGCCAACACCATTTACTGCGCATTCGTGCGCATGTTCGGGGCCAGCAAAAGTGCCAGCAGCACACGTCAGCCGCTGCTTGATGAGCAGCTTTCGGTGCTCGATCGTCACAGCTACACCGCGATCCCGCCGTCGGGCACTCTGCGTGATCTGACGGCACAAATTCCGCACATCGTCAGCACGCTCGGCTGCGGCATTATTCACCTGCTGCCGGTGTCCTCGACGCCGACCACGTACGCGCGCTTCGGCCGCTTCGGCAGTCCCTATGCGTGCCAGGATCTGATCGCGATTGATCCGGCTTTGGCCGAGTTCGATCAGCGTACCACGGTGGTCGATCAGTTTCGCGAGCTGACGTATGCCGCGCATCAGTACGGCGCGCGCGTGCTGCTGGACATCGTCATCAACCACACCGGTTGGGGCTCGACGCTGCTCAACGAACATCCGGAATGGTTCAAGCGCAAGGCCGACGGCGCCTTTCATTCGCCCGGCGCGTGGGGCAATACGTGGGCCGATCTGGTTGAGTTGGATAACGAGCACAATCCCGCGTTGTGGGCGACCATCGCCGAAGCGCTGTTGGTGTGGTGCCGGCGCGGCGTGGATGGGTTTCGCTGCGACGCCGGCTACATGGTCCCCCTACCGGCGTGGCAATACATCATCAGCCGCGTCCGCTTGGAATTCCCCGAGGCGTTGTTCCTGCTCGAAGGCCTGGGCGGCGCGTGGGAAGTCACCGAACGGCTGTTGACGCTTGGCGGTATGGACTGGGCCTATTCCGAGCTGTTCCAAAATTATCAGGGCCACGAAGTAGCCACGTATTTGGATCACTGCATCCGTCAGGCGAATCGCGTCGGTGTGCTGATCCATTACAGCGAAACCCACGACAACGAGCGTTTGGCCGCGCGCGGCGCGACGTGGTCACTGATGCGCAATCGCTTGGCTGCGCTCACCAGCGTCAGCGGCGGTTTCGGTTTCACCGGCGGCGTCGAATGGCTGGCGGCTGAGAAGATCGAAGTGCACCAAAGCCGTGGCATGAATTGGGGCGCGCAGCCGAATTTGGTCGGCGAACTGTCGCGCCTGAATCGGCTGTTGGCCGAGCATCCGGCGTTCTTCGATGGCGCGCGACTGACCCGCCTGAGCGCTGACGACGCGCCGGTCTTGGCCCTGCGTCGCGACGCGGCCGAAGGCACCGACGCAGTGTTGGTGCTGGTGAATCTGGATGTCGGACGCGCACTCGACGCGGTGGTGCCGGAAAGTGCGCTGCGCGGCGTGCCTGGTTTTACCGTCGATTTGCTTGGTCAGCCGTTTCCGCCCAGCACCAACAGCGCTGGCGTGATTACTTTTCGTTTGGCGCCCGGCGCCAGTCACTGCCTAGCCGCATCGGCCACACCGCAAGGTCTTGCCGGGGTCGATTACCGCCACCGCCGCGCGCAGGCGGCCTGGGCATATCGGATGCTGGGTCATCGTGTTGATGCGCCGGATCTGGGCCCGTGCAACTGGCATGATCTGGCGGCGTGGGTCGCCGCCGATCCGGTGCGTTTCCTGGCCGCGGTCGCGGGCCTGGATGGCGCGCAGACGCGCGCCGATTTGCTCGGCGCGCTGATGCTGGCCGCGGCGCGCGCCGATCTGCCGCAGGTGGTACGATGGGGTCTTGCCGATCTGTCACGCGTGGTGCCGGTGCCGCCAGGGCATTGCCTGCTGATCCGTGATGACGTGCCATTCAGCGCCACGCTGACGCTCGACGATGATGCGACGCCGCGCGTGGAGCGCTCGGTAGTGGTCGATGAAGGTCACATCGTGGGCTTCCCGCCGGTGCCTGCGGGCGCGCATGCGACGCTGCTGCTGGAGCGCTTTACCGACCACGGTCGACAGGTTATCGGCGCGGTGCGCTTCCTGGGCCCGCTGCCCGATTTGCGCGTCATCGCCCCAGCCACCAGCATGGCCTTGCTGACCAACGGCCGCGGCGGCATGGCGCGCATCCCGGCGGATTTGGGCACTGTCTATTCCAAGTACGACGCGGTGCTGGCGGCGAACTTGCACGCGACTGCGCCGTGCGATCGCCAGGTATTGGTGAAACGCCTGCGCGCATGGGTGAATGCCGATGGTTTTATCAGCCCGTTGGATCGAACCAACTTGATTGATTTCACCGCTGGACCGCCCGCACGTTGGTGTTTTGTCGCCAATGCCGGCGACGGGCGCACGGTCGAAATTCACCTCGACGCCGACCTGCTGCAGGGCCGCAATACCACCGTCCTACGCTTCAGTTGCCCGCGCACGCCACCGGCACGCGGCCGGCCGTTACCCGATGGCCGCAGCGTACGGCTGATCGTGCGTCTGGATCTAGAAGACCGCAATTTCCACAGCGAAACGCGACGTTCACCGGAATGCGAACAGCATTTCACCAGCCATACCACCACCCTGACCACGCGCGCCGGCTGCGTGTTTGCACCCGCGCCCGAACGTGTGCTGACCATCAGTGCCGACGCCGGCGAGTTCCACGCCGACGCCGAATGGTGCGAACACATCCCGCATCCGATCGAAGCCAGCCGCGGCCTGACCGCCGAAGGCGATGCCTGGAGCCCGGGCTGGTTCGAGCTGCCGTTAGAGCGCGGCGACGCCGTGCATGTGGTCTGCTGTGCCGACGCCACCGAACCCGAACCCGAGGACATCATCGGTTTCGCCGAAGAGCGCCGGCAGCTTTTAAGCGCGGCAGTAACCGCGGCCGCGATGCCTGAAAATGACGCATTCGCGACGCAGTTGGCGCAGGCGCTAACCGCCTATGTCGTGCGCCGCGGTACCGGCCGCACGGTGATCGCGGGCTATCCTTGGTTCCTTGATTGGGGCCGCGATACCTTGATCGCCGCGCGCGGTATGTTGGCCGCCGGTATGATCGATGAGGTGCGGCAGATCCTGCTGACTTTCGCGCGTTTCGAGGAAAACGGCACGCTGCCAAACATGCTCAACGGCGACGACGCCAGCAACCGCGACACCTCTGACGCGGCACTGTGGTTTGGCGTGGTGTGCGAAGAACTAGCCGAACTCGCAGGCCCAGCGGTCTATGACGCTGATGTCGGTGGCCGGCGGCTGCGCGACGTGCTCAGCGCGATCGCCCGCGGTCATTTGGCCGGCACCCCGAACGGCATCCGCGTCGATGTTGAGAGCGCGCTGGTGTTCAGCCCGCCGCATTTCACCTGGATGGACACCAATCATCCGGCGTGCACGCCGCGGCAGGGTTATCCGATTGAGATCCAAGTGCTGTGGATCCGGCTACTGCGCCAGCTGGATCGTCTGACTGCCCCGACGGCCGGCGAAGCCTGGGCGACTTTGGCCACGCGCGCGACGGCGTCGCTCGAACGCTTTTGGTTAGAGGATCGCGGCTGGTTCGCCGACGTGTTATTGGCGCAGCCCGGACAAAGCGCAGCTGACTCGACGCCCGACAACGCCCTGCGCTCAAATGGCCTGTTGGCGGTCGCATTGGGCATCGTCGAGGGCACCCGTGCGCGGCGCATCGTGGCCGCGGCGCTGCGGTATTTGGTGGTGCCCGGTGCGCTGCGCTCGTTGGCGCCGTTGCCGGTGGAACCACCGCTGGAAAACCGCTCCAGCGACGGCCGTTTGCTGAACAACCCGACCGAGCCGTATTGGGGCCATTACGCCGGCGACGAAGACACCCGGCGCAAACCCGCCTATCACAACGGCACCGCCTGGACCTGGACCTATCCGGTGTTTTGCGAGGCCTTGGCACGGGCGTGGACGTTCAGTCCCGCGGCCACCGCGGCGGCGCGCAGTTACCTGAGCGCGATGGATCTATTGCTGACCGCCGGCGCCATCGGCCACATACCCGAGATCATCGATGGCGATGCTCCCCACGCGCAGCGTGGCTGCGATGCGCAGGCTTGGGGCGTCAGCGAAGCATTGCGGGTGTGGAAGCTGCTTGCGACGCGCGGTTAAAAGCGCGTGCGTGAAAGCACACGGCTGAAAAACAGCCTCTAAAATCCGCGCGTTACGCCGAGCCCGCATTGCGCTGCTGATCGGCGCTCGCAGCTTTTGTCCGCCATGCCAAAGATCACGCCCACCACCGTTGCTGCTCATGGCTCGGGCCTGGGAATGGTGCAGCACTGGCCCGCCGGTTTCACCGCGCAGCTGCCCACCGACGATTGGGTGATCGCGCACACCCTGCCGCGGCAGGAAAAACGCTTGGCCGCCGACTTGCATCACTGCCGAGTCCCCGGCCTGTTGTTTTTAGAACGCCGCGTGCGCCGCTATCCCGGCAAAGGCACACAGGAAAGTTTGGTGCCGCTGTTGGGCGGCTATGTATTCGCGCACCTGCCGCGTGGGCAGCACCACTTGCTCTACGACACCCAGCGCATCGTCCGCCTGATCAACGTCTCGCAGCCCGAGGTGCTGGCCGACGACCTGCGCGCCCTCATCCGCCTGGTCGAAGCCACCACTGCCCCGCTGATAGTCCGCCCCGAACTCACCCCCGGCACCCGCACTATCATCACCCGCGGCGTGTTCACCGGCTGCCTGGGCATCGTCGTCCGCCGTCAGCGCACGCTCGAATTGTTGGTGAATTTGGAGCTGCTGGGCACCTCGGTCGCAGTCACGCTGCCAGCGGAATTTGCGGAGCGGCAGGAAATAATTTGACCTCTCACAGACTTCGAAAACTCAAAGATGCAGTTGCGGCCTGGGATCAACGCCGTTTCCTTAAGCAATTTCACGCCGCTTTCGCCGCGGATTTCTTAAACCGCCAACGCCCGAATTGAGAGAGGCATTGTCGTTTGCGACCGCGCCCTGGTCGTCGTACGGGTTGGCGGTCTTTGGCGATGGC
>JBBROQ010000201.1:0-5755 GCA_038229115.1 Planctomycetota bacterium | reverse complement strand
GCACGGTTTCGGCGGTGAACTCGATCGAGTTTGCTAGGTCAGCGGTGAAGGCGTCGGCCAAGGCCGTCAGAGCACCCGGGGTGCGCAGGACCACATCTGCCTCCAAGTCATGACGCAAACTGCGCGTGTTGAGGTTGCTTGAGCCAACCACTGCCCAGTCATCGATCAGCATGGTTTTCGCGTGGATCATGCCGGGCTGATACGCGTATAAGCGCACCCCGGCGTGTTGCAGGCGGGCACGAAAGACCGCCGCGACCCATGGCATGAACCGGATGTCGTTCTTCTGCGGCAGCAACAGCCGCACATCGGCACCTGATTTTACCGCGTCTTCTAACGTTTCGAGCAGATCGCCGCGCGGTACGAAATACGGATTCGTGATCCACACCCGCGTGCGCGCATGGGCCAGTCGCGACAGCAAATCGCGGTACAGGCGTTTGCGCTGGCGAAAGCCAAGGTTCAGCCGCACCGGCGCGTCGACGGCCTGTAACGGCAGCCGTTGCAGCGTCCCTAACAGCGGCGCCAACAACGGCGTGGTGCTCGGGCGCAAAGTCCCGCGCAACGTGCCGGGCTGTAACCGCCAGCCCTGCCGCCAGGCATGCGCAAAGGCCAGTCCCAGGGTCTTCACGCCGGGGCCCTTCACCCGGACTGCGGTATCGCGCCAGACCTCATCACCAACGCACGCACGCGAATGCACGCGGGTCAGGTTAAACGACCCGACCCACGCCGCGACGCCGTCGATCACCACCACTTTGCGATGATTGCGGCGATTGATGAAGCGCAGGAAACCGAGCCAGTCGTGCAAGCGCCGCGCGGTGGGCAGCCAGTCTCGGAACACCGTCCACGGCGGGGGATGAAACAACCGCACCTCAACCCCAGCCTGCGCCAACGCCCGACCGGCGCCCGCGCTCCAGGCGCCCGCACCCACGCCATCCACCAGTAACCGCACGCGCACCCCGCGCGCCGCCGCGGCCGCCAACAGCGCGCTGAAGCGCTGGCCGATTTCATCATCCTCAATGATGTACATTTCTAACCGCACCCACGACCGCGCCGCCGCTAGATCGGTCGCCAGAGCCGCAAAATAACCGTCGCCATCGACGCACACGCGTTCGCTGCTCCAGCCCCCGGCATCGGAGGCCAGATTCGGTTGCGCCGTAGTCAGTGCCGAACGTAGTCGCGTAAACGTGCGCTTCAGCGAGCCGCCACGTGACGAGACCTTGGCCATTTCAGTTTTCGCCCCGCCTTCAGACATGACGCGACAGCATCACCCGCGCCGGTCGAGGCAAGATGGTGCTGTCCACGCGTTGAATCAGGATCGATGCGATGATGCGCTGCCGTTAAAATTCATGGCAGCAAACGCCGGAACCCATGGACCAGGATGACGCAAAGAAAGCCCAGATTGCGCAGCGGTTGCAGCGGCCACCACCAGGTGACCGGCTTGCCGCCGCGCTTTGCCAGTGCTGCTCCAGCCGCTCGCAAACGCGACACCGACAGCGGCCAATCCGCGATGCCCGCAATCCAAGCCGGAGCAAAAGCCGCTTCACCGCCCTCCACGCCCAACAGCGCCCCGGCGATGGCGCCAATGGTGTCGGTGTCACCGCCGCAGCGCAGGATCGACGCTAGGCAGGCCCCCGCATCGCCGCGGTGCCGAAGCCAGGCGAACAGCGCCAGCGGCACGGAATGATTGGCAAAACCGCTCACATAGTCAGCGCAGCCGATTGCAGCCGCATACGCGTCCACGGTCGCGCCCGACGCGTGATGCGCCTTGAGACTGGTGACGATGGCCTGCCACGACACTTCCTCAGAACATGCATTCCAGCACGCAAACAGCACCTCGTCATCATCGCCACGGACAACGACGGCAGCCGCCTCGGCAACCGCCAACGCCGCAGCCAAAGCTCGTCCGTCACGATGGGTGATCGCGGTTGAGGCCACGACGAAATCGCGCCGCCGCTGCGCATCATCCGCCCAGCACCCCCCGATAATGGCCGAGCGCATTGCCGGACCATTCCCTGCCGAACGCACACCGCTGCGCTCTGGCGAAATGCCCATCCAGGAACGGAACAGGCCGCGAGCGGTTGCCTTGCCGCAGCCGCCCGGCAGGGCCAGCAACCACCAACGCAGCCGTGCGGCCAGCGCATGAGCGAAACGCCCCGCGTCATCGCCCGCCACCAGCAGCGCCTGCGCGGTGAGGAACGCGTGTTCGGTGTCGTCGCTCACCAGCCCGCGACCGAAGACCAAGCGCTGCCGCAGGTCGCCTCGAAAACACCGAGCAATGCGCCGACGCGAAAGCCCCTCGGCCGGCAGCAACAGGCTGTCGCCGACCGCGGTGCCGATGAGGCAGCCGATCAGGCGCTCAGAGGGGTACATAGTCTTTCATCCTGCTCTTCCACCAACCGTGCGGGGAGAGCATCATCTGTACCGGCCGAGGCAAGGTGGTTGAATTATCGGCTAAAATGGTGCGCCACTTGGCAGCGGAGTGGCCCTGGCCTACACTGCCTGCGAGAACCACGCTCGTCATCCTTTCTGCCGACCCGCTCTCGACCCGCTTAAGGACGCCACCGCTTCGACTATGCGCAACAAGATCCTCGCCTTCGTGATGGCTGGCGGCAAAGGCACTCGCCTGGAACCGCTGACCCTGGACCGTTCAAAGCCGGCGGTGCCGTTCGGCGGTAAATACCGCATCATCGACTTCGTTTTGTCGAACCTGATCAACAGCGGTATTTACGGCATCTACGTGCTGACGCAGTTCAAAAGCCAAAGCCTGAATGAGCATCTGGAACTGACGTGGCGTTTTGGCTCGATCCTGCCGCAGCACTTCATCACTGCGGTGCCGGCGCAGCAGCGCACCGGCGCGCATTGGTACAAGGGCACGGCGGATGCGATTTATCAGAACCTGAACCTCATCGAAGATCACGGCCCGGAACTGGTCGCGGTGTTTGGTGGCGACCACATTTTCAAAATGAACGTTGAGGACGTGGCGGAGTTCCATCGCACGCAGACTGCCGACGTGACCATCGCCGCGATTCCGGTGCCGCTGCATGAGGCCGATCAGTTCGGGGTGATCCAAGTTGACGCCGATTGGCGCATTATCGGCTTTCAGGAAAAACCGAACAATCCCATGCCAATTCCCGGCCAGCCGGACATGGCGTTGGTGTCGATGGGCAATTACATCTTCAACCGCGGCACGCTGCTGGACACCTTGGCGGGCGACGCCGCAGATACGAATTCCAGCCACGATTTCGGCAAAGACGTGCTGCCGAATCTGCTGGCACAAGGCAAGCGGCTGTTCGCCTTTGACTACAATCGCAACCGCATCCCCGGTTCGACCAACGCTGCGCACGACGGCTATTGGCGCGACGTCGGAACGCTGGACGCGTACTATGAAGCCTCGATGGATCTGCGCGCGGTGATGCCGCAGCTGGATCTTTACAACCAAGAGTGGCCAATCCGCAGCGAGCCGAATGCGTTCCCGCCGGCGAAGTTCGTGCACAACATGGAAGGCCGCGTCGGTCAGGCGATCCAGTCGATCGTGTGCGAAGGCTCGATCATTTCTGGCTCGACCGTGATCGATTCGGTGATCGGCCGGCGCTGCCGCATCAACAGCTATGCCGAAGTGCATTCGTCAGTGCTGCTGGACGACGTCGAAATTGGCCGCGGTGCGCGCGTCCGGCGCGCCATCATCGACAAGCACGTACGCATTCCGCCTAACGACGTGATCGGCTACAACCGCGAGGATGACGCCAAGCGCTTTAAGCTTACCGAGACCGGCATCGTGGTGATCGCCAAGCATCAGACCGTCGAGCTGGCCACGAAGTGATGACCGCCATGCGTCCGATCGCCGGCCTGAGCGAACTGCCGGAAGGCCGTCTGCCCGGCGATCTAGAACGCGCCAATGGCTTGGTGATTTATTCGCTAACCGCACATGCGATCTGCGCGATGGAGCGGCATAAATGGATCGAGAGCGAGAAGTACGCTCGCGATGTTGGTGAGGGCGTGTTCCGCGAATGGGT
The DNA here is from genome assembly GCA_038229115.1 of Planctomycetota bacterium. Taxonomy (GTDB): domain Bacteria; phylum Planctomycetota; class UBA11346; order UBA11346; family UBA11346; genus JBBROQ01. The sequence continues at coordinate 1,745 of JBBROQ010000201.1, read as the reverse complement.
CGAACGCTTTTGGAAAGGTTGGGTGCGCCAGAAATTGATGGAGCACCTGTACGGCTGGCGCTTTTGGGGCGCGTTCGATGACCCTGATTTCGGCCTGCTGGCAAGACATTCAGTTGAATACCACGTCAGCCATTCCGTCTTGGAAAAAGTAGCGAGCATCCTTGGTGATGGCGGCGAGAACCTTGACGTGATCACCTGGGGCCTGGGCGCGGGCGAGCAACTCGACCCGATTCTCTGGCTCCTTGATCGCATCGACATCAACGCCAAGCGACACCGTTTGCTAACTGACCACATTCGCTTGTTCGTCGACAGTTTCGCCCCGGCCAACCGCTGAAGTTTCCGAGGATCCCCATGACTCCCGACCAGCTCCGCAGCCTCGCCGTCAAAGATCTGCGCACCGTGGCTGCCGGCCATGGCATCGCCAAAGCCGCGAAGATGACCAAGCCCGACTTGCTTACCGCGCTGTTGCCGCTGATCGGCACCGCACACGCACCAAGCCCCGGCGCCGGTCCGGCAGGCAGTTCGTCCGGCGGCTCGGTTCCGGTCGCCGCGCGCCCACCACAGTCGCCGCCCGGGGCCGATCCCGGCCTGCCAATTCCCGACAGCTATGTCCTCGATCGCTTGGTGCTACTGGTGCAGGATCCGCACCACGTATTCGCGTATTGGGAACTCACCGGCGGCCATTTAGATGCGGCGCTGCAATCCGCCGGCGAGGGCGCGACGCCGGTGTTGGTTCTGCATACCCCCGGCGGCCCGGAACAGCGCGAGGTCGATTTGCGCGGCGGCAATTACTACCTGTCGGTTGCGCCGGGCGCGCAGTATCGCGCTGAATTAGCGCTACGTGATCGTCAGGGCCGGCTGGTGATGCTGGCGACTTCCAACGCCGTGAGCACGCCAGCATCGACCATTTCGGCACGCAGCGATGAGCGTTGGATGGGCGTAAACGAAACTTTTCACGAACTCCTGGCACTGGCCGGATTACCCGGACAGGTCGCCGGCGACAGTTCGCTGTCGCGCTTCCTGGCGGCACAACAGCAGGTCGCGGCCTGGGCGACCGAGGCACAACCCAGCGGCTCCAGTGGCTCGCTTTCCAGCCACAGCCTGTCGTCGAGCGTGCTGACCAAACCCGCCGGCTGATTTCCGCCGGCTGCCCGGCAACCTACGCGATGGCGGCTGACGCTGCGCGATGGCGACAGCAAGCAGCGTGACTAGCGTGCGCGCCTCGCCTGCCTCCCTGTTCTGGACGCGCTGCACCGATGCCTGATGGCCACCTGCTGTTGCTTCTGCACGCGCATCTGCCGTTTGTACGGCATCCGGAAGACCCGCATTTTCTTGAGGAAAGCTGGCTGGTCGAAGCGATCACCGAGACCTACATCCCACTGCTGACGCGCCTTGAACAACTGTGCGAACGCGGTGTGTACACGCGCCTGACCATGACCTGGTCGCCGCCGTTGTGCGAGATGCTGGCTGATCCGCTGCTGCAAACCCGTTATCGCGAACGCACCGAACGCCTGTTGGAACTGGCCGAGCGCGAAGTACCGGCAAAGGCGAACTCGCCGTTCGCGGCCGCGGCGGTGATGTACCGCGATCATCTGCGTTGGTGCCTGAAGCAGATGGCGCGTTGGGGCGGCAATCTGCTGCGCTGGGTGTGCCAGCTGCGCGACGCCGGCGTCCTGGAACCGATCACCTGCGGGGCTACGCACGGCTTCCTGCCGTTGATGCTGACCACCGAGGCCCGGCGGGCG
>JBBROQ010000200.1:0-5771 GCA_038229115.1 Planctomycetota bacterium | reverse complement strand
GGTAGAGGTGGCTGGTCCCAATGCAGTGTGGCCAGCTTCAATGGGGCCGCGAGAATGAACTCGCGGAAATGCGTTGGCGGCGGCCCAGGCGTCGGGGATCACGGCGCTTCAATGGGGCCGCGAGAATGAACTCGCGGAAATGGCCGGGGGCCTAACGACAGAACTGGCAGTAGTTTCCACAGCGGATTTCGAGCGCCGTGAAAAATCAGTGGTAAGGTGCATGGTTACGATGCTGGAATCTTGCTACAAGTATCGATTTCTCAAGCGGTTCGAGCGGGGCCCGGAAAATGCCGACCACTTGGCCGCTCGTCAGACGATCTGCACTCGGGCTAATGAAAGATAGGGCCGGCCGAGGGCGCTGATGCGCTCAAGTGGATCGGTTTCGGCGGGGCCAAGATCGATAAATAGCACTTGATCGGCATCGTGATTGATGCGTTCACGCAGTTTGATGCGGGTCTGAATCAGTTCACGCTCGGTGAGATCAGCAACAAACACGCTGTATTGCACGCGATCGCCAACATCCAGCAGGGCGCGATGCACTTTGGTACGACGTTTATCGTCGGTGATGTCATAGGTCAGCAAAAAGCGATGGCGGCTCATCGGGTGGTGACGCCGATATAATTCGCCATGTCACCGCGCAGCCAGCGGGCAACGATCTGCGCCTGCAAGGCGATCATGCGGCGCCACGATAGTCGATAATCAAAGAGCGGATGCGTGGCCAATTGATCGCAGCGCGCTTCGTAAGCGCGCAGAAACGCTTTGCGCCCGGCGGGTGATAGTTGGCAGCCATTAGCGGCGGTGGTGAAATCGCCGGCGACGATCATGCCGGTATTGATCGCGGTGATGACCACACTGTCGACGATCAGCGGGCGGAATTCCTCCATCAGATCCAGGGCCAGCGAGGGCCGGCCGTGTCGTGGTTGGTGATAGAGTCCCCAATGAGGATCAAGCCCGACCGCGGCCAGCGCCACCGCACAATCTTTAGCCAACATTGCGTAGCCGAATGACAGCAGCGCATTCACCGGATCTTTTGGCGGACGGCGGTTGCGGGTGGTGAAATCGAATGGCATGGGCACCGGTTCATCGCCCATGCCGGGCAGATTGTCATGGGCCTTCGGGCGGATCATGGTGGCAAAGGCGCTGAAATAGCGCTCGGCCAGATTGCCTTCATAGCCCAGGCATTGGCCCAGATCTTCAGCGCTGGAAATGCGCTCGAGCAATTCGGCCATTTGGCGCAACGTCGCGGTCGGCGACGGCTCGGCATTGCGGCGCAGCAGCGTGCGTTGGTTCGCGCCCTTGGCGGCGACCACGGCTTTCGCAAAGGCTAGACAGCGCGCGGGATCGGTGGCGGCCTGGAATTGCGCGGCGCGATCGTACGCGTTGCGCAGGCCGAAGCCGTCGGTGATGCCATAGAACCAATGCCCGAATGACAGATGCACCACCGGGATGCCGGCCTCGCAGGCCAGGTGCAAAGCCTGCGCGGTGATCTGCACATTGCCGCACAGCACCAGCTGACTGGTGTCCTTCAGCTTGAAATCAGCGAGCAGATCGCCGCTGCGTTTGACGCTGAAACTTTCGCCGCTTTTGCCGATCACGGCGCCTTGTTCCTGCACATACGCGGGCACGGCATCATCGCGGGCCGGATACAGCCGACGTACTTCCCCGGCGACGGCGGGCACCATCAGCAGCGCGTGCGTCTCGTCGGGCAGGCAGATGCCATTGAGTGAACAGCCGCGGCATTTCGGACTGTCGATCAGCGGCGGTGGCATCGTGCGCGCTTGCGCGGCCACGCGGGCCTGAGCCAACAGGTGGCGGGTGCGGGCTTCGAGTTCGGGGGTGAACGCGATCGGCACGCGTGTGCGCGAACCGTGGAAATACAGCACGCCAGCATCGCAGGTCAGACCATGGCCGCGCAGTAGCAGACCCTGTGCCATCAATTGCACCCGTTCTGGTTCCCACGAGCGCTCGGCGTTGTCGGGCACTTTGCCGCGTTTGGTTTCGACCGGCGTAGCGGCGTTGCCATCGACCTCGACCAGATCGAGTTTCGCGATCAGGCCCAAGTCATCGCTGCCCAACGTCACGCTGCGTCCGATCGCCGGCGGTTCATCACCGCCGGTGGGCGCGGGCAATAAATCGTCCACGGCATCGACGCGGCGATGCACCTCGCGCCCGTGTTCGGTGAACGCGTTGTCGGCCCAACGGCCTTCGACGTACATCAGATGCATGCGACGCGGGCAGTAGGCGTACTGCGTTACCATGTCGCTGGTCAGTTTGTCATCGCCATTGATGGCGGTCTGGGCGCCCATGCGGTTTTCTCCGAAAAATATGAACGTTGCTATGCGGGCGTCAGATTGGACGCGCGGGGGCGAAGAAATTGCGTTTGCCTGAAGGATTGATGCGGGCAGCGGTCAGCACGGTGGCGATGCCCATCGCTTCGCGCTGATCTTTCCCGGACGGCACGCTGGCAATCAGCGCGCGCACGGTTGGGGCGGTCAGTGGCACCTGCCACAGCGGCCAAGTGAAACCCTGTTCTGGTCCGCGTTGCTTCCACCCGATCGGTTCCAACCGACTGCCCTGTGGACAAGCCGTCAGCAAGGACAGGCCGAGCAGAGCCAGCGCATTGGCTGCGACGTCGGTCTGTTTGGGATTGACCTGCTTGTCTTCCGGACTGGCCCAGGTGAGCGCGTAATCGCGCTGATCGGCGGGGCTCCAATTCAGCGGCGTGGATCCAGGAGAATAACGGGAGGACAAGCCGACGAGCGTTCCGGAAACGTGTTCGGGAGTGACTTCGGCAGCCAAGGTGCGGAAGGCTTTCAGCAGGCATTGGCCACCGGCACCGTTGGAAAAACTCAATGGCGTATTCTGCACTACTCCCTTGCCGTCGACGATGGCGTCGCAGGCCTGGGATGACATGGCGTCAGCGATCAATGCGGCGCTCGTAGCTTGTCCCAACGTGCGACCATCGAGCCAGGCGTGGCAGGCCTCGGCAGCTTTGCGGCGGAAGATGCTGGGATGGACGCCGATGATGTCGCCCAAATGCGCGACACCCGCGCCCAGGGCATCGTTTACGATGTCCTGGGCTGCGGTGATGCTTTGGTCGAGCGCGGCAAGCTGACGATCCAGCCGCTGCTCGAAGGCTTGCAGGGTTTGCCTGCGCTCATCCACGGCCAATGCCTTGGCGGCGTCCTTCGCCGCCGCGCGATCCTTCTTTGCCTGTTCGAGCAGATGCTTGCGTTCGGTGCCTAGTTCACGTGCGCGGCGCTCCTGCGTCTGATCGCGTGTGCCAGCTGTGGCCAGGGCGCGCAACGCCTGCGCGATGACCGGCGCATCCAGGCACGCAGCTGCGTCCGGGTTCATCGCCGTGCTCAGCACCGGACACCACGTCGCGCCCGGCTGCCAATGCAGCGTCGTGGTCGCGTCAGCAGCGCTGCCGAGTTGCAACAGGCCCAACGCCGCCAGCACATGCAGTGGATTGGTACCGTCTAAGCCGGTGCAGACGAGTTCGGTCATGGCGTTTCTCCTTCGCCGCGGTGTTCGGCGTCTTCGCTCGCACGGTGGTCGGCCAAGCGCAGGCATGCTTCCAGATAGGCCAAGCCCCAGGCGCCGTAGGTACGGGTGAGCGACCAGAAGCGCTCGGCGACACCGCTGCTCAGATGTTCGAGTCCCGTCGCTGATGACGCGGTCATGTGCTGGTCGGCCAAAGTGAAGCTGACTGGCAACGGCCGCGCATCGATCACCACCGGCGCGAATGGGCGGCAGCGGCCGTGATGGCTGACGACCAGATGTCGAACCAAGTCCGGGTCGTTGGCGAGGGCCAGCACGGCGGGATTGCTGTCGGCCAGCCGCAACGACAGCAATTCATGCCGGCCGCCATCGGGATAGCCGCTGCGTTCGCGCGCGCGCTGCGCGGCTGCGCCGGTGAGCATGCGCGTCGATTTCGCCCATGGCTCGCTGCGCCGTGCCGCCAGCGGATCACCGCCGCGTAGCAGTGCCTGAAAGCGCGGATCGGCTTTGCCCAGATCGTGCAGTTTGCCGGCCAAGGCCCGGTCATCGCTGAGATCTTTTGGTAAGCCCAGCGCCGTGGCGATGCTGCGCGCCCACCGTTCGACGTCGCCCAGATGCTGGAGAAGCGTCAGGGGTCGCGGGCATTGCAGCGAGGACTCATCTTCGCTGGTGAAATCCGCGGCATCGGTGGCCAGACCGGCGCGGCCAATCAGCACCAGGCCGATGCCGCTGGGATGGGGCTCGGCACTGGTGCCGGGGCGCAGTCGCCATGTTCCGGCTTTCTGTTCGATCATAGCCCGGCAGGGATGTGCCTCAGGCAAGGTCGCCAACGCGGCGGCGATGACCACGCGTTCTGGCGATTCGGTGTTACCGGTCCGACGGGCCAGGGCTTGGCATGCATCCGGCAGCGTCGCCGCGAGCGTGGGGACTAGGCGCAGCACCGGCGCCCTGCGGGCTCGCTGTCGCGCCAAGTCTGCCAGATCCTGAACCGGGGCAGTGGCGGTGGGATTCCAGCCGAACGCGTCGCAGCCACCGGTCCTCGTCGGTACGATCAGCACGTCGCCCGGGCGCACGTGGTCAACGTCCCTGACCAGTTCGCTGCGATCCGGCCCCTGCCAACGCAATGCCGTCTTGAACACCGCATCGTCTGCCGCGACCACGTTGTCGCCGGCAGGCGACGGGATGTCGGCCAAGCCATTGGTATCGGTAGCTGCGCCCGCCAACCAGCGGCGCGCGGCCGACAGCGGCAGCGACAAGGTCTCGCCGGACACCGGGGGGCAAAGGGCGATGGTATCCGTCCAGCTATCCGGCTGTGCCGCATCAAGATCGGCGCGCCAGACGATCTGCACCTCTGGTTCGCCTTGCCGAGGGCCATGCAGGAAGAGCGCTGGCTCTGGACTGACGGCAGGTTCAGGCGCGGTCTGCGCCCATAGATCGCAGTACGAGGGGAAGATCACCGGCGCATCGACGACTGGCGCCGACAACGGCGCGGCGTCCGCAGGCAGATGCGCTTGGATGCCATCGATGCCGCCATCGGTGACACCCTGGTTCAACCAATGCCACGTGCGTGCAAGGGCCTCGCCATAGATCACATCGTCGGGCGCTTCACCCGTGCCGTTCCAGGCCTGATCCGCGCGGCAGACTATGGTCGCGCTGGTGGTGCCAATTTGCCCCAGACGATCCAGCCGGCCGAGCCGCTGCCGTAGCGCGTCAAGCGGACAGCATTCGCTGATCAGCGCATCGGCATCGAGATCAGCGCCGACCTCGACGCACTGCGTGGCGACAACGACCAAGCACGGATCGGCGGCGTTGAGCGCACGATCGCGTCCGGCCATCATACGTGCACGATGCCGTTCGATGAGGTCATCGCGCTCGGCGCTGCGGCAGCGTCCGGTCAGCAGCAGCGGCTCGACGATCGTGAGCGCTTCTTTCTTGGCGCGCCGGCGTTCATCCAGGCACTGATGTAGGTCGCGCGCCGTCTGCACGCGATTCACCACCACCAGGATGAATGTTCCTGTCCTGATGTGGTTGCCGATCGCCGTGGCCAGTGCGGTCACCAGTTCCGCATCCTTCTTGCCGGTGGCGGTGGTCAGCGTGATCAGCTTCTGGGCGCTCAGGCGCTGGCGCAGTATCGGTTGCGCACGGTCGGCGGCATCGAGCACGAACGGCGGCTGCTGCGGATCACGCGGCGTCGCGGTCATCGCGACCACGGCGAATGGCATGGCGATCGGCTTTACCGCTTTGGTGCGATAGGCAGCAATCCAGTC
>JBBROQ010000199.1:0-5803 GCA_038229115.1 Planctomycetota bacterium | reverse complement strand
GGCGCGCCGCAGCACCTGCCCGTCGGCGGTCGCGGGCAGTGCCGACGGGATCGCGCTGGCGCTGGTCGCGGTGGCCAGGACCGATGTGCCGGCGATCGAGGTCAGGCCACTGCCACTGCCACTGCCGCTGCCATTGCTGACAGCAAGGGTGCCACCGTCGGAAGTAGAGCCCAGGCCATAGCACACCACCGTGCTGCCGGTGACGCTCAAACGGCCAGCCGTTGCGCTCAAATACAGCGGCTGCCAAGCGCCACCGGTGCCGCCGGTATCGATGACACCGGCGCCAAAAAGAATGAAACCGAACCGCAGGATTTTGACGCGCTGAAACCCGGCGCCGCCAGAATTATTTCCGTCGGTCGATTCGATAATGGCTACCGGATCGGCGCTATTGGCCGTCGTCGCCAAGGCCCACGTCGCGCCGGTAAAATAGACCACCACGCCGGGCGACAGCACCGTCGCGTTCGGAACGTTGGTCGAAATCTCGGTCGCGAATGGCGGCGCAAAATTATCGTCAGGCGTCGTCACCCATCCGGATGTCGCGCCGAATGCGATCAAAACTAATGGCGTATCGCCGGTTGCCGTGGTCGTCAGCGCGCCGGCGGCGCCTGGGTAATAACGCGACCCCGCGGTCAGGCCGGCGAGTCCCGCAATAGGACCGGCAATCGTCACGTCGAAATCGGCCGACGTGACGCGCGACACCACACCGCGCAGGCGGACGGACGCCGCGAAAGAATATGCCGCCGCGAAAAAGCTCCCGTACGGCGGCGCCAACGGCGCCCACCCCGCGTCCGAATACCAAAACACTTTCCCGACCGCCGGCACGTCGCCGCTAACGCGCTGCACCGTGGCGATCAGCGCCCCGGTTTTCGCTGCCTTCACGGACCGCCACACCTCGCGCTGCCCGTCGCGGGCGCGCAGTTCGTTCAGGCGGACGTCGGTGTGGTCGCGGTCGCGGTCGCGGATGGTCATAGCGAAAGTTTCATGCGCTGAAATCCAAGTCCGACCAATCGGTCAGCCAAGTGGTGGTGTTGTCCTGCGCATCAAAAATCACACCGGTGACGGGGGTGTTCAGCGTCCACGCGGTGCCGCCGGCGGTCAGGGTGCCGATCAGGTCGCCCAGCTGCGGATAGGTGACGGCGGTGGTGTCCTGCTGCACGAAACTGGGCAGCAGACCGCAGTCGCGTAGCTGGAAGGTCGCGGTGCGCCGCTCGGCCCCGTACCACGCCCACGCCAGAGCGTGCAGCTGCGCGAGGCTGTCGCGATCGTCGCGGACGCGGCCGAAGTTGGCGTCGGCGTAATAGCCCAACTAGCCGCGTTGGCCGGGATGGCCGGCGGTCGCGTCGCCGGTGGCGTGATCAAGAAATCCGATCGCATCGTCGTGCGCCAACCACAAAGCGTGGCCGCGGTGCGTGATGGTCAGGCGTCGATCGCTGGCCGGGTCGCCGCTGGCCAGGCGCACGCAGTGCGGCAGGCGGATCGCGACGGTCAGGACGATCTGATCGGTGGCGTAGAGCGCGCTCAGTGAAGGACTGGTCGGATCGCTGATCGCGCGGGTGCCGGTGGCCTCGTCATCGGGACAGCGCAGCAGAATCCCGTCCGCGCGCACGCTCAACGCCAACGCGACGGCGGCTTCGGTGCGGCAGTCGATGTACCGATCCGCACTGACGCGCAGAAAGGCCATCGGCTCGGCGCGGGTCCGATTGGTCGTGCCGTCAGTGCGCACCGTGGTCGGCAGGTCGGGCAGCAGCTCGACTTCCAGGGGGTTGGTGTCGCGCGGCAGTCCGTCGGGACTGACGATCGCGCCGGAATCGGCGCAGCGATAATCGACGCGCTCGCCGGTGCCGCCGTTGCCGTCCGCCATCAACAGCGGCCATTGCCGCGGCAGGCTGAACAGCTGGAAAACGGCCTCGTATTTTTGCATCTGGCCGATGCGATTATTGGCCGTCAGGGTCAATAGATCCGACACCTGCGTCGACGTCCACCGGCGCTCCAACGTCGCGTCGTAGATCGACGGCGACACGATCACTTCGATGCGATCGCCGATCGATTCCAGGTAGCCGACGCGGTGGTGCGTGCTGCTGCCAAGCTCGAAAGTCGAGTCGACGTTGCAATGATCACCGACCAGGTCGACGTCGCGCACGGTGCCGCCCGCGGTCGCGCCCGGAATCGTGGCGGTCGCGCCGAAGGTCGGCTGCGTATAGGTGATCGTGTCCTTGAGCTGCGGGCGAACTTTCAGTTTTAGCGCCAGCGCGGCCAGCGGTGCGGCGCTGTCGTCGTCCCAACCGACGAACGCCAGGCCACGCCCGCGCTGGCGCCGCAGCATGCGCTTGAGCAACGTCAGGCAGGAATCACCCGCCTGCACCTGCCATTCCTGCGCGCTGTTGGCCAATAGGCCCGTGCTGGCGTCCAGGGCAAACCACGGTGCGCCGGCCGTGCGGCTGCTGTTGATGGCATGCGCGATCACCTGATCGTCAAACCACGGTGCGCCCACCGAAGGGTGCAAATGGCAGAAACTCACTTTGCCGTCGGCAAAGGTCACGGTGGTGGTGTCGCGGTTGCCCTTCAGTTGTCCGTCGGTGATGCGCTGATTGTACCCGGGGTGCCCGCGCACGATCGAGGTCGAGCCAGAGAACGCGAAGCCGGTATTCAGCAGCGGCCAATGCTCCGCTTCGCCCAAAATGTCGACGCACTGATACTGCCGCTCGCCGATCAGGTACGACGCCCCCGGCGCGATGCGGTCGACCTGATCCACGCACCGGCCCACCCACACCGTGCGCCAGGCCAACGTCGCCGGATCAAACCCGGCCGCGATCGCGGCATCGGTCGGCCGTGGGGCCAACTGAATTCGCACAAACCACGTGGTCAGATCGCGCGGCGCGGTGACCGCTACGCCGTCAATGACGCCGACCTGATAATGAAAAATGGCCTGGCCCAGATCCGGCAGCGCCTTGCGCTCGCAGCGCAGGACCTCGTACCCGTTGCTGCCGGTCAGCAGGCCGGTGCGCGGCGAGGTCGGCAGCGCTTCCCAGGTGCCGCCGATGGTCGCGCAAACCGCCACGCGCAACAGCGGGCGGTGCACGTCTTCGCTGATTTTTCGCGTGACGGTCACGGCGTGCCGGTCGCAGTCATCTGAAAGATCCAGGTCGCTTCGATCCGGGCGAGGCTTGGCGATGATGCGCCGAAGCCGGTCAGGCCGCCGGCCATCGGCTTCGCATCCACCGCCACGATTTTCAGGCCGGCATACACCCGCGTGGTCGTGCCGACCGCGACGCCAAGCGAGCCGTATTTTGCCACCAGCGATTCGTAGAGCGCGGTCTTGACCACTGCCGCATTGAAGGTCGCGAAATCCTCCCAGGTGATCGCGCGGAACTGCGGAAACTCCGCGTGGTCGTCGATCCAGCGCACGCCGTCGACGCCCTTCGCGGCCAGTTTGTCCTGCCCCAGGATCGCGGTCAGCGGCACGTGGCCGCCCTCCGCCTGCCAGAACGCGAAATAGCAGGTGTCGCTGCCGACGGTGAGACCGGCCATATTTTCGCTGCTGCTCATGGTGCGTTTTCTCCTTGGCCGTTGACGCGGATGCGCCGCAGATTGTCGGTAGCGCCCTGGTCCTGAATCACGCCGGTCTGTTCTTTCAGGCCGTCGTTCAGTTCCTTCAACTGTTTCGCCAGTTCGTCCTGCGCCTGCGACCGTAGCGCCGCATAATCGATGTTGCCGTTGCCTTTGGCGAGGTCCATGATTTGCGCGATGTTCGGCATATCGTAGGCCGCAGCGCCCATCGGGGTGTTCGCGAAAACCTTTTCAATGGTTGCCCGTTTCAGCTGCATTTTACGCACGCGGGCGATCGCGTCTTTGCCGCCGCCGGTGCCGTAAAGCACTCCGCGTTCGGCGCCGGCTTCCAGCTCTTCGGTCCGTTGCTGTAGCGCGGTGGTCGAATCTCCGCCGTTTTCTTCAGCCATTTTTTGCAGATCGAAATCCTTCACGTTGAATTGCTTCGCATATTTTTCGATCAGCCGCAAATCGTCCATGCCGCCGCGGCCAACCGCGCGCATGGCCATGCCGCTGTGCGTGAATTCGGTCAGGCTGCCGCGGCCGCCGGTCAGGTCGTACGCGTCCAGCACTTTTTGCAGCGCGCCAACAGATTGTTTTCCCCCGGCACGCGCCGCCGCGAACATGCCGAAAATCTCCTGCGCGCCCTGCGGCTGCTTTGCGACCATCGCCAAGGCCCGGTCTGACCCTTCGCCGATGCGATTGGTGGCGAACGCTGCCAGATTATCGACGCCGCCGGTCACGCCATTGCGCAGCAGGGCGGCGCGATTGGCCGCGAAGCCACGCAGGTCGGTGATGCCCGCGTCCTGCGCCAATGCGCCGGCTTTGGCGGCCGAGACCAGATCGCTCTGCGACGCCTTGATCAGTCCGCCCGCCCCGGTCGTCCCTGATGCGATCGCGGTCAGCTCGGCGATCTTCAGCGACGGCGCAGCCTTGCCCATGGCGCGCGTGACGGCGGTCGCTTGTCCACCGAGGCCGGCTTGCGCCAAGATCTGATTCAGCGCCACCGCTTCGCGCAGGGCGTCGCGGCCCTTTTGCAATTGCTCCTTCCAGCCCTCGGCACCCTTTTCCAGCGCCGACAACAGACCGCCGGCCACGGTCATGGGGATGGCGAGGCCGGTCATGGTTTGCAGGGCGTCCTTGGCGAAATCATTCATCTTCTCAAGGCGTTGGCCGGCCTCTTTCAGCGGCTTGTGCAGTTCTTTTGTTTTTTCCGCTGCCGCAGCAATGCGCGCGATGTACCGCGCGGTATCCGCGTCGATCTTCAGCGTAATGCCATCATCAGCCATTAGGCGGCCCTCCGGCGTTCGGTGCCGGCTTGACGCTGGCGTTTGCGGTGGTGCGGGATGGCGCGGGACGACGGCGCGGGGGCGTTGGCGCGTTGGATCACGCGCACGGCGAGTCTGTACTGGATCGCGGCCAGCATCACGCGCTCGATCTCGACGGTCAGGCGGCGCAGTTCAACCTGCGGTAAAAATTTGAAGTAGCGCGCGGTGGTGGCGGTCAGCGGGTGGCCGATGGGCACGCGGATGGTCGCGGTGGCCTTCGTGCGCGTGGAGCGGGCGTCGGTGCTGGCCTGCGATAGGGCGTTGGCGCGCATCTGGCCGGTAAAAACGAAGATCGTCGACTTCGGGCCGGTCAGCACGCCGCGATTGATCAAGCGCTGTTTCGATTGGTCCCACGCCGAGGCATTGGAATAGCCGAGGACCTTCCATGCGTAGTCGTCATTGAATCGCTTCGGCAAAAAGATCTCAATCCACAGATCGCCTGCGGCCTTCATGGCGGCGCGTACGATGGCGTTTTGCTCGCGCTGCTTGAACAGCCGCAGGGCGGATCCGTGCGCCTCGATCACGGCGCGGATCGGGCCGAATTGGGCTCTGTCCAGGATCTCGGCCACGTCAGGTCCGGGGCGCCGCGAAGCCGTTCACGGCCAGCAACACCTGCACCGCCAGAACGTCGTCCAGCAGGCCCAGCGCCATCACCGCGGCCGGCGATAGGTGGTAGGTCCCGGCCAGCAGCGCCGCGGCCCAATTGGCCGCGACGTGGACCGGCACGTCATGCAGGCGGCCGGCCAGGATCTCGCTGCGGGCGGCGCGGGCGGTGTCGATCAGGACCTGCTGCACAGGGTCGGTTTGACGGCCGTAGACGCCGGTGGGGCCATAGCCCCAGCCCAACGTCAGCGCGATGCGCCCGTCGGGCGAGGGGGCGGCCGGATCCGCGTCGGGCATCAGTACCGCGGGCGCGTGCCAGGCGCGGC
>JBBROQ010000198.1:0-5864 GCA_038229115.1 Planctomycetota bacterium | reverse complement strand
TGGGGGCGCTGCCATCGCGGCCGCGATTAGTAAGCATGTCCAAATCCGCGGCGAACACGAAGCGCTTGCAGGCGCCGCCAAGACGGATCCCGGCGGTGCGGAAGTCATCGTTGTTCAGGATCGCATTGCCGACGAAATCGTCGGAAAAACCGGCCCAAACCCACGGCAACGGCGTCGGACTGGGCGGATCGGGAATGCCCGACACCTGCGCCTGCGCGAGCGACGGAAAGATCATGCCAGCCAACAGCACGAGATATTTCATGGCGGCGGGATATGCAGCCCCGCGCGGATGTGGCAACAGCGTATTTAGACTGCATCCGCGCACGCGCGGCTGGCGCGCTCCGGTGCCGCGCGCCCGGTTCAGCCGCCGGCTTTGGCCTTCGCTTCGAGTTCAGACCAGCGCGTGTACAGCCGCTCGACCGCGTCCTGCGCCGTGGTCAACCGCGCCCAGGCGCTGGCCAAACGATCAGTGTCCGCGGCTGCGGCGTCGACCGCGCTTTGCGCTTCGGCGACCGCCTGATCCGCGGCCTGGATTTTTTCGTCCATGCGCTCCAGCTCGCGACGTTCGGGTTTGCTGAGCCCCGCATACGTGTCCGGGCCTTTTGCACGGATCGGCGCGGCCGTCGATGGCCGCGCGGCCGCGCGCTGTGCGCGTTCCCAACTCGCGACTTCCGGCACCGCGGCCCAACCGCCGGCACCGTCAAGCGCCAGCAGCTTGGTCGACACGCGCTCCAACAAAAAGCGGTCGTGCGTGACCAACGCCACCGCGCCGGGAAATTCGATCAGGCTCTCCTCTAAAACTTCCAAGGTCGGCACGTCGAGGTCGTTGGTTGGCTCGTCCAGGATCAAAAGATCCGCGGGCTGCAGCATCAACAGGCTGATCAGAATGCGCGCCTGCTCGCCGCCCGACAAACTGCCGACCGGCTGATCAAGTTGATCCGGCCGGAAGCAGAAACGTTTGGCCCACGCCATCACATGAATGCTGCTATCGCGGTACTTCACCGTGTCGCCGTTCGGACACAGCGACAAGCGCAACGTGCGGCGTTTATCGAGCGAATCGCGATCCTGATGGAACACCACCACGCGCAGATCTTGCGCGCGCTTGATGGTGCCCGCGTCGACCGGCAACGCGCCGGTAATGAGTTTGAGCAGCGTCGACTTGCCGCTGCCGTTGCGGCCCAGCAAGCCCAGGCGCGTGCCGGGCGACAGCTCCAGTTCCAGATCGCGCATCAGCGTGCGGCCGCCGAGCGCCTTGGTCACGCCTTTCATCACCACCAAATCGTTCGAGCGGCGATTGGTCGCGTGGAAGTCGATGTCGGCGGCGCGGCCCATGGCGTTACGCGTCGACACGTCGCGCAATTCGGCCTGCATACGGCCGGCTTCTTCGATGCGCGCGACCGATTTGGTGGTGCGCGCCTTCGGCTGTTTGCGCAGCCATTCTTCTTCGCGCCGGACTTGGTTCGCGAGCGTTTCCTGACGCGCGGCCTGTCCGGCCAGATGGGTTTCGCGATGGCGCAGAAAGTCGCGATAGCCGCCGGCCGCGCTGAACGCGCCGCCCGCATGGCGCGGATCGATTTCGACTACTCGCGTCGCCACGCGATCCAAAAACCAACGATCGTGGGAAGCCACTACCATCGCGAACGATGCGTCAGCCAGCAGCTCTTCCAACCACCACACGCCTTCGACATCCAGATGATTGGTCGGTTCGTCCATCACCATCAATTGCGGTTGGCGCACGCACTCGCGCACGATCGCCAAACGTTTGCGCCAGCCGCCCGAGAGCGTGCCGATCAAAGCGTGCGGATCGGTGAAGCCCGCCTCAACCAAAGCCACTTCCGCAGCGAATTCACGCTCATGCGTTTCGCCGACCGCCGTCGCCATCACCGCATCGATCAAGCGCTCGTTCGCGTTGAAGCGGTCTTCCTGCGTCAGGTGCGCGATGGTGCTACCGCGCGCCACTGAACGCACGCCAGAGTCCGACGCCTCGGCGCCGGTCAGAATGCGTAACAGCGTGGATTTTCCCGCGCCGTTGGGCCCAACCAGGGCCAGACGTTCGCCTTCGTACACTTCCAAATTCAGGCCGTCGAACAACGGCCGCGCGCTGTAGGCCTTCGTGACCTCGCGCAGCGACACCAGGAGCGCCATGGCGCTTACCAGCGACTGCGACGTTCGCCGCCGCTGCTGCTGGTGCCGCCACCGCCACCGCTGCCTCCGCTGCCGGCGCCGCCGCCCGAAGGCCGGCCGCCGCCACGGTTGCTGAAGCCGCCACGGTTTCCACCGCCGCCGCCGCGATTGCCGCCGCCGCCACGCTGACCGAAACCGCCACCGCGCGCATCGCGCTCATCGCGCGCACTGGGCGGTAACGCCGTCAACGCCGGCAAGGTTGCCGGCACGGTCCCGACCGGGATGCGCTGACGTGTCACGCGTTCGATGTCGCGTAGGAAAGCGCGTTCTTCACCGTCGCAGAACGACACCGCGCTACCGCTGGCGCCGGCGCGGCCGGTGCGGCCGATGCGATGCACATAGGTTTCCGGTTCGTTCGGCAGATCGAAATTCACCACGTGGCTGATGTCATCGATGTCGATGCCGCGGCTGGCGATGTCGGACGCGACCAGCACCCGCACCTGGCCGGCGGTAAAGCCGGCGAGCGCCTTCTGCCGGGCGTTCTGTGATTTATTGCCGTGGATCGCGGACGCGCCGATGCCGGCGGCTTCCAACTGCCGCGCGACCTTGTCGGCGCCGTGCTTGGTGCGCGTGAATACCAACACCTTGTCGAAACTCTTATCGGCCAGCAAATGATGCAGCAGCCGCTGTTTATCCGGCTTCGCGACGAAGTAGAGGACTTGGTCAACCCGCTCGGCGGTGGTCGCGACTGGCGCGATTTCGACACGCTGCGGCTGCTTCAGCAGACCATCGGCAAGCCGTTGAATATCCGGCGGCATGGTCGCGCTGAACATCAGGTTCTGCCGTTGTGCCGGCAGCGATGGCAGAATGCGCTTAATGTCGTGGATGAAGCCCATGTCGAGCATGCGGTCGGCTTCATCGAGCACGAACACCTCGACCCCGCGCAGGTCGACCAAGCGTTGCTGCATCAGGTCCAACAACCGTCCCGGACAGGCGACCACGATGTCGACGCCTTGTTTGAGCGCGCGTTCCTGCGGCTGCTGGCCGACGCCACCGAAAATCACGGTGTGGCGCAGTCCGGTGTGCCGGCCATACGCCGCGACATTGTCGCCGATCTGGGTCGCCAGTTCGCGCGTCGGGCTGAGCACCAAACAGCGAATGCGGCGCGGCCCCGGCGGATGAATGGCGCTCAGGCGATGCAAAATCGGCAGCGCGAACGCCGCGGTTTTTCCGGTGCCGGTCTGCGCGATGCCGAGCATGTCGCGGCCTGCAAGAATCGGCGGAATCGCGCGAGATTGAATCGGAGTCGGCGTGTCGTAGCCCTGTTCGCTGATCGCGCGCAACAACGGCGCGGCGAGATTCAATGCAGCGAAACCAGCCGCCGCGGGCATGGCCGCGGTCTGTGCAGACGGCGCGGCAGGAGATGTGGGACTGGGCGTGGCTGACGACATCGGTTCTCGGGGTGAATGGGGAACGATAGCGCCGACGCGACGAAGGGAACCGGGGACATCATGAATCTGCTGATGTTTTCAGACGCATAAGCGCGCGATGAAGATCCGCCAACAGCAGCGGTGCCTACGTGGCGAGTCGCGCCCGACAATCGCTTCACGTTTCAACCCTGGACCTCACCCGCGCTGGCCGAGCATCGCGCGCAGATGAGGCGACCATGACCAATCTGTTTTTCAGCGGCGGCGCGGGTGCAGCGCCCGAATTCGATCCGAACGCGCTTCCGACGCAGCACGCCGACGCGATTGCGTGGGTAAAGGAAACGGTCGCGTGGTGTCAGCCCGAGCGCCTGCACTGGTGTGTCGGCACGGATACCGAACTGGTCGAACTGCGCCGGCAGGCGGTGCAGGCGGGGATCATCCTGCCGCTGAATCCCGACACCATGCCGGGCTGCTATTATCACCGCTCGAACCCCAGCGACGTGGCCCGCGTCGAACAATGCACGTTCATCTGCACCGCCACCGCCGAGGAAGCCGGCCCGACCAACAACTGGGCCGCGCCCGACGAGATGCGGGCGAAGCTCGCCGCGCTAACCAAGGGCGCGATGAAGGGCCGCACGCTGTTCGTGGTGCCATACTTGATGGGCCCGCCGGGCGCGCGTATCGCGAAGGTCGGCATTGAGCTCACCGACTCGATCTATGTCGTCCTGAGCATGGCGATCATGACCCGCATGGGCCAGGTCGCGTGGAGCGAATTGGGCCGCGACGGCAGCTTCAATCGTGGCTTGCACTGCATGCTCGACCTGAATCCAGCGAAGCGCTTCATCGCGCATTTTCCGCAGGATAACGCGATCATTTCCACCGCGTCAAACTACGGCGGCAATGTGTTGCTGGGCAAAAAATGTTTGGCCCTGCGCATTGCGTCATGGCTGGCGAATCGCGAAGGCTGGTTGGCCGAGCACATGCTGATCATGGGCGTCGAATCCCCGACCGGCGAACGCACCTATATCGCCGCGGCCTTCCCCAGCGCCTGCGGCAAAACCAACTTGGCGATGCTGATTCCGCCCGAGCGTTTTGCTGGTTGGAAGATCTGGACCGTCGGCGACGACATCGCCTGGATGTATCCGGGCGACGACGGCCGGCTGTATGCGATCAATCCCGAGAACGGCTACTTCGGCGTCGCGCCCGGCACCAGCGCCAGCTGCATTCCCAACGCCTTGGCCTCGGTGCAGCGCGAAACTATTTTCACTAATTTAGCCCTGACGCCGGAACGTGAAGTCTGGTGGGAAGGCATGACCGCAACGGCGCCCGCGCACCTCACCGATTGGCAGGGCCAGCCCTGGACGCCGGCCGACGGTGCGGCTGGTAAAAAAGCCGCGCACCCGAATAGCCGCTTTGCTGCGCCCGCCACCAACAACCCGATGTTCGCGCCCGAAGCCAACGATCCGCGCGGCGTACCGATTAGCGCAATCGTATTCGGCGGCCGTCGCGCCAGCACCTTTCCGCTGATATTCCAGGCATTCAATTGGGCCCACGGCGTGTACCTGGGCGCGACCATGGGCAGCGAAACCACTGCCGCCGCCACCGGCGCGGTCGGCCAAGTGCGCCGCGACCCGATGGCGATGCTGCCCTTCTGCGGCTACAACATGGGCGATTATTTCGCGCATTGGCTGTCGGTCGGAAAGAAGTTGGCGCACCCGCCGCGCATCTTCCACGTCAACTGGTTCCGCAAAGGCGCCGACGGCAAATTTCTATGGCCGGGTTTCGGCGAAAATATGCGCGTGGTCAAATGGCTGGTCGATCGTTGCCATGGCCGCGCCGTGGGCGAAGAAACCGTGCTCGGCTGGATGCCGGACGTGAACGACATCGACCTCGGCGGCCTGGATAATTATTCGACTGAAGATCTGTCGCGCGCACAGGCGATCGTGCCCGACGAATGGCGCCACGAACTGACGCTGCAGCAGGAACTGTTCGACCGTCTGGGCGCGCGCCTGCCGCGTGAATTGACCTTGGAGCGTGAGTTGTTGGCGAAGCGGTTGGATTGACGGCTCCGGCTATGTGGTGGCGTGGTCTTTCCGGAGGCCACGTTTGCTGCGCTCAATGCACGCGTGGGCAATCTGTAAACTAATGCGAAGACCAAGTGTAAAAGCAGGCCTGATTATCTTGGTCGTAGCCTATGGTATATCCCAATGGCGTTCAGTTAACCCATAAACCAATGTGACACAGTGTTTTGCATGGGTGTGATTGTTTAGAAATTGGGCTTGATTTTGCGCTAAAAAATTCGGGTCGGGCCTT
>JBBROQ010000197.1:0-5878 GCA_038229115.1 Planctomycetota bacterium | reverse complement strand
GCAGCGCCGGCGCGATCAGCTTGGTCACCGATGCACCAACATTACCGGACCCGAACGTGCCCAGCGCGACGCCCTGGCGCTGTTTGCTAAACCAGGCCGAATTCCACGCGATTCCGACCGAAAAAGAATTGCCGGCGATCCCGATGAAGAACGCGCACAGGAGCAACGCGTTATAGCTGTGCGCCTGGCTGACCAGGAAGGTCGGGATCGCGGTCACCAACAGGAGGGCCGTCATCACCCCGCGTCCGCCCAAACGATCGGCAAGAATGCCGAACGGCAGCCGCCACAGCGCGCCATTGAGAATCGCGATCGCTGTCAGCCACGAAAATTGCACATCGTTCAGCCCGAATTCTTTGCGAATCGGCAGCGCCAGGATCCCGAACATCAGCCACACCGCGAACAGCAACGTGAAGGCAGCGGTCGAGAATCCGAGTACCCGACTGGCGCCGCCAACGCCCAGATCGGGCTTGGCGATCGCATCGGTCAAACTGGGTTCAAGGGTCGCGGTAAGCGAGGAAGGCATGGGCTGCTCCAGGTAAAGCTGAAGCGACACAGCGAACGGTGCGCCGTGGCCAAATGCTATTCGGCGCAGCATCCACAGGGGGAGCGCACGGCAGGCCCGATCAATTTTTGCGCTCAGCGATCAGAAATGATCCGCCCGTCGCGGCCGAACGACGTGCGTGATGAATGGCGGCAGGGCGATCCGCCACTGAGTCGCACGTCATTCGAGCTTTGCGCGACGATCTGCGACAGCCGTCAGCAGTCGTCGGATGCGCCGCGCATCAATGCTGCATTGCTCGGCAGTGGTGAACAAACCTGCTGATCGATTCGAAAGCAGCGTAAAATCCGAACGAAAACAATATTCCTACTCATCTGATGGGCATTGGCATGGGCCGCGCAATGCGCTGTCGCGTCGCTCCACCACACCCGCTCAAGGTTATCGCATGCTGCCACTTCGTCTCGCCTGCGCGCTCACCACTGCTGCTGTTCTTGCTACTGCTCCGGCAATGGAAGGCGTCACCTTTACCGAATACGTCAAGCAGGAACACACGCCGAACCTCAAGAAGATCAAAGAGAACAAACTCGAAAAGACCAAACTCAAACTGGGCATGATCAAACTTACTGACTGCGTGCCCATTGTCGCAGCGAAGGAACTAGGCTTCTTCGCCGACGAAGGCTTGCAGATATCGGTCGAAGTGCAGCCGAACTGGGGCGCGGTGAACAGCCGCGTCATCAGCATGGAACTCGATGGCAGTCACATGCTGTATAATCATCCGATCGGTGCCGCGATTGGTTACGGTGTGCAGGCTGACATCGTTTGCCCCTATGCGATGTCGATCAATGGCATGGGCATTAGTGTCTCGAATGCGCTGTGGGCGGAAGTCGCCGAGCAGGATCCACGCCTGAAAGAACCTGGCTACGCCATGCCGATCGGTGCCGAAGTGGTGAAGAAAGTTGTCGATGCGCGCAAAGGCGCGGGCAAAGATCCGCTGCGCTTTTTCATGACCTTTACCAGTGGCAGCCACAATATGAACCTGCGCTATTGGTTGGCTGCGGGCGGGGTGAATCCGGGTTTCTATGAAGGTTACAATGATCCGATCGGCAAGAAGGATGCCGATGTGATTCTGACCGTGAATCCGCCGCCGCAGATGGCCTCGGCGATCGCCGGCGGCAATTGCGATGGTTTCTGCGTCGGGGAACCGTGGAATATGCAGGTGACGCTAAAGGACAAGACCGCGCGTCCAATCTGTCCTAGCCAATACATCTTCCGCGGTTCGCCTGATAAGTCATTCTGCGTGGCAAAAGAATGGGCCGATGCGAATCCGAATACCATGGTCGCGGTGGTGAAAGCCCTGATCCGTGCCGGGCAATGGCTCGATGAAAGCAAAGAGCACCGCAAACTCGCGGCGGAAATGCTGGCGCATAAGGATTACATCGGCGCAAATGTCGAGGTGATGGCCGAAAGTTTGTTAGGCACCTATGTCTACGGCATCAAAGCCGATGGCAGCTTGGACCGTCGCGACGAACCCGAGTTCAATACCTTCTATAAACAGAACGCCTCGTTCCCGTTCAAAAGCACCGCGGTATGGGCGCTGACCCAGGCCCGGCGTTGGGGTCAGATTCCTGAGAATAAATCTGACGCCTGGTATTTCGACATCGCGGACAAAACGTATCGCACCGATATCTATCGCGCTGCTTTTTCGGCGCTGGTGAAAGATGGCAAGGCCAAGGCCGAAGATCTGCCGGCGGACGATTACAAAAGCTATGCCGCCGACTGCTTCATCGATAAGATCGCTTTCGATCCGAAGAAGCCCAACGACTACCTCAAACAATTCAAAATCGGCCTGAAGTGATCTTGCCGCTGTCGTGGTGCCCACACCACCACGGCAGCGGTCGGGACCCCATCACCGGTACAAATAATGAATAGGCGCTGATATGAAGAAACTCGATTACTATCTCGAAACCTTCAACCTGTCCTGGTTCATTCCGGTAGCACATCTGCTGCGCGGCGATCAGCCCGCATATCAAATACGCTGCCTGCTGCGCATGGTCGGGCTGCCCATCTTAGGCATGCTGACCTTCCTATTCGTCTGGAATTCGGTGGCTCTCCATGCACAGACCGGATCGCTGCGACTGCCGACTCCGGGCCAAGTATGGGAACGCGCGGAAGAAATGGTTGTCGATCAGCGCAATTATCAGCGCAGTCAACGCGCCTACGAAGCGTCGATCGTCACTTTAAAGGCCGAGAATCCCGAAATGTCTGAGAGCGAGATCCGCTCGCTGGTCAGTTTCGAACACAAAAGCACTTTCCTGAGTCAGATCATAACTTCCTTGCAGACGGCCTTTGTTGGGGTCGGCATCGCGGTGCTGATTGCGGTGCCGATCGGCATTCTGTGCGGATTGTCGAACGAGATCTATGCGATGACCAATCCATTCGTGCAATTGTTTAAGCCGGTTTCGCCTTTGGCGTGGTTTCCGGTGATCTACATTCTGGTGAATAGCATGCTACCCGGAACCGGCGGTGGATTGAACGGCCAGAAGCCATTCATCATCGCAGCGGTAGTGGTCACCTTGTGTTCGTTGTGGCCGACGCTTATTAATACCGCAAACGGCGTGGCCAATGTCGAGCGCGACTATCTGAACGTAGCGAAAGTTTTGAACCTGAACATTCTGCAAAAGATCTGGATCATCGTGCTGCCGGCAGCGCTGCCGTCCATCTTCACGGGTATTCGTCTGAGCCTAGGCATCGGTTGGATGGTGTTGATCGCCAGCGAGATGATGGCGGTCAGCCCGGGCCTGGGCGGATTCATCTGGAACTGGTACCAAAGTTCGAATGACGTTGCCTTGTCGTATCTTTTATTGGCGGTGATCGTGATCGGTGTGATCGGATTCATTCTCGATCGCGTGATGATTACTGCCCAGAAATTGATTAGCCACGGCAGCACTGCCGCGATCCGCTGACCTTCATCCAACGCCCCGACGACAGAAACCAACGATCATGGCCACGTCAAAGTTCCTCGAAATTATCAATGCGACTAAAACCTTCAGCGGTGGCGGACGCGGCCGGGTCGAAGTGCTCGACAAGATCAACTTCGAGATCCAGCGGAACCAATTCGTGTCAATCATCGGCCATTCCGGCTGCGGCAAGTCGACGTTGCTGTCGATGATCGCCGGACTGGAAACGATCAGCACCGGTTCGATCTGTTTCAAGGAACAAGAAATCAGCAAGCCGGGTCCGGAACGCGCGGTCGTGTTTCAGAACCACAGCTTGCTGCCTTGGCGGACGGTGTTTCAAAATGTGCTGTTGGCAGTGAACACCGTGTTTCCGCGTCTAAGCAAAACCGAGCGCAAGGCCAAGGCTGAACGTTGGCTGACGGTAGTCGGGTTAAAAGATCATATGTATAAGTATCCGCATGAGATTTCCGGCGGCATGAAACAGCGCACCGGAATCTCGCGCGCGCTGTCGATGGAACCCGAGATGCTGCTGCTGGATGAGCCGTTCGGAGCGCTGGATGCGCTCACCCGGTCGACGTTGCAAGATGAAGTCTTGCGCCTGCATCACGAAGAACATCTCACCGTGTTCATGGTCACGCACGACATTGACGAGGCGGTCTATTGTTCGGATCGCGTGATCATGATGAACAATGGTCCGAAGGCGACCATCGGCCGCGTGCTTGAGGTTGGGTGGCCGCGCCCGCGTGAACGTGTGGCCTTCATGGAATCGCCTGAATTCGCGCATTATCGCAATGAATGCATGCGTTTCCTATTCTGGCGAAAAGCCACAGGCCAGGGCGATCAGGCCGCGCCGGCGGCGAGCGCTCCGGCACCAACAATGTCGCAACCAGAACGAACATTGCCGGCGCAATTGGCCGTCAGCATCTGATTCTATTCATATTTATTCACCGTGCCGGCGCGATATCGCGCCAGCCAGCCGTGATCCGTGTCAACCATTCCCCCGGAGTTCGCATGTCTGTTCCTGTCCGCCTTCTTGCTTCTGCAACCTGCCTCGCCGTCGCGGCGATTGGCACCCAGGCCCACGCCGCCACCGCCACCTTCCAGGATCAGGTGTCCGAAATCCGCGAGGCACTCGCGTTTGGCAAAACGTCATTGATGGCCCGCTATCGTTACGAACAGGTGAATCAGCAGGGCAATCTACACGAGGCTCATGCCTCGACCCTGCGCATCGCATTCGGCTATGAAACAAAACCGCTCGCCGGTTTCAGTTTGTTCGGCCAAGTCGAAGCGGTCGCGCCCATCGGTCAGCGTCTGTATTCATATCCCGGGCATGCGACCCAGTATCCGACCGTGGTCGATCCTACCGGCACCGAACTCAATCAGGCGTTCATTCGCTATCAGTGGCCGGTTGGGAATACCAAGTTCAGCAGCAAGATTGGCCGGCAGGAAATCATTCTGAACAATCAACGGTTCATCGGCCCTGTCGCATGGCGCCAGAATCAGCAAACTTTCGATGCGGTCACTGGTTTATTGGCTCCGATAAAGGACGTAGCCATCAGCGGCGGCTATATCAGCAAAGTCCACCGCATCAGCGGCGGCGAGGCGCGCAATACCGGTGCCGGCGGCACCATTAGTGCGAACGATGGCGTGCTCGGCATGGATTCGACCTTCGCCAATGCTGGCTATAAAAAGCCCGGTTTTTTCAGTGTGAATGCCTATGCCGTGCTGCTGCAGTATCAGGATGTGCCGTCGCTCAGCAGTAAGACTGGGGGCGTACGCTTGGAAGGTCCATGGAAGATCGATACCGATCTGAGTTTTCTGTATGCGATTGAAGTCGCGCAGCAGAAGAAATTCGCCAATACCCCGGCGAAGTTCAGCGCTGGTTATTGGCAGGCCGAAGCTGGCGTCGCCTATCAAAAGGTGACCGTAAAAGTTGGTTGGAATCAGTTGGATGGCGCTTCGGCGACCGACAAGTTCAATACCCCTTTGGCAACAGGGCATGCTTTCAACGGCTGGGCTGAACAGTTCCTGACTACGCCGAATGCAGGTCTTTCGGCCGGTTACGTTTCGGCCAATGCGATAGTGCCGTGGGTTGAGGGATTAAGTGCCACGTTGATCGGCTATGCCTTTCGCGCGCAGACGGGTGGTCAGCATTACGGCCGCGAATGGGATGGCCTGATCGAATACAAAGCTATTCCGATCGATAAGAATCTGCTGTTCGGTTTGAAGGTAGGCCATTTCAAGGCGTCAACCGGTGCGCCGTTCAAGGACCTGACCAAGACGTCGCTATATTCCGTTTATTCTTTCTGACAGGTCTAGACATCCGTATGTGTCCAAGTGTGCGCTATCCGTCGTTCGGGTAGCGCACGCCCATTTGGTGCCGCAATTCGTCCATAGTGCGCATGGTGGCCAGGGTTTCGTC
>JBBROQ010000196.1:0-5964 GCA_038229115.1 Planctomycetota bacterium | reverse complement strand
TGGAGCGCAGCAGCTCGGCCGAGGTGTCCTTCAAAGCGTCGATGACGCGCTTTTCTTCGGTCACATCGGCGAGGGCCACCACCAACATGCTGGCATCGGCTTCACCATCAGCGTCGTCCAAGCGACAAACATTTAGCAGCAACGAGCGTCGGCCCAGGTGCGGAAAATCGTGGGTGATTTCCACATGGTCACGCGCGCCGCCGCCGTGGCGGATGCTCTCAAGCAGCTCGCGCAATGCCGGAATGTCCCACGCCCCGTCGGCCATTTGATAGATGTGCTCGCCCTCCGGAACGCTGTCCTGCGGTAAAGAGAACGCCCGGCAGAACGCGCGATTGGCGATATGGACGCGCAATTCAGACGTCAGCACCAACAAAGGATTATGCATCGTCTCAACGATCGCATTGGCCGTGTCGCGGGCGCGACGCAAATCGTCCTTTTTGCGCTTTGCCAAATCGATGTCGATATAAGTGGCCACCGTGCCGGTGACGACGTCGCCCTCGGTGCGATAGGGCGTGACCCGCAACGAATACCACCGGCCCTGGGCATCGCGGACCTTGACTTCTTGTTCGTGGTGCGACTGCATCACGGCGGTGACGGCGGTGTGTAAAACCGCCCCGGCCAACCCCGCATCCACGGCCCGCACCTGCCGACCCAGATCGTTCGGGCCAAAGTTCAAAATCGCAGCAGTGGGCCCGGAAATGCGGCGAATCCGCAGGTCATGATCCAACATCACCACCGGCAGATTAATACCGTGCAGCAGATTGGTGAGGTCGTCGGTTAGCTGGGTTAGCTCGGCATTGCGCTGGCGCAGTTCGTCGTTGAGGGTGGCCATTTCTTCATTGGCCGATTCCACTTCCTCCTTGGCTGTTTGCAGTTCCTCGTTGGAACAGCGCAGTTCTTCATTGCCGGAAACCGCTTCGTCATGGGCGAAGCGCAATTCGTCATTGATGGCGTTGTTCTCTTCGATCAACGACAGCTGGTAATCATTGGCAGTGGCCAGTTCCTGTTTCAACCGCTCATAATCCCGCGCGTCCGGTGCGGCTGCGAGCGTCGCAGGCAGGCCAACCGGGACCGCGGCGGCGGTCGCCGACATGACGGCGTTGGCGGCGCGCGCAGGTTCCTCGAATAGCACCAGGATCGACGGCGTCGGCGCACCGGGCAGGTGCACCAGGCTGACCTCTAGATCGATTTCGCGCACCCGATCATCGGCGCGCACGCGCACGCCCCGGCGATGGATGGTCAGATTCTTCTGCTGCGCCTCGGCGATCGCGCGGGCCAGTTCGGTGGCCAATTCATGCGGCACCATCTTCAGCAGTTTCAGACTCGCATGGCCTTGCGCTGGCTCGAGAAAATCTGCGGTTTTACCACGAAATTGCAGAATAGTTAGCTCGCTGTCGAGCAGCACTCCGGCCGGTCCATACCGATTTAGGACGATCCGATCGGCGGCGCGCTGCACATCGGTCAACGACGGCGCGCGTGAGCTGGCGAGCGGAACGGTTTCGCTGCGCGGATGGCTCGCCTCGAAGGTCGGCGAATGCACGCGGCAGGCCCCGGAGCGTTTCCGATAGACGCGGTTCTTGGCGTCGATGGCTTCGAACAAGTCGGTCGCTCGGCCGACGGTTTCCGAACTGCCCAGCAACAGAAACGCTTCCGACGCCAAGGTGTAGCAAAACGTCTGGATTACCCGCTCTTGTAACACCGGCGTGAGATAGATCAGGACGTTGCGGCAGCTGATCAGGTCGATTTTTGAAAATGGCGTATCGGCAGTGATGTCGTGGCGCGCGAACACACACAGGTCGCGGATCGACTTGTTAATGCGATAGCCTTCGGGAATACGGGAAAAATGCCGGCGCAAACGTTCGGGTGAGACTTCGGCCTCAATACTTGCCGGATAAACGCCGGCGCGGGCGGTGGCCAGAGCCGCCTCACTGACATCGGTGGCGAAAATCTGGATCGGCAGGGCCTGCGCCTGCGGTTGGGGTTGGCCGGCCGCGTGTTCCAGCAGCTCGATCGCCAACGAATAGGCTTCCTGCCCAGTGGCGCAGGCGACTACCCAGATGCGGATCGGGGTCGCGCCATTCGGGGCCAACTGCGGAAAAACCAGTCGCTTGATCGCGTCGAAAACCACCTGATCGCGGAAGAAGCTGGTGACTTTGATCAACACGTCGTTGAGCAGCGCCTTAATTTCCGCGGCGTCGTTCATCAGCACCGCAGCATACGTGGGCAGAGACGTGAGACCGCGTAGCGCCATCCGGCGCAGGATCCGGCGCTTGATGGTGGCCGGACGATAGAGGCTGAAATCGATGTTCGCGCCCCTTTGGAGCGCACTCAGGACCGTCGCATAGTCAGCCTCATGGCCGGCAAAAATATCGGCTTCGCGATCGGGTGGTGGAAGCTCCGACGCTGCAGGCGATGCGCTCGAAGAGGACGGCTTGCCGTCTGCGCTGTGGTCCGTGCTGGGGCCAGCACTGGAGTCACCGCCGTGCAGCAACGGATGCCGGCCGAGCGTGGCCAGCTGATGAGCGATCGCGGTCGGGGTCAGCGTAAAGTCGGCGTGGCCGTGGGTGATCGCGCTGGCCGGCATGTCCGGATGTTCGGCCGAAGCCGGATCCTGCGCGAAGGTGATGCCGCCGGCGGCCTTAATTTCCGCCAAGCCGATGGTGCCGTCCGCGCCGCTGCCCGAGTGCACTACGCCGATCGCACGGCTACCGCGGTCGTGCGCCAGTGAGCGCATGAAAAAATCGATGGGCAAATGCAAACCGTTGGTGCGCACGCGCGGCGTCAGCCGCAGATGTCCATGCACCAGCGCCAGCTCGACCCCGGGCGGTATCACATACACGTGGTTCGGCTCTACAGCTTGGTTGTCGCAGGCCTCAAACACCGGCAAACGCGTGGCTTTGCTGAGAATTTCCGCCAGTTGGCTAATGTGCTGCGGCGCCAAGTGCTGCACCAGTACGAACGCCATGCCGGTATCCAGCGGCAGCGCCGACAGCAGCGCGGTGAACGCAGCCAGACCGCCTGCTGACGCACCGACACCGACCACGGCGAATGGCGCTACCGCCGCCATGGTTGCGGTGCTTGCAGCTTTAGCGTCAGCCGCCGGCAGTTCGGAAGTGCCGGCACTTTTCTCGACATTGCTGAGAGCGGACATGTGGACCCCTTTTTCAGAAGTGTTGAGCCGCATGGGCGTGCGCAACGCCGCCGCCCCGGGCTGACCATGCCGTCTGCGGCCAGCTTGCCGGCTGTATAGGCAGGCGGCGCGGTAAGTCCGGAATTTTCCGACTTTTTCTAAGGACATCGCGCGGCGCGGTGCGGCGCAGGCCGCGACATGCAGGGAAAGCGCCGTTGATCGAGCTGCTGACAGCGTGGGCACGGCTGCGCGCGCGTGACGGTGCGCAATGGGATCAGGCCGTGCCTGACGGGAACATTTCAGAGGCCGTACGCAGCCGCGTGGATCGCGACGCCCGGTTCAAGCAGCGCGCCGCAATGGTGCTGAAATCCGCGGTGATGCGGACGGCCGTTGCTCAGGGCGCCGCGGGCGGCTGGGGCAACACCGACGTCGCGGTTAACTCCAGCATGGTTGGTGCGGCGGTAGCGACGGTTTCCGCGCTGCGCCAATAGGGCACGGACAAGCACATGCTTATCTGTCGATCATGGCGCGCATTCGTCGGCGATCCCGCGACGGGCCACAGCGCAGCGGCAGGCAGGACGCGCTGCCAGGTCAGGAATTCGCCGGGGTTCAGGGGGATCGCCGCGCGCATCGGCAGCGTCGCCGCGGTCGCCGTGGCATCCCCGGCCGGCAGCGTGGCCGTGACCTTGCCGTCGATACTCACTGTCCAGGCGGTCAGGGCCGGCACCAAACGGTTCTGATCGATCCACAGCGACGTCGCGCCGGGATTGCCGAGCAGATAGGTGACGGTCAGGTCGGTGCCGGCGACGGTGGTGCTGGGCAGTTCGATATCCAACGTCAGTGCGCCGGGCGTGGGTGCGGGCGCAGATAGCGGCGCCGGTTCTGGCGGGGCAGTGTGTACAAAAGGGATGAGTTTCGCAGTTGGGATCGAGGTGCCCAGGGCCTCGGTGCTGAAGCGGATCGGTTTGCCGGGCATGACGCCGTTGGCCATCGGCACATACAGGCCCATCAAACCGCTGACGCCTATGACCACATACCGATATTGGGGCGGGACCACTGTCGGACCGATCCATCCGGACCCCAAAGTCAGTCGCCGGGCATAGCCTTCTGCAGGGAGCAAGACGATACCGTTATGGTCGGGCCAGTGGGGATTTTCGTTGTTGGGCAACACGCCTGAAAGGGCGACGCGTGTATTATTAAGCGGTGGATTCCCAGGCAGGACATTTGGTCCCCAAGCGGTTTCTGGAATGTCGAAAGATGGATTTAATTGCAGACAGACTTCTACGGATTCACGCAAATAGCTTAGATAATTGAGTTCAAGCCGAATTGGTACCGCCGCGATATTGCGGATATGCGCGGTCAGAAAGGTACTCGAATTCGGACTCAGGACCCCTGACGGTACCATATCGGCTTCCAAGTAAGCCGACTCACGATGAAGGCGATTCTCTTCGTCCTCTGCCGACTCTGCCGACTCTGCCGACAAAAGTTGCACCATCAGTCCGCAAACCAGCGCAATGTTCAGATAAAAAACCTTGGCTAGATGATAGTGCATGTTTCGGTATTCCGCAGTCGAGGGATTTGAAGTTACTGCGCGTGCAGTGGGGCGCCGAGCGGCCGAGCGCATCGCGCGCGGTGTGGATCAGACCGAGCGCTTCGTCCGCATGCTGCATCGCCAACGCCACTCTGGCCCGGGCCGGATCCGCGTTGGCGTGGTTCAGGTCGTCGACCGGCCCATCGGGCAAGCAGTGCCAGGGCGGCTTTTGCCGGCGCGGTGGTTCCGGCCAGGGCCAGGGCATCGGCCAGCGAACACGCTAAATACGGGAACGCGGCGACCACTTTGCGTCGACCGTTGATTGCCCGCGACAGCCAAACCAAGCGCGCGGACGGTTCTTGAAATAATTCCAGCGCCACGGTCACAAAGATGGTCCGCTCGGCTCGGCCAGTTTAGCCGCCAGCCGATCCAGTTCTTTCGGTGCCGGCGGCGCGGTCGCCGTGAACAATTCGTTCACTACCAATTCGGCCTGATGACCGCTGTCCCCGGCCCACATCCTGGTGGTGAGCAACGCGCTAAGGACCAGCGCCGCGGCCAAGCGCAGGGCCATCAGCCGCAGCGGGACAGGCCGAGGCGCGGCCGAATGCGAAAGTAACTGAAGAACACATGTGCGAATTGTGGAGGGGCGGACCGGAGTGATCGCGTCAAGCGTGAGCAAGCGCGTCGGCTACATCTAGGCTCCGCCATTCGCCCCGGTAAAAATGCGGTAAAACAGCCATTTTTGTCGCAGTTTGAGCGCGGAGCGGAGAGGAGCGCCGCGGTTCTCTTAGCGCCACGGAGGATGGCGTTAGGCGTACCGCAGCACCGAGGTCACCGGCAAGCCAAGTCGCTTTTCGCCGCCCAGGAATGCGAGGTCGATCACGAACGCAGTGGCGACGATGGTCGCGTTCAAATCGCGCACCAACAACACCGCGGCCTCCATGGTGCCGCCGGTGGCCAGGACGTCGTCGACCAGCAGGACGCGGTCAGAAGGGCCGACGGCGTCCTCATGGATCTCGACCGTGTCGGTGCCGTATTCCAGGCCGTAACTGCGCGACCGCGCGCGCCACGGCAGTTTGCCCGGTTTGCGAATCGGCACGAAGCCGGCGCCCAGGATCGTCGCGACGCTGGGCGCGAAAATGAAGCCGCGACTTTCGATGCCGATCACCTTGGTGATGCCTTGGCCGTGGTAGGGCAGGGCCAATTGCTCGACCACGAATTTGAGCGCGGCGGCGTCGCTCAGCAGGGGGGTGATGTCCTTGAACATGATCCCCTTGCGGGGGAAGTCGGGAACATCGCGGAT
>JBBROQ010000195.1:0-5978 GCA_038229115.1 Planctomycetota bacterium | reverse complement strand
TACGCGGCGAACTGCGTGGAGTGCCGGTGAAGGAACACGTCGATCGGATGCAGCGCGTATTGGGCAGTGCGGTGGGTGTGCTGCAGCAGGTCGACGCGCAGCAGCTTGATGACACCGATAAACCGCTGCTGCTGGAGCTGACCTATGGGGTCGCCACCGCACTACAGCGCGTCGATGGCCGGCTGATCGGACGGCTGCCCGAGCCATGGGCGCCGTGGTATCTCGACGCTGCACACGTCACTGAACGCCGCACGCCATTCGCGGTTTTCTATCCGCTGGGCTTTCGGTTCGTCACTACCTGGCAGGCCCCGGCCGGCTGGCATTGCCGACCGCGCACGACGGTGGCGGCCGACGACGACGCTTTCCTTGGCTATGACGAGCAAATGAGCGGAGCGCAGTTTTCCGCCCACGTCGCTCAGCATTTCGGCATTCATGCGCCAGTGCGCTATGCGGACTTCTGCGCGCGCAGCGCAGCGGTGCAGCAACGCTTGGCGTTGGAAGTCGTGGTCGAGCGCAACGGCGCGTCGCAAAAGTAACAATGAAGTCAGCGTTTTAGCGCGCGAAACGCACGCAGTCTTTGGCCAGTGGCGCGGCGGAAGAAGCTGGTGAAAAAGTTTCTGTCGTCGACGCCGACGCGGTAGCAGACCGCGGTACGGTGGTGGAAAGTCCCCTCGGCCGCGTCGGTCGACCCGAAGATCCGGCCGCGGCTATCTGTTTTTCCTGTGCCTGCTCGCGGCCTATATCACGGGATCGACCAGTGCCGTCGAGGTCGGCCCCGACATACGCGGCTCGGGTTTTGAAGCTGTGTCAGCCTTTCGGCTGCTGATTTACCCCTTCGGCCATGGGCCCGTAATCGCCAGCGTCAGGCCCGGCATCTGAATATTCACGAACAGGGTGCGGCCATCGGGGGATGCGCAGACGCCGGCCAATTCTGAGCCATTGAGCACATTGCGCCCGATGCGATAGCAGCCGCCCGACGGCGTGACGCCAACCAAGCATTGCCCCGGCGATTCATCAGCCCCGACGGCGTCTTCGCACACCAACAACTCGCCCCACGGCGCGACTGCGATGTTGTCGCAGTTTTCCAGCACTGCCGGATCGTTGGGCTCGGCGACCAAGGTCAGCGTGCCGTGCTCGTCGTCCGCTGGCGAAGGGTTCGGCGTATAGCGGAAAATCTGGCCTTTTTTGCGCGCGCCGCCGTCAGTGCAGCAGAACACCACGCCGTCCCCGGCCCACCACATGCCCTCGCCACGGGCGAAGCGCAGCGCACCAGATTGAAAACCGCGGGCGCGCAAATCGTCCTGCGGCGCGTCGACCTGATCCATATCGATCCAGCGCGCCGCCACCGCATCGCCCGGCTTCATCACCGAGCGCGCCCAATTGCGCACATCGCCAAGCTGCGCGTCGACCAACGCCAACGCCTGCAAACGTCCCGGCCCGCGCAGCGCACCGACTGCGTTCGGCTTCTGCGCCGGTACAAAGCGATAGACGAGTCCGTCCTCGCGGTCTTCGGTCTGATAGACGATGCCGGTGGCCGGATCGATGGCGATGGCCTCGCGCCGGAAGCGGCCCAGGGCGGTCAGCGGTATTGGCTCGGCCAATCCGGGCACCGCCGAGGCCGGGACCTCGAACGCCCAGCCATGATCGCGCAGAGCGTTTCCTCCCGCCCGCACCACCGTCTCTTCGCAGCTAATCCACGAGCCCCAGGGCGTCGGCCCGCCGGCGCAATTGCGCTGCGTGCCGGCGAGGCTCAGGAACTGCTGCCGCAGTTCGCCGGTCGCATCGTCGATCACCAGCGTCGTGGTCCCGCCCTGACTCGGCCCCCGGGCACCGCCGCGGTCGTAAACGCGCTCGGCCGGTATCCGCGCCAACAGCGCGTGGTCGGCCCCGAACGGCCCGATCTCGGCATGGCCCTCATCCAGTTCGTGATTGCGCACCAGCAGCGTCAGCCCGCTCGGCCCTGGAAACGCCGCCATCCCGTCGAACGCCCCCGGCACCCGCAGTCCGTCCGCCATCACCTCGCCCACGCGCGACAACACGCGATAGGTGAATCCCTGCGGCAACTCAAGAATGCCGTGCGGATCCCGCACCAAACCACCAACCGCAAACGGCGGCGTGGCCGCAAACAACCGCCGCGGCGCAAATACATTGATGCCCGCAAACACCGCGGCCGCAGTCGCGGCCTGACGCAAGAAATGACGCCGAGTGAGGTTCATGCGCGCGACTGTTGCGCCCTCGGTCGTTCCTGCCATCAGTGTCCGTGTTTGTCATTTGCCCCGGTGGGTGTAGCGGTGGTGCCGCCGTGCCCTGGCGGGATCGTCCGATATTTGTCACACTGTCGTCCACCACCGTTTCATAGCGCTTCGGCGGACGCAGATGTCCTACCGCGGCTATTGTA
Organism: Planctomycetota bacterium; assembly: GCA_038229115.1. GTDB lineage: Bacteria > Planctomycetota > UBA11346 > UBA11346 > UBA11346 > JBBROQ01. Next base: position 3,580 of record JBBROQ010000195.1, on the reverse strand, counting down.
AGGATGCCCATGGCTGACGCTCCACGCCCCGCTTCGCTGCCGCCATCTTCCACGCCGTCGCCGGCGGATTCGGTAGCGAAGCAGCAGTTGCCGCCGGCACGTCCTGCGGCTCCGGCGCCCGTGGCTGCTGGTGGGGCAAGGCCGGCTCCGCGTCCGGCCGCGGCAGCGGCAGCGCCCGCGTCCGCACCGGTCCAAAAAGCCGGAGCTTCGCCCGAACAGCAAGCCGCCGTGGCCAACGATAAGCAGGCGGTGCAGTGGCTGCGCCAAGCGGTCGAGCAGGTGAAAGACGAGCTGGCCAAAGTGATCGTCGGCCAGGACGAAGTGATCGAACAATTGCTGATCTCGATTTTCGCGCGCGGGCATTGCTTGATCGAAGGCGTGCCCGGCCTCGCGAAGACGTTGCTCATTAGCACGCTCGCCAAGTCGATGGATATGGGTTTCCGGCGCATCCAGTTCACGCCCGATTTGATGCCCACCGACATCATCGGCACCGAGATCCTGCAAGAAGATCCAGTGACCCGTGCGCGGGTATTCAAATTCATGCGCGGGCCGGTGTTTTCGAACATCGTCCTGGCCGACGAAATCAACCGTACGCCGCCGAAAACGCAGGCCGCACTGTTGGAAGCGATGCAGGAAAAACGCGTCACGGTCGGCAACGAAGTGTATCCGCTCGATAAGCCGTTCTTCGTGTTGGCGACGCAGAATCCGATCGATCAGGAAGGCACTTATACGCTGCCCGAAGCGCAGCTTGATCGCTTCCTGTTTAAGATCTCGGTTGGCTATCCAACCGACGAAGAAGAGATCGAGATCATGCGCCGCGTCGCCAGTCCAGTGATGGGCAACAACGAAAACGCGATTCAGAAAGTCATCACTGCAAAACAGGTGGTCGACATTCAGAACCTGGTGCTGCGCGTGCCGGTGGCCGAGCAGGTGCTGCAATATGCGAAGAACCTAGTGCGCGCATCCCGGCCGAATCAGCCCGACGCGCCGGATTTCATCAAGGAATGGGTCAGTTGGGGCGCCGGCCCGCGTGCCAGTATTTCCCTGATCATCGCGGCCAAAGCGCGCGCGGTTTTGCACGGCAATTATCACGTCGCCTGGGAAGACATCGACGCTGTGGCGGTGCCGGTAATGCGTCATCGCATCGCCGTCAGCTACACCGCGCAGGCCGAAAACGTCACCACTGAAGACGTGATACGCAAGTTGGTCAAGACGATCGCGAAGGGGTAAGGGTGAACGCTGCGCTTCGCGAGCTGACGAGGCGCCAAGCGGCGGCCTGCGCATGACCGTCATCGACCAATCCGTTCTGGCCAAGATCGCGCGCTTGGACCTGAAGGCGAAATACATCGTTGAGGGTTTCATCGCCGGCATGCACCGCAGCCCGTTTAAGGGCTTCAGCGTCGAGTTCGCACAGCATCGCGGCTATGTGCCCGGCGACGATCTGAAGCACCTTGATTGGCGCGTGTACGGCAAGTCAGAAAAATATTACATCAAGCAGTACGAAGCCGAGACCAACCTGGTCTGCAACGTGCTGTTGGATGCCAGCACCTCGATGAATTATCGCGGCGCGAAAGCGTTCGCGGGCCTGAGCAAACTCGACTATGCAAAATTGGTGGCGGCGGCGTTGGCGCAGTTGGTGATCTCGCAGTCGGACGCTGCCGGCGTGACCATGTTCGCGGATACGGTCATGCAGACGATCGCGCCGTCGACGCGCAAGGCGCACATGCTGCGCATATGCACCGAGCTTCAGGCGTTGAAGCCGCGGCCAAAGACCGGCATCGGTGAGGTGCTGCAAACGTGCGCCGATCGCCTGACGCGGCGCGGCATCGTGATGTTGATCAGCGATTGTTTTGATCAGCCCGATGCGATCCGCGATGGCCTTCGCCGTCTGCGTCATCGTGGCCACGAAGTGGTGGTTCTGCATGTGCTCGACCACGACGAACTCGATTTTCCGTTCGAAGGCATGGTGCAATTTAAGGGCCTGGAGAGCGACCGCCGGCTGCTCTGTCATCCGCGCTCGGTGAAGGAGGCCTACCTCAAAGAATTGCACGCGTACCTGACCGGATTACAGGCCGTTTGCCGCACCAGTGGCGTCGACTATGTGCAGCTGAACACCTCACAGCCGGTCGACATTGCGTTGTCCGCGTACTTGGCCAAGCGTGAGCACGCTGCCGTAGGTGGCGGCGTACGGGGCGGCGGCCGATGAGCTTCCTCAATGCGATTCTCTTGGGTTTCACCGCATTGGCGGCGATTCCGATCATCATCCATTTGCTGAACAAAAGCCGCTTCCGCGTGGTCGAGTGGGCAGCGATGGACTTCCTGCTGAACACCATGCGCCAGAATTCGCGGCGCATCCAACTGCGCGACGTGTTGCTGCTGATTCTGCGCACGCTGGCGATCATCCTGGCAGCGCTGGCGTTGGCGCGGCCGACGTTTGCGCCGGGAAAACTGACGTTGTTGGGTTCGGCTGCGGGCGTGACCGCAGTGGTGGTGATCGACCACAGCCAATCGATGGGGTATCGCGATGGTGCCGACACGCGCTTCGACAGCGCAAAGAAAAAGGCGAAGGAAGTATTGAATCAGCTGCCCGCTGGTTCGGCCGCTGGCTTGCTGTTGATGAGCGATATTCCCACCGAGGTCATCACCGATCCCAGTCGCGACTTGGGCTTTGTCGCCGGCGAGATCGACAAGGCGACGCTGATTGACGGCGGCAGCAATGTCACTGCCAGCCTGGCGCGCGCGTGGCAGATCCTGCACGACAACGGCGGGGCTGTTGGCGGAAATAGCAGTGCGAAAGAAATTTACTTGGTCAGCGATCTGCAGGCGAATGGCTGGCCGGCGCCCGATGACGGTGCGTGGACCAAATTGGCGGCGGAGCTGACCGGCGCGAAAGATGTGCGCTTATTCGTCACCGACACCGGCGGCGGCGGCGACGATGTTTCGGTCAGCAGTCTGCGTGCCGATGACGAACTGCTGACCATCGAGCGCGAGGTCACTTTCACCGCGAGCATCCGCGCTTCCGGCGCGGGCGCGAATCAGGTCGCGGTCGATCTGTGGCTGGACGACGGCAAAGGCGGCGAGTTGCGCAAGGCCGGCAGCACCGTGGTTGAACATGTCGAGGGCGAACAACAGGTAACGTTGCCGACGCGCTTCACTTCTGGAGGCGCCTATCGGGTCGAGGCGCGGATCGGCGTCGATCGTTTGGACGCCAACAACGCGCGGCGCTTGGTCGTGCCGGTGCTCGAAAAACTCAAAGTGCTGGTGGTCGATGGTGCCGGCGATCCGGGTTTTCCCGGCGGCGCGGGCTTCATCCGCGCGGCGTTGTCTCCGGGTCAACGCGCGGCTGCGGCAGCCGGCAGCAAGCAGTTGCTGGATGTCGAGGTGGTTGGGCCGCGCGCCCTGAGCGAACGCACGCTCAGCGATTACCAAGCGATCATTCTAAACAATGTTGCTGAACTACCGGTCAATGTTGCCGAGGCGTTGAAGGCATTTGTGGCGCCTGGCCGCGGACTGATTGTGTTCCTGGGCGATCGCGTGCGTGGCGATAGCTACAGCGCGACGTTGTTCGATCAGGTCGGCC
>JBBROQ010000194.1:0-6006 GCA_038229115.1 Planctomycetota bacterium | reverse complement strand
CGTGCCGTAGGCCCAAGTGCAGTCGTATCATCCAGATTTGTGAACATCCCATACCGTCCGAACGGACTCAGGCTCTTCGCGTCAAAATAATAGTCTATCGCAGGTAGTGCCCACGGCTGCCAGGCAGTTTGATTAAAATCGACATGCATACGTTGAGCAAAATTGCCGCGATACCAGGTTTCTGGATTGTGTGCAGCCCACGGATTCGCGCTGGAGAACTTCCTAGCAGCCGGAACTGACGCCCATGAAGTTTCGAAAGGAGTGAAAGGCAATTGCGATGGCTGTCCGAGCGGCTCATCGGCCGGAAAAACGAAGCCTCCGCTAACGCCGCCACGTAGGCCCTGATCGGTAGGATCGGTGGGATTGTCGAAAGAGGTCCAGTTATCGATATCGTTGACGGCCTCGATGATGCCTGACTGGATCAAGCGATTCTCGACCGACATACGCTTGCTGATAGCAATGGTCTGTGCCGAGAGCCTGAAGCCAGCATATGCGGCATAGATTACGATCGCACCGATGGCAATCGACAGCAGCAATTCGATCAAAGTGAATCCACGTTGGGTGCGATGCATGGGATCACCTAACCGTGCTATGGACACGTTGATCGTAAACATTGAATCGCACCACGGTTAATGCCTTCAGTCGAGCCGATCGTGGGGCTGGACCTTGGTTCAGCTTTCCGTCGCCATTGCGATCAGCGCCATACAAGCCTCGGAATGTTGGCAGTGAAACGGGAAAGTCTCTAGTGCCTCCCCACGGCGTGGTTATCCGCATATCTGCATAATGCCCGCCTTGCCCGGTTCCACTATAGCATGTTTGATCGCGGATATCGTTTCCCCAATATCCAGAACTGACGTCGAGGATGAACGTGAAAGGATATTCGGGGTTTCTCGAAATAGGCGTATAGAAAGCTGAAAATGGGAGACCCTTATTATCTGCCCCCCAACCACCGATGCGAGCATACGAGAGCCTGGATTGCAGATCGTTCATCCCTCCTAAATACGTCGCACTTGGCGATAGCGCCCATTTGCTTAGATCGGATTTCGGTTCGGGGGATGAGCAGGCGTAGCGCGATGCATCGACCGGAGCACTAGGGGCGGTTTCGGCATCCTCATACGATTGCCAATCGACAGCCCAAAAGACCAATTGCCGATCTCGGTGCGTAGGATCGAACGGTGCAGTCAGGCTGAAGTGATCGCGATCGCCCCACATGGTCGCGGGATCGGTTGCGCTGCTGTAATTGGTATTGGTAAAGCTAACGCCGAAATGTTGTACAGGTTGCGCCGTGATTGGCCGCCACTGCCATGCGTTCACCGGAGTGCCGCCATTGCATGAATCGCTACCGGTGATGTTTCCAGACAGCATTTGGGGCTGAGGGAAAACCGACTGGTTATAACTAGGATTGGCACCATTCGCGAAGAAATCGAATTCCATCAATGGCTGATCCATCATGATCGCGCGATTGAGCGGACGTGGTGCGCCGAAATCGTACGGGTCTTCGCTAGCGAACTTAGTCGCAAGATTCAGGCAGCTTTCATGCCAGCGTAGAATCTTCTCATGATTGAGCGTCACGGGCGCACCGGCACCGCCATCAGGTGTTATTATGACAGTGCCACTATCCAATTCCGCCTTGGTGTAGACGCGGGTCAGCATGATCATGCTGTGCGCAATGAAGCGCATAGCGTTGACCTGAAAATGTCTTGGCACTCCTGGCACAAAATCGGTGCGTTCTTCGCCCTGAGCACCAGATGTAAAATCGTAAAACGAACGATCGAGTCCTTTTTGTAGTGCATACCATAATGCTAGCGCGGCGTAATCCTTCACTGCTTGTTGTGTTGGTGTGCGCCAGGCAACATAGCCAAGGTCGACCGGCGGAGTTAAGTTTTTCTGGGAAAATAGATAGATTGTCGGCACGTAGCGCTCGATGGCTTCCCAATAGCCCTTTGCTCCCAACGACAAGTTATACCTCTCCGGTTCCCATGAAATATTTCCCGATGAATCTGTGATTTTTTTACTAAGTGGATAACGTGTGCTGAAAACCCGCTGTGCATCGGTGTCGACGCCATCGCCAGCAGCGTTGCTGCAATCAGCCGCGGTATATCCAAGTCCATGCATCGGCGGCGATGGAAATGCGGCATAATATGGCCACGCCTTCATCGGTAGGACGGTCATCGCATTCTGCTGCGCCGGGCCGACCACGCCCATTACCAGACGCCGCATTTCCGATGGCACATTCCCGCTTTGATCATTTATGGTGTTTTGATTTCTGATGCCTACCGCTGATGGTTTCATGTAATAAATATACCCGCCGGCATCTAGGAGTTTGCCGATCTCATCCTGATCCGAATCGATTCGTCGGGCGATAGACAAAGGCACCGGGGCCATGCCACCCGCCGCTGCAGAAGCACGGATTTCGATATCGGGGTCATAATTGCGTCGGCCACTGGACGTGTCCCAGAAGTTTGCGGCTTCGGTATCGATGCGGATATAATTCGACGGAAGCTTGGCATAGGTGTCCATCACCTGCATCGCTGCAGTGCAGGCAAACATCTTATAACGCGCAATCTGCTGCGATTGGAGAGCCTTTGGCAGCACCATGATCACGGCAGTGATGCTGATCGCGACCAAAGCCAGACTGATGGCGACTTCGAACAGGGTAAACGCGCGCTGTACGTGCGAACGAGTGAACATGGTCATGGTGTGCTTTCGACGTTACCGAGGCCCAAAGACAGAATGCGCACCGTTGATTTGAAGCGTCCGTCGAGCGAGCGCAGGCTGAGTTCGGTGCAGAGTTGCGGCATGCTGACCACCGAGGCGAGCGATGCGGCGGGATTGAGCGCGAAGGTTGCGCTGGGATATACGACACCAATTTCTACCGGTTTCGCATCGGTGCGATTCCGAATCGGATAGCCGGTGTTGGGTTGGCAGAACCAGCCGAAAGTCGCGCCGGCCGGCTGCGCGGCGTCATTCATGAACACCGAGGTGCTGCGATGAAAAGCGAAGCGAGCGATGGGACGGCTACTGGCGTCGAGAACTTCATTTTCGATCACCAAAGCGTCACCGTAGATAACAGTGGCATATCCCGGTGCGGTGTTGGTTCCGGCGACGATTAATACGCCGTACGCTTTGCCATCGGCCAGGGCAGTTGGGCCATTTAAACGTGCCAGTAGACGCGCTTGATTGCTGGCGCGTAGGATTGATTCACCTGATTCGCTAACGCGGCTGCGTTTGATGCTGGTCAATGCAGTCGGGGTCGAGATGGCGACCAGGATGAAGATGATCGCCAGCACGGTCAGCAACTCAATCGCACTGAAACCAGCGCGTCGTGGTTGTATGATAAAGAAATGTGAATGGGACATGGAGCTCGCGATCCCGGACTAGCATAACACGGATTGAACTGCTGCGCAGACGCAGTCTTCGTGGTGATTCCGGACGCCGCGTGGAGTGGGGGCAAAGCTTGTCCGGCTTCGAGGTATCCTCGGCGTCTTGGCCCATACGAGCTGGCCTATGGGTTGAACGTGACGTTGTGATTTCTGCCTGAATTGGGGTATGTTGTCGCTAGCAATGCCGATGCCGGCAGTCTCGCAAAAAGCTGCAAAACAACGCAGAATCAAGATGTTAAAGGGAGATCGATCGTGGATAAAACTCTGATCGTGGTAGTCGCATTTGTCACGGTGGTGGTATTTGGCGGATGGTATCTGGTCGGCAGTTCGGCCGGTACAGCAAAGCCGACGCAGGCTGCGCGTTCCCCCGCTTTTCCGACGCCTCCCGCCACGAATCCGCCGAGTGGTCCTAGATCCACCGGCGGCTCGTCGAGTGGCTCGGTTAGCGGTCAGGCGCCGGCGATCTCGTATCCACAGGGGCAACGGCCTGCCAATCCGACCTCGGCGCCGCCGTCAGGTAGCGGTGCCATGAACACCATGGGCGCGTTGCGGCTGAACCTGAATTATCCGCCGCAATCCTTCAGCGCCTTGGCGATGCAGGTGCAGCGCGATACCGGACTGCATATGCTCCGTGACGTTTCGTTGCCAGAGCCGCAGAACATCAGCGTGTCGTTGAAAGATGCGGCCATCATTGACCTCTATGACGCGATCAGCAGGCAGATCGGTGTGCCGTGGCAGCCGTTCGGGATGGGCGGCGCGTACTTCACTAAGACCAGCCCGAAGAATCCGTAATGCCGGGGCACGGTCGGGAATGCGCGGCGCACTGGGGTTAGGAATACGCGGCGCATCGCCGCCGGGCCTCACACCGGGCCGGTGAGGATCGTCATCGACCACGGCCGCTGGAAGCCGCAGCTTTCATAAAGTGCAATCGCCGCGTGATTGTCGGCCAGCACTTCCAGGCCGACGCGACGGGTGCCGTAGGATGCTTCGATGGTTAGCAGTCCGCTCAGCAATTTCCGGCCAAGATGGCGGCCGCGCTGATCGCGGCGGACGGCGATTAGCTTCAGCCAACTGCGCAGCGGTTCGCGTTCGATCGCCGCGGCGGCGACGATGCCGGCGTCGGATTCGAGCAGGTAATGGCGATAGCCTTCGCGCTCGCGCTTGGCCAAATTCGTGCGGGCATGGTCGCTATCTGGGAAACCTTGAGTGAGGATCTTTGCCACCGCGTCGTGATCGGAGGGCGTGGCCAAACGCACATTCGCGATGGTATCTGCGGCTGCTTCGCGGGCGTCGGTCAGCAGCTCGTGCTCGTACAGATGATTGCCTTTCCATGCGGTGAAACCGTGGTCGAGGAAGAACGCCTTCGCCGCTCGATTGCGCGTATCGACCAGCGCACGCATGCTTTCGTAACCCGCATTTTTCAGTGCGGTTCGTACTTCGGTCAGCAACCGTCCGCCAACCACATAGGCGTCCGCGCCAATGCCCAATGCCGGGCCCCACAGCGTTACTTGCTGTTCGCTATAACGGCACAGCGCCAGCGCCCCGGCCAAGCGCAGGCCGCGGGCGGCAATGACCACGCCCCAGGTATGGCCGAGGTCGGCGGACATCGGAGGCAGGCCCATGCGCTCGGGAATGCCGCAGACGACGTGATGCTGACCCGGGCCGGCGTCGGCGAACAACGCCAATGCCGCCGTGGTCAGCTCGGGACGCTGATCCAGGTCGGTGAGGCTTAGCGATGAAGGGCGTTCGGCCATGCGTTCAGGTCAGGCGTAGATGCGGTGATCGAGTTCCGGGAAGATGGTATCACGCCATTGGATCGCGCGCAGGGAGCCTTCGTCCAGGCGGTTGCCCATGACCTGTTCGTACAACCCCGTGAAGCGGTTGAGATGATCGCGGGTGCGGCGCATCGCGTATGCGACGGTGGTGCCGGTGGTCATAATGAAGGCCCAGTCGGAACTTTGCGCGAGCAGCAGTTCGCGTGCCATTTGATCGAGTGCTTCTTTCAACAGGCCGTCGGCGACCAGCAAGCCGTCGGCGGTGCGCGAACCGTCCGGGGGTGAAAACCGGCGAGCGCACTGCACCATGCGTTCTTCGGCAACATGCAGATGGCGATACAACCAGTCATTTGCCGGGTTCAGCCACACACCGTGGTAGCCGGCATCGCCCCAGCTAGATGCGCTGGGCATGACTACCTGATGCACGGGAAATTCCGCCAGATATTCGCTGCCGGTAATCGGCATCAGGCGATGGCCGTCGGCCTGCGCAGCGTGGAAAATGCTCTCGATGAATTGCGGACCTTCGAACCACCAGTGGCCGAACAATTCGGCGTCATAGGGCGAGACGATCAGCGGCACGCGGTTGATGATGCCGCCGACTTGTTGCGCTTGGCGCACGCGGTTGGCGACGAAATCGCCGGCGTGGTCCATGGCCCGCGCGAACGCCGGCGCGGGCTCATAGGGCAGCTTCTGATCCAGGCCGACCTTGCCAGTGACGCGATGATATTTCAGGCCGACGTTCCGCCGCACGCCGTCGGGATACAGGAAACCGCGCACCCACTCGTATTCGCCGTCATAGCCCAGATCGCGGTAGAACTCGCGGTACAACGGATCGCCGGGATAGCCGG
>JBBROQ010000193.1:0-6010 GCA_038229115.1 Planctomycetota bacterium | reverse complement strand
CCGACGCGTACCCGCACCGCACTCGACAGTGTCGATCGGATGTTGGTCAGGCGCGACGAAGGCCTGATCCAACTGTTCGATCCGCCCTTCGATCAGGGCGCACTCGATCCCGGATACATCAAGGGCTATGTGCCGGGGGTGCGTGAAAATGGCGGTCAATACACGCATGCCGCAGTGTGGACGGCGATGGCATTCGCTGCCGTCGGCGACGGCGAGCGCGCGTTGGAACTCGCGCGCCTTATCGACCCCGTGCGCCACGGCATGGATCCGCAGCGCTGGCAAGGCGAGCCGTATGTCCTGGCCGCCGACGTCTATCGCAGCCCCGGACACATCGGTCGCGCTGGGTGGACCTGGTACACCGGTTCAGCCGGATGGATGCTGCGTCTGTTGCTGGAATCGCTGCTGGGGCTGCAACGCGACGGTGACCATCTGCGGGTGATTCCCGGCACCCCGAAAGCTTTCGGCAACTACGAGATCGACTACCGCCAAGGCGCGACGCTATGGCGCATTCGCGTGCTGGGTGACGGCGTGGTGCGCCGGCTGAGCCTGGATGGCATCACCGTCAGCGACTTCCGCATCCCGCTGTTGGATGACGGCGGCGAACACACGGTCGAGGTGCAAAGAGGCTGAGATTCGCCGCGCCTTCATTGCCTCGTTATGCCAGAGAATGGTGAACAGCTTTGCGAGCACGCGGCGAAAAAAACCTCGCCAGATGATTGGCTTGCTCATTTTTCCAACTGAACAGGAATCGATCGTATCCGTCAAAATCCCGCTTGGTGTTGATGGACATGCCTGCGTTCCGCAGCGCGGCATACGTCGATAGATAGACCAGAAGCACGCCGAGGAACACCACTGCGATCCAATGCGTCCGACGCTGCGCAGCCATGATTTTCGCCATCTGTTGGTGCTAAACATCCGGCGTAAAGAAATTCAGACCGACGGTACCTAATGCTGATGTCGTTCCGCAAGATCGACCACGTCACCAACCACGCGCGCCCGCGCCAAGGCCAAGGTGGTGCCGTCGAGCAGCCACAAACTTGCTGATTCCGGATTGAGATCCGCGCCCAGCAAACCGCGGGGCAGGCCGTCGACGTCGACTTCGCGGTCGCCGGTATTTTCAGCGGGCAGCGGCCAAGCGTGATACGTGGCGACGGCGAACACGTCGCTCAAGAGTTCATCTGCATTGGCTAGATCACGGCGCGCAACTTCCTCAAAACCTTCGACCACCGCGTGCGCGGCGACGCCGACCAGTTTGCGCAGATGCTTCACCTGTTCGCGTTCGGCCAATGATGGCATTTCGTCGGTAATATGCGCCTGATAACGATGGAGGATTTCGGCATCGGTAAGCGCAGCCACCAAGGTGGCCGGGTCGATGCGATAACAGGTGCAGCGCATGGGCGCAGTGTGAGCAAACAGCGCGGTGCGCTAGCGCGGCCCAGAAGCAGCCGCAGGAGCAGAAGCAGCGCGCCATGGCGCCATCAGCTCGGTTTCCTTCACACGCCCGCCGGTGTTGAGTTCCGGGCCTAAAATCCCCGGCGCCAATTCCCACAGCGCGTCGTCGCGCAGCGCCGTGAGGTCGATCACCGGGCAGTGGTAGGCCTCACCCACGGCGTGCGTAACGGTCAGCAACGGCGCCAACGCCTCGCGCTCGCTGGCCGGTGCCAGCGGTTCAGCCAATACCACGCCGGTGGCGCCGCGTTCCAGCACATCCGCGACCAGCCACGACAACGCCAACTGCGCATCGCGGCGTTTCCAGCCGGCCAAGCGATCGGTACCTGGCACGCGTATCAGCACCGTCGCACCGCGCACGTTCAGCGCCTGCGCGGCGACGATCAGTGCTGGCAGCGCCGCGTCGCCGGCGATTGGCGCGACAACGGTCAGTTCCAGCGTGCAACGTAACACCGGCGGCGGCGGCGCGCCGCGCAGCAGAGTCCAACGCCGGTCTTTTCGCACTTCAATCTGCGGCAGCGTCAACAAAGCGCAGGCGTCGCTGTCCTTGGTGCCGACCCGCAGCCGGCCGCGCGCATCGACGTGCAGGTCCGCGCCGGCCGCGGGGCGCACTGCGCGCACGCACACGCTGGCGCGGCCATCAGAAAAAATCAGCTCATGCAGCGCAGTCACTGGCACCGTCGCGGTGAGCGTGTCGCGATCGTTCTGCGTATTTACAGCGCCACGCTGATCGCGCAGCGTCCACTGCGCCGCGCCGCCATCGGGACGCAGCACGAAGGTCGTTTGTTCGTCGTCATAGGCGCCGAGCGGTAACCAGTCCCACGCCGGATCGGCTGCACGTAGATTCAGAGAAACACTGAGAATCAGCAATAAAATGACACGCATCCGCGTCGGTCGCGCACCCATGCGATTAACGACTGGCGATCGGCTTCAGCTGCACCTTGAAGTCATCTGCGGCCAGTTTCCACGCCACGCCGGGTTTGGCGGCACCGAACTCACCGACGTTCACCACCTGGGTCTTATTGCCCAGGTCGACGCCGGTGGCAATGCGTTGCGCGGGGTCATCGGTGGTCAGCACAAACACGCGGCCGCGATCGTATTCAACCTTCATCGTCACCTGCCGGCCCTGCAGCACCGACAGCGGCTGCCAGTCGCCCCACACGCCGACTTTCAGCGCGCGCCAGGCGATGCGGTTGTCTGGCTGCACTGCCAGCGCAACGCCGTTGGCCTGCGCTTCGTCAAGCAGTTCAAAACCCGCGGTGGCTTCAGCGATCGCGCTCAGGTCGAGGCTGATTTCAGCCGCCCGCACGCGATCGGCCGGCACCGTGTACCAGACGCGCGACACCGATTCATCGCTGGCTGCCTGCGTACCTTCCAACAACAGTTTCCCGTCGACGGCGTGAACGTGGATGCCGGTACCGGGCGTCGACGATTGCCAACCGGTGGCCAACTGATCGCCCTCGGGCCAATCGAAATTCTCGGTGACATGTTCATTGTTGGCTGCGGCATATTCGGCAGTCAGTCGAGCGACATAATCTGCCGGCGGATTTTTGCTTCCGGAAACAGTCAAAAACAGTTCGCGCGCCTTCGCGTCGTCTTTCTGCGCCGCCGCCAGATACACCCGCGCCACCGCGGCATAACCATCATCACTCGGCAATTTTGCCAGGATCGCATCGACCTGTGCTAAGCGGTTGGAGATCAGGCAGCCATACGCCTGCCAGCGCCGCGCTTCGTCGGTGTCCCACAACGACAGCGCTTTCAGCGTCTCGTCGCTCGGTTTCGCCAGCATCGCCGCGATCTGCGTCAGGAACTGCTGCCGCTTCGGCGGCAGTTTGGCATCGGCGAGCGTCGCCGCGGCTTCGCGATGCCGTTTCGCTTCCAGGTCCAAACTGGCGTCCAGGTCGGCCGCCAACGCACGCAGCGCGTCCGGCACCTCGGCTACCGGAACTGGCCGACGATCAAGAATGCCGCTGGCGACGATCGCCGCCGGATGTTTCAGATCGGCCCAAGCTTTGCGCGCGACGTCAAAGCGCCCGGCGCGAAATGCAATCAGGCCCAGGTTGTACTCCGCCCAAATTTTCAGCTCGTCGCTAACGCCGCTGTCAGCGCCTGCTGCCGCCGCGAGACCTGCTTCCAATAACGGCTGCGCCTGTGCATCCAGCGCCGGATCACCTCCCGCGACCAATGCCGAGCCGGCGATGATTTGGGCCGCGGCGACATTCTGCTGCGCGTCGATCAAGGCCTGCGCGGTTTTCAGTGCGACCACTCGTTCGCTGCCGCCGCGACGAAGGCTAAGTCGGGCATAGGCTAAACCGGCAGCAGCGTCGTGATGAAGTTCCCACAGTTTACGGTAGGCCGCTAATGCGGCGGGCACGTCGCCGGCTATTTCTGCTGCGGTCGCGGCGTAACGGTTGGCATCGGGCGAGGTCGGCATCACATCAAGCCACGCCTGCACCAGCTTTTTCAGTTCCTCCGCCTGGCCCAGTTTTTCCAGCGCCTTAGCCAGGTTTAGATAGCCCAACGGCCAACGTGGATCCAGCGCCATGCCCTGTTTTGCTGCTGTGGCGACGCCGGCCGCGTCGTCCTTTTCCCACAGCAATGTCATCACCAGTGCAGCAATGTCGGTGCTGCCTTTGCGCGCCAAAGCCTTCTGCCCGAGGTCGAGCGCGGCGTCCTTCACGCTTTTTTCAACACCCCATTTCATGGTCCGCAGCAGGTCGGTGAAATCGTTCGCGGCCAAGGCTTCGGCACCACGTCGCTGCACCGCTTGTTCGGCGGTTTGGCGGTATTCAATCTTCGCGATTTGCGTACGCGGATACCAAACGCCCTTATCGCTGTGGCCGTCCTGGACGATGCGCACGCCGTCGTTGTCGTCCTGCAAAATGGTACCGACGACCGAATCATTGCGGCCAGCAAGCACCACTTCGTCGTAGTCGCGCACACTCAACGGGGTGCGCTCCTCGGCCGCGCAGATTCCGATCGCAGAGAACATCAGCGTCATAAAAACAATGGTACTCAGCGCAGTTTTCAGCCTCGAGTTCATCATCGCGCTCACCGTTCGATCAGGGGCAGGGCCGGCGGCGCGGGCAGCGTCAACGGCGGCGGTGGCGGTGGCGGAATATGCGGAGCGCCGCGCTCGGTCGCGGCCGCAAGCGTGAACGGATTGCCATTCAACTCATCAGCGAGTTCCGCGCGCAATGGTTTGGTTGCGGCCTCGGCCGGCAGCACTGACAAGTCGGCTTGTGCGGCCGTAATGCGCAGCTCGGTAGTCGGGATCGGGAACGATGCGCTACCACCGAACAAAGTGCCAAGCACGGCGATCAGCGCCGTCAGCAAGAGGCCCGCGGCGATCAATAGGTGCGGAGTCGGTTTCATTAGGTGCCTCCGCCTAGACGACCGAGTCGGCCGCCGCCAGCCGGCTTCGCGCCGGCATCAGTTTTTTCCGGCTTTAACTGCCAGCCTGGCCGATTGGGGGTTAGCAGGCCAACGGTGAGTTTCAGTTTCTGTTTGCCGTCGCGGTTGTGCAGCAGATCGATGCTGCGCAGACCCAGGCCCTGAGCACTAGCTTGATTCAGCGCAGTCAGCAGGCGTTGAGTCGCGTCATAGCTCAGTTCCAGATCCAAGTCGCAGGTCAACAACGCATATGCGCCGCTGAGGTCAGCGCTGCCGCCGCCGATGGCGACCGTCTGCACTTTAGTGACCCCGGCAGTGATGCAGTGATCCAGCACCGCGCGGTACAAATACAGATACGCCAACTGCCGTGTGCGCAGACTTTCATCGCGATCCAGGCCGCCATCGAACGGCAATGCCACTGGCAGTTTCATGTTTTGCGCCTGAGCCTTTTTGCGCACCGCGTTGTGGTCGGCACTGACCTGTGCCGCCCCGCGCACCAGATCCGCGTCCTGATACGACTTCGGCAATTCGGGCACCAACAGGTTTTCGCCACGGCGCAGGGCGTCGTCCTGACGGTCCTTGGCCGCGGCCAGTTCGTGCAGCACTTCGGCCACCGGGCGGCCATCTTTGGCCGTGTCGGGATGGTAGAGCTTTTCGTATGCGGCGTGCGCGGTGCGGACGCGGCTTTGCGCCTGGTTCAAACTGCCGCCGCGCACCATCAACAGAATCACCGCGATCAGTACCAATGCGCCTGCGCCGCCGCCCCAGATCGCTAATTGCTGACGTTCGGGCGTCATGCTGCGACCATCCTGTTTTCTGATTTTTTGGAGCGCGAGACCGGCCACCACAACAGCAACCACACGCCGGCAGCAAACAACAGCGGCGCGACTTCCTGCACCTGCACTGGCGCGCCCGGCGCGTCGCGGAAACGCAGATCCGGCCACATCAACGCGCCCAACGCCGTGAACGCCAATGCCAGCTTCCACGGATAGCCCGGCCGCCCGGCCCGGCCCTGGATCGCTTGCAGCGGCGCGCCAACCAACAGCAGCACAGCGCCCAATACATACAGTTGGCTGCAAATCCGCGGCCCGGCCCACAGCCACAAGAACACCGAGCCCATTACGATCAGCGCACCCAAGCGCAGTTCGGTACGGCAACCGTCATCAGT
>JBBROQ010000192.1:0-6077 GCA_038229115.1 Planctomycetota bacterium | reverse complement strand
TCCACTCGCGCGCGTTGGTCCAGTTGGTGACGTAGGCGATGCGCACCTTGTTCGCAGGCTGATCATCGCTGCTAAGCCACAGCTCGCCGTTGTCATCGGTAGCGACCCAGAAGGTGTAGCTGCCTCCGACCGCGGGCACCAGATACCCGCGCACGCGCGAACCGTAATTGTCAGCCCAATTCGACGGGCCTTCAAGACTGGTAAGCGTATCGATGCCCGTGGCCGCAGTCGTCAGCGGAATCGCGCTGATGTTATTGCCGCCGATACCGGTCCAGTATTCGCGTTCAATCGAGCCCGTTCCGGTCGGAACTGGCGCGACGCTCGAGGGGAAAAGCTGTTTTGCCGGAATAGTTTCGCGCGCCTGCGACGCGCTGGACCACGCCAGCTTCGCGGTTGCGCCGCCGCCGTTCTCGAAGAATTCGATTTTGACATCATATTTCTGACCGGCGGACAGCGTGATGGTACCAGAGTTATCCGTTGGCGAATGATCAGTCCAATTATTGATGATCTGCTGTCCGTTCACCCACAGGCGGATGCCGTCGTCGCTGGTAGTAATGAAGGTATAGGTCTCGGAATAGACCGCCTGCACCTGACCCTCCCAACGCGCGCTGAAGGTATCGACGCCGATCGCGGGATCTGGCGAACCGTTACCCCAATCAAAGTTCACCGTGGCATCCGTGCGGGTGATCGACGATCCGGTGAAATCACTATTGTCGAAATAGGTGGCCATCAAACCCGTGCCATTTCCACTCGTCGCCGCAGCATTCACCGTAATGGTGAGATCCGCGGTGCTTGATAATGCACCGTCACTGGCCGTCAGGCGCAGAACATAGCTTCCAGCCACACTGAACGTCGCGCCCGTAGTGGTCGCATTCGCATTCACAAATGTCACCGTGCCAGGGCCGCTTACTTTGCTCCAGGTAACCGACAAAACATTCGATGGCAGACCATCATCGCTGACCGAACCTGCGAGATTGGCGCCGTTCGGCAACGTGATGGTTTGATTGGCACCAGCACTGACGATCGGGGCCGCATTCGCCACCGTCACCGGATCATTCAGCGTCACCGCACTGGCCCCTGAAGGCGAGCGCAAGGTGCCATCGGCTGCGATCAGCGCCCATCCGAACGAATCGCTATCGGAACGCGCCGGCGCGGTGATGCTCGTCGTTCCGTTGGCGATGCGCGTAAAGGTAAACACCGCCACCCGACCTGAACCGCCACCGTTATTTGGATAGGACGTCCCAGATTGATAGAAACCACCGGCACGAATCTCACCACTGGTGTTGATGTCCGCCAACGAGCGTGAATCGGGAACGTATGTGGTGAAGTCGCCAGAAGCCTGCGCATCGAGCCGCAGTTTCGATTTATCCCACCGCACCACCTGCCCCCAACAGGAGAATATCCCGGCATTGTCGATTCGGGCCGAAATGGTGAAGCTCGCATTGAGCGCCGGCGTCGTCGTCGTGGTGGTCAGCGCAGTCGTTTCCGTCGCCCTGATATCGGCGGCGGCAACTAGAATCATCATCCCGATTACAATCGGCAGAAAACTCCGTGAAAATGGTAAGGAATTGAGTCTAGCGCGCAGGGAGCTCATGGACATTGCGTCGTTCCTGGATGATCACGGCGATGAACAGCACGCCGACATACCAAGCTTGATGCAAACCGCCTCACCCATTTTCCCTACGAAATAAAAGACCGTCGTAGTCCAGTTCACACACATTGAAGATGACCATCGTGTGAAACCACTGCGTCACACGATGATCTATACTTCGTCACACAGCGAAATCATTAATAAGCGCTAATCGCCGGATCGATCTCTTCGCCCCAAGCGAGAATGCCGCCGGCAAGATTCTGCACCTTGGTAAAACCGTACTTTTTTAAGGTTTGCAGAGCAGTCATAGAACGCCGTCCCGATTTGCATTGGGTGATGATGCGCTTGTTTTTCCAGGCGGACAATTCATTCAATCGATTCGGCAATTGACCAAGCGGAATATTCACGTTGCCATCAATTTGACAAATCGCGAGTTCGAAGCTTTCGCGCACATCCAAAAGAACATGTTCGACCCCTGATTCGCGCAACGTGGCGTAATCACTGACGCTGATCTCCATCGCCTGCTCGGCCGCAATCTCGGCCGCCGGGCGCTTCAGGCCGCAGAATTCCTCGTAATCGATCAGCTTGGTAATGGTCGGATTAGCACTGCACACCGGGCAGGTCGGATCTTTGCGCAGCTTCAATTCGCGAAAACTCATGTTGAGCGCGTCATAACGCAGGAAGCGTCCAATCAGCGGCGTGCCGATGCCGGTGATCACCTTCAGCGCCTCGGTGGCCTGAATCATGGCGATGGTGCCGGGCAGCACGCCCAATACGCCGCCTTCGCTACACGACGGGACTTCACCCGGCGGCGGCGGTTCGGGGTACAGGCAGCGGTAACACGGACCGCGCTTGGCATCAAATACCGTCGCCTGACCTTCGAAACGATAGATCGAACCGTAAATGTTCACCTTGCCCAACATGACGCAGGCGTCATTGACCAGATAACGCGTCGGAAAATTGTCGGTGCCGTCGATCACCACGTCGTATTTGCCGATGATTTCCAACGCATTCGCCGAGCTGATGCCTTCCTCGTACAGGTCGACCTGTACGCCGGGATTCAGGTCGTTGATCGCACGTTTCGCGCTGCGCGCTTTTGGCGTGCCGACGTCCTGCGTGCGGTGCATGACTTGGCGCTGCAAATTCGACAGGTCGACCACGTCAAAATCCATGATGCCCAAACGACCGACGCCGGCCGCGGCCAAATAGAGCGCCAACGGCGAACCCAAGCCACCGGCACCAATCAACAGCACCGACGCCTTTAGTAATTTCTCCTGCCCGGCCTCGCCGAATTCCGGCAGCGTCAGATGACGGGCGTAGCGCAGGTACTGGTCCGAAGTCAGCGGCATGGTCGGCTCCAAAGGAGAGAAGTAAGGAGAGTAGTCCGGGACCATAACCGGCCGACGCCCGGCGGAAGAGGGAGCGCCGTCAGTACGCGCTGCGCACCTCAAACCTCCGGTAAATACCGCCAACGCTGATAGGTTGCAGCTTGGCCATGGTCGACGCCCTGCGCGTCGACCAGATTCCACACGATCACGTCCTCAATCCAGAACCGGCGGCCCCTGGCGCTCATGCGCACGCCGCTGAGCCCGGTGATGAAGCCGTCGCGCGTGGCCTGCGCGAGCAATGCGCGCCGCCGCGTTTCATCGCCGCCGGACGGTGCCGATTGCCGCGACGGCAGGCGAGTGAACGCCGGCCAATCCAGTTCCCACACCCGCTGCGCCGCGCGGTTGCCGAACCAGAACACCGGCTCGGCCTCGGTGCCGTGCGCGACGATGATCGCCTGAGCATCGTACAGCCGCTGCGCGCGCCCCGGCCCCGGCGCGATCACATCGCGGCCCATCCAATACCGAAAACTTTCGCACAGCAAATCTAAGCGCAGGGCGAGCTCGGAATCATCGGCGATTTCGATCACGCCAGGATCTCGTCAACGCTTGCCGCGAGGATCGACAGCAACTCGTCGATGTCGCCGGCGCTGATGTTGAGCGGCGGGAACAGATACAGCGTATCGCCCAGATTACGCAGCAGCGCGCCACGGTTGACCGCCGCGCGATAGCAGGCGTAGCCCGTGCGGCTCGCCGGATCGAGCATACTGCCGTCACGCGCGCGCAGATCGACGGCGGCCATCATACCGCAGCCGCGTACACCGCTGAGCCATGGCCGTGTGCGCGCGAGCTCAACCAGTCCGGTGCGCAACCGCGGGCCGACCTGTGCAACCCGCGCGAGCACCGCAGCGTGCTCATATTCGTCCAGCACTGCATGCGCGACCGCGACGCCCAAGGCATTGCCGGCGTAGGTGTTCGAGTGCAAAAATGCGCGTCCGTCGCGGTAATCCGCGAAAAAAATCTGATACATCGCCTCAGTCGCCAGCACCGCCGCGAACGGCAGCACGCCGCCGGTCAGGCCTTTCGACAACACCACCACATCGGGCCGCACGCCGGCGTGATGGCTGGCCAACATGGTGCCCAAGCGACCCCAACCGGCGGCGATCTCGTCCGCGATCAGCAGCGTGTCGTGCGCGTCGCACCATGTGCGCAGCCGGCGCAAAAGATCCGGGCTGTACAGCCGCATGCCGCCCGCGCCTTGCAGCAGCGGTTCGATCACGATCGCGGCCAACACATCTGCCTGTGCGTCGAGCTGCTGCTCCAACCCCGGCCATTCTGCGGCCGCGTCCTGCCACCGCGGATCGTGCGGCCCGTCGCGATACGGCAGGCCGCGCAGCACGATCGGTTCGCTCAACAGCGCGCCGTAATGCTGCCGATACAGGCCACAGTCGCTGACCGACAACGCGCCGACGGTCTCGCCGTGATAGCCGTTTTCCAGACACGCGAAGCGCGTGCGCTGCTGATGTCCGCAGTGCGGGTGCCCGCGCTGCTGCTGTGCCTGGGCCGCCATCTTCAGTGCGACCTCGACCGCGGTGGAGCCATTGTCGGCGAAGAACACTTTGGTGAACGGCGGGCCTACTTGCTCATCGCCATTCGCGGCCAGCAGCAGCCGCTCGCACAGCCGCACCACCGGCGCGTTGGTGGTGTTGGCCAGCAGCACGTGCTCGAAGTTGTCCAACTGTTCGCGCAGTGCGGCCAACAGGCGCGGATGTCGATGGCCAAGGCTTTTGCACCACCATGAACTGATCGCATCAATCACGGTGCTGCCATCGGCCAAGTGGATGCGCGAACCTTGCGCGCCGATCACGTGCAGTGGCGTAAAATCCACATAATCGCGCATCTGCGCACACGGATGCCACAGCACCGCAAGATCACGAGCAGACAGGTTGGACATGCGCGCAGGATCCGGTCGGCGCGGTTGGTGGAAGCGCTACGAAAGCACCTTCCTTCGCCGACGAATCGCTCCAGCGTCGCCGGCCAAGGAAACTTCCCATGGCTACCGTGACGCTCAAAGGCAATCCCATCCACACCAACGGCGAACTGCCGAAAGTCGGCGCAAAAGTGCCGGCATATACCCTCGTCAAAGCCGACCTCGGCGCGTTGACGCCCGCCGACCTCGCCGGCAAACGCGTGATCCTCAACATTTTCCCCAGCATCGACACGCCGACTTGCGCCACATCGGTGCGCACGTTCAACGCGGAAGCCAGCAAGCTGTCCGGCACCACGGTGGTCTGTGTCGCGAACGATCTGCCGTTTGCGATGAGCCGCTTCTGCGCCGCTGAAGGTTTGGCCAACGTCACCACCGCGTCGGCGTTCCGCTCAACCTTCGGCACCGACTTCGGCGTGCGCATCGCCGACAGTCCGCTTGAAGGCCTGTTGGCGCGCGCGGTGGTGGTGGTCGATCGCGACGGCACCGTTCTGCACAGCGAACTGGTCGGCGAGATCGCTAACGAACCCGATTACGCCAAGGCGCTGGCCGCCGCGCAGAAGTAAAAGTTCTCAGCGCAAAAGCGCGCCTGCCTGCGACCGCGCCATGAGCGGAATCGCCTGAAAAACCACCGCGCCCGCCCGGAATTCCGTGCGGGCGCGGTGCTGACTGCGCATCGAAAGAAATTTAGCGCAGGTCGCGCGTTTTGTCGCTCAGCCATTGCCCCACGGAAACGGGAACGGCTTGGGCTTCGGCGTCTTGGTCCACAGCGGCGCGGGCAACGCGAGGATGATGAACTCGTTGTCATCCGCACGGCCGGCGGACGTCGGCGTCACCGGATTGCGCCCGGCGCTGAACGGAAAGTTGTTGTCGTTCAGCACCCCGATGTGCGTCGCGTCCAATACCACCACGTCTTCGATAGTGACGAACGGGAAAGCGAACGCGGCGCCCAAACCGATGTCGCCCGGACGCGCCGGCAGCGAAATTCCCGCCGGATCTGTGATGTTCATCAGATCCACGGCCTGCGTCTTGGTCACATAATCGCCCGGCGCGCCCAGACCGACGCTGAAGATGCGCTTAAAGCCGTCGAGCTTCCCTTGGCTGTCATCGCGCTCGATGACCAGGCCGTGGCTGTCATCGAACAAAATGAAATCGCCGATCGAGGTGCCGCCGG
>JBBROQ010000191.1:0-6101 GCA_038229115.1 Planctomycetota bacterium | reverse complement strand
CGGCAAAGCAGGCACGCAGCGCGTGGACGCCCTCGGCCAACTGCGCGACCGGAAAAGTCACGTCCTCGATGATGACCGTGGTGCCGGCGGCGCGGATCGCGCCGACCGATGGAAACAGGCCTTTGCGGATGTGCCAATAGCGCGCCTGCAGCGTCGTGTCGGTGGTGAACTGCGCCGGCGCAGCGAGCGCAAACGTTGCCAACACCGGCGTCGCGGCCGCGATCAGCTCGGCCAGCGCGAACGGATCCGCGGTCTGAAATTCCACCAACAACGCCGCCGGTTCGCCCAGCGGCAGCGCGTCAGGAAGTGCGGTCGCGACGCGCCGCAGCGCGACCGCATCGAGCAGTTCCGCGGCCGCTACGCCCAGCGCCGTTAGCGGCGCGACCGCGCGGCCAGCCGCATCGACATCGCGAAACAGCAGCCACGCCGTGGCGCGATATTTCGGCAGGGGGACGGTGCGGAACGTGGCGCTGGCGATGAAGGCGAGCGTGCCTTCCGAACCGATCACCAGTTTCTGCAAAATCTGCGCTGGCGTGTCGGCGTCCAACAGTGCATTCAGACTGTATCCGACGGTGTTTTTGGTCGCGAACGCGGTTTGCACGCGCGCTGCCAATGCCGGCTGCGCACGCAGATCATGCGCGAGTTTCAGTAAGCCCGCATGCAACGCCGGCCGCTCGAATAACAGCCGCGCGTCGGCGTCAGACGCCGCCGTGTCGACACGAAAACCATCGGCCAAAATTAGGTCGAGCCCGACGACGGTGCGATAGCTGTTGTCCTGCACGCCACAGCACATGCCCGATGCATTGTTAGCGACGATGCCGCCGATCTCGGCAGCCTGCATGCTGGCCGGATCCGGCCCGATGCGTCGGCCATACGGAGCAAGCGCAGCGTTCACCCACGCGCCCACCGCGCCCGGCTCGCAGGTCACGCGCGCGCCATCGTCGTGCACCGTGATGCGACGCAGATGCCGACTGATGACGATCAGAATGCCGTCGGTCACCGCCTGCCCGGACAAACTGGTGCCACCAGCGCGGAAGCACACCGGCACCGCGTGCGCGGCCGCGACCGCCAACACCGCGCGCACGTCGTCGGCGTGACGTGGGATCACCATCACTTTCGGCACCAACCAATACATGCTGGCGTCGCCGGCCCACTGCGCGCGCGCGGCGAGTTCGTCGTGTACCACGTCAGGCGCGGTGACGGCGCGCAGGGCGGCACCTACGTCGACGGTCGTCGGATTCATTCGCGACCACGGATGAGAATAGGGAATGCCGTCACGACCTCGGCCAGTCGAGCTGGTCGCGCGCGCATGCAAGTCAGCAGGATGAACGTTTCCATGCACCGGACTGAGCGCAGCTGGAAACACTGGCGCAGCACCCTGGCCGTAGCCGCCCGCCAACCGTGCCGTCGACTTGATAGAGGCCGTCGATCGCTGAGATAGCGCCCATGGATTGGCCACCTTCAGGTTTCGACCCATGTTCTTTTTGCTGCCGACCATCGCTCGGCACTCATCCTCACCATCAAGGAAATCACTTATGTCCTCGCTGACCACCAACAACGGCGCGCCGTTACCCGATAACGAACACAGCCTGACCGCCGGCACCCGCGGCCCGGTATTGATGCAGGATTTTCAGCTGACCGAAAAGCTTGCCGCGTTTGCGCGCGAGCGCATTCCCGAACGCGTGGTGCATGCGAAAGGCGCGGGCGCGTTTGGATATTTCGAAGCGACTGCCGACATGAGCGCCCACACCAAGGCGCACATCTTCAGCAAGGCCGGACGACGTACGCCGGCGCTGGCGCGGTTTTCGACCGTCGGCGGCGAAAAAAGGCTCGGCCGATGCCGAGCGCGATCCGCGCGGTTTTGCGCTGAAATTTTATACCGAGGACGGCAACTACGACCTTGTCGGCAATAACACGCCGGTCTTTTTCATCCGCGATCCGTTCAAGTTCCCGGACATGGTCCACACTCACAAACGTAACCCGCAAACCAACCTGAAAGATCACAACGCGTTCTGGGATTTCTTCAGCCACTCACCTGAATCTACGCACATGGTGACGATCCTGTTCAGCGATCGCGGTATCCCGGCCAATTTCCGCCACATGCACGGTTTCGGCAGTCACACCTTTAAATGGGTCAATGCCAACGGCGAGGCGTGCTGGGTGAAATATCACTTCAAGACCGAGGCCGGAATCAAAAACCTCACGGCTGAGGAATGCGCGCATCTTGCCGGCACCGATCCCGATCACGCCACGCGCGATTTGTTCGAGCACCTTAAGAGCGGTCAGGTCGCGGCGTGGAAGGCCTACGTGCAGATCATGCCGTTGGCCGCGGCTGAAACGTATCGCTTCGATCCATTCGACGTGACCAAGGTCTGGCTCTACAGCGATTATCCCCTGATCCCGATTGGCCGTTTGGTGCTCGATCGCAATCCGCAGAACTTTTACGCCGACATCGAGCAGGCCGCGTTCAGCCCGGCGAATCTGGTGCCCGGGGTCGAAGTCTCGCCCGACAAATTGCTGCAAGGTCGGCTGTTTTCCTACCCCGACGCGGCGCGCTATCGTTTGGGCGCCAACTTCGCACAGCTGCCGGTGAATCAGGCGAAAGTCCCGATCGCCAATCATCAACGTGACGGCCTGATGCGCGTCGACGGCAACGGTGGCAGCGCGCTGAATTATGCGCCGAACAGTTACGGCGGCCCGGTCGCGGTGCCGTCGACCAAGGAAGTCCCGAGCGCACTGACCGGCACCACCGGCCGTACCGAATATCCGCAGGCCAGCAAAGCCGACGACTTCGAGCAGGCCGGTATGCTTTGGCGGGTGCTGAAGCCGGACGAGCAGGACCGCTTAGTCGCGAATCTTTCTGGTCACCTGCGTGGCGCCGAGCGCGCGATCCAGGAACGGCAGGTGCAGCACTTCGTCAAAGCCGACGCGACCTATGGCGCGCGGATTGCGAAAGCCTTGGGCATATCTTTCAAACCATGAAGCGCTGACTGCGGCGCGGTCATGAAAAAAGCACAAACCCTGAGATTTTATCCCAGGGTTTGTGCGTTACCGCGTTGATTGCGACTGGTAGCCGAGGTGGGACTCGAACCCACAAGACTTTAGAGGTCGGTGGATTTTGAATCCACTGCGTCTGCCAATTCCGCCACTCGGCCAGAGGTGCGATCTGCGCCGTACGTGACGGCGGCAGGGCGGGCAAAGTAGAGTCCGCGATCGAGACCGCAACGGTGCGGTTCAATCAGCGCCTGCTCAGCTGGCACTCACGCTGGCACTCAGCTGGAAACTGCGGCGTGCACCATTTCGGACAGCGCCGGCGGCAGCGCGATGGTCAGGGCCAAGCGGTGTGCGTCGGGGCTCATTTTGCGCCAGGTTTTGCGGATAATGTCGATGAATTTCTCGCGCGTGTAGTCGGGATGCGTGCTGGCGAAATCGGTCAGTTCATCGGCGAGGAACACCAGACACGCCGCGTCTTCAAGTGCTTGGCCGTCGGCGTCGCCCTTGGGCGCAGCCTTGGCGACCAGTTGTTCGACCCGCTGCGAAAGCTCGGCGTCGCAGTCGGCGCTCAGCAGCAATTCACGCGCGCGCGCGCCTTGCCGAACATGCACGCTGCGGCGCCATTGCAGATAGCCGACGCGGTCGAGCGGGAAGCTGGCGCGTGGGATGGTCCAGCGTTCGAGGTGCTGGCAGCGTGCGGCCAAGCGCAGCGCGGTGCTGGGTGCCGGGATCAATTGCCCGAGCCATTTTTCCAGCAAATCGGCATAGCGCAGTTCGGCGGCGTGGCCGTCGGCGGTGCGTTCAGGATCGGCGGCATGCGCGGCGTCGATGGCGAGGCGGGCGCGATCAAGGCTGTCGCTCATCAGGGGTTCGCTTAGTTGTTGGTAGTGGTCGCAAATGCGAGTGCCGCGTGTTCCAGCACGCGCGCACAGGTTTCATATTCAGCGTCATCGCCGCCGAACGGATCAGGCACGCCACCGTGTTCGGCATTCACCACCGCAATGCGCGCGGCCGGCACGCCGCGGCTGCGGATGTAGGCCGCGTGCGCCGAGGTCATGCACAAAATGCGGTCAAATACGGCGAGATCGAGTTCACTTACCGCGCGGCTGCGATGCTCGTTCAGGCTGAGCCCACGGCGAGTCATCGCGGCTTGCGCGCCGGTGCTGGCCGGTTGGCCGTTGAGCGCGCTGGTGCCGGCGCTGGTGATTGTCGCGGTCCGCAGCGACTTTTGCAGCAAGGTCTGCAGCATCGGGCTGCGACAGGTGTTGCCCGAACACACGCACAGGATGCTTCGCTGCGCGGTGCTCATCACGTATTCAGCCGTTCGCTGGGCGCACGGCCCGGGCTTCCTGCCGGCGCCCGATGTCGCGCCGGCAATGCTTGCCGGTGAAGGTGATCGCGTCACACGCCGCATAAGCGACCGCGCGCGCGGCGTCCAAGGTCGCGCCGCGGCCGCAAACCGACAACACGCGGCCGCCGGCGGTCAGCAGCTTGCTGTTCTTCTCCACGGTGCCGGCATGGAACACGGTGGCGGCGCGCGCCGCCGGTGAATCCAGGCCAATGATTGGCACGTCGTTGGGATAGGTGCCGGGATAACCGCCGGAGGCGAGATTCACGCACACCGCGACGTCGTTGTTCCACTCCAACGTGATCTGGTCGAGCTTACCGTCGAGGCACGCTTCGAGCACGTTCACGAGGTCGCTTTCCAGGCGCAGCATCAACGTCTGGCATTCGGGATCGCCAAAGCGCACGTTATATTCGATCACTTTCGGGCCGCCGTCGCACAGCATCAGACCCATGTACAGCACGCCGACATACGGCCGGCCTTCGTGCACCAAGCCGCTCATGGTCGGCACTAAAATGCGCCGGACCATGTCGTCTTCGTCGCGCGGCTTCATCAATCCCGGCACCGGTGAAAACGCGCCCATGCCGCCCGTGTTCGGGCCTTCGTCGCCGTCGAACACCTGTTTGTGATCCTGCACATAATCCAACAGCACCGCGTTGTGGCCGTCGCAGAACGCGAATACGCTGATCTCTTCGCCGCGCAAAATCTCTTCAATCACGACGTGTCGCCCGGCCTCGCGGCCGAACTCGAACTGCACCATGATGCGTTCGATCGCGGCGTGCGCTTCGGCGGCGGTCTTCGCGACGGTGACGCCTTTGCCCGCAGCGAGGCCATCACATTTCACCACCAGCGGGCCGTCGACTTCGTCGATGTAAGCGTGCGCTTCAAATGCCTTGTTGAAGACCTTAAACTGCGCCGTGGGAATGTTGTGCCGGCGCAGGAATTCCTTCATTGCGACCTTGCTGCCTTCCAGCTGCGCGGCGGCTTTGCTGGGGCCCCAGGCGCGCAAACCGCGCCGCGCGAATTCGTCTACGATGCCCAGCACCAGCGGGATCTCCGGCCCAACCACCGAGAGGTCGATGCCTTCCTCGACCGCGAACCGTGCGAGCGCTTCGATCTCGGTGATCTTAATCGGAACATTGGTGCCTATAGTCGCGGTGCCGGGATTTCCGGGGGCGATGAACACGCGTTCAACCCGAGGACTTTGCGCCAGTTTCCATGCCAGAGCGTGTTCGCGCCCGCCGCTACCAATGACCAGAACCTTCACGAAGCCTCCCCGCGTCCAACGCGGCGCGGATGCTACGATGGAAGCAACGCACGCAACCGCACCGGCTCGCGCTATTAGCGTGGACTGACTCGGGGTCGCCAGTACGCCATCGCCCCGATGTCGGTCACCAATCCTTATTCACCGCCTTCGCATCCGCCGGGACCGCTGGCGCGTGTCGTCGCAAAGCTCGGCGGCTTGGCCCCGTCGCGCACTTCGTTGTGGCCAGCGATCGTGGTGACGCTTTTGACCGGCGCGGGTTTCGCCGGATTGAAATTCGTGCTTATCAACGAGATCGCTTTTGCCGACGATGCTGACCGCGCGCTGCCGTTCGCGTGGTGGCATGTGTTGATGGAACATTGCCGCCAGAAGGACACCGTCGACGAAGCCGTCAGCCAATGCTTGGCGGCGATTTTGACTTTATGCGTGCTGATTGGATTTTTGATCAATTAGCCGTTGGCCGGTGCGTGGCGTACCGGTCGGGTGTTCGTGTTGTAT
>JBBROQ010000190.1:0-6159 GCA_038229115.1 Planctomycetota bacterium | reverse complement strand
GCCTCCTGCTTGAATTCCTTCGTGTGCTTACGCCGCCGCTGCTTCGCAGGGCGTGATGTTGGCGTGGTGGTGGTCATGGTTGCCGATCCTAACAGCGGTTTCCCGCTTATCTGGGCGTCCGGAAAACCGGGGGAGGATCAAACTGGTCGCCGAACAGGTGAAGGCCGTATCGAACCTGAAGATCGACAAGGTCACGGTGTGGGACAATGGTTCTGGTGCGAATGGTAAAGGCCGCACCGCCGATTTTTTTTCCGGCCTGATGGGCGCGCTGCCGCCCCTGCATGAACTTACCCGCAGTGTCGGCATCCAATTGCCGGATTTCCTTGGCAAGACCATTGCGGTCGCGCCTGAGGCAGAAAACGACCACGCGGAGGTTTCATCCAAGCCGGATACTTCCAGCGCCTTGCGTGACTGGCTGCGTGCGAATGCGCGGTATCTGGTCGCGTTCGATGCTAATCACGACAACCGCCTTGAATCCGCTGATATCGCCCGCGCCTTTGAAACCGCGCAGCTATGGGCCGCGGCCACCGTCAGCAACGCGGACGAACCGCGTTGGTTTTTTGCCAAAGGCCGCCAAGCCGAAGGCCCGCTGCCGTGGTCGGCAATCACCGCACAGGCTCAGGCAACGACGCTCGTGCGCCTCGGCGATTCCCCGTATTGGCTGCCGTTCCAGGCGATCATGCTGGCGCGTAGTGGTTAGGTGCGATTGTTCACGGGCAAGGTGAATGGTTTCGGTTTCCAAGATGGATTAAACCAAGTAAGGGAGTCATATAATGCGCGCGATCATTTGGATGACGCTATGTTTTTATTTCATGTCGGTAGTGCTGGCTGTGATTTCGGTTAAAGAGTCAGACATAACGGCAGCGGCATTCGCTGCGTTGCTGTTTATCGTCGCCAGCTTTCTGGTTTGGCAGCTCACTCAAAAATACCGAGCAAACAAACGTGGTTTCTGGGTAAGTGTTGGATTGCTGCTGTTGTCTTTATTCATGCCGCATGATCTTTGAGTAGCGACTATTCTGGCAAGCCAAGCTGGTAGTATTGATAAGTAAGCATTTCAGGTAATGTGCGATGGTTTCATTCAGATCGTAACCCCGGACTAAAATGCAATATTTGGCGCTCATCCACGCGAATCAAAAGATCCTTCCCAGTGCGGCTGAATGGGAGCATTTCTTCACCATCGCGAATGCTTCCGGTTTGTTCGAGGGCGGCAGTGCGGTTGCCAATGGGGTAATTGTTGGCGAGCGGCCAGCGGTCGTGCTTTCGACGCGGCTTGGCGGCTATATGCGCTTCGATGCCGATGACGGTGCGGCAGTGCTCGAACTTTTGCAGCACCATCCGGTGATTCGGCATGGCGGCACTATTGAACTGTTGGAGATGCTGAAGGATTGATGGTGGTTGTGCGGCGCGAGAAGTGATGAAAGAAAAGGTCATGCCGCCTTCTGAAGTAATCAAGGTATCTGCCATGGTCGCGCCGCCAGCGCATGGCGTATCATTTGCCGCGGCGTGCGCGGTATGGGCAAAGATCGGCGTACTGAGTTTCGGTGGGCCGGCGGCGCAGATTGCGCTGATGCATCGCATCGTGGTCGAGGAAAAGCAGTGGGTCAGCGAAGCGCGCTTTTTGCATGCGCTGAACTTCTGCATGCTGCTGCCGGGGCCCGAGGCGCAGCAGTTGGCGTGCTATTTGGGCTGGCTGCTGCATCGCACGTGGGGCGGGATTGTGGCGGGCGCATTGTTCGTTCTGCCAGGGGCGGTGGCGATGCTGATGTTGAGCGTCGCCTATGTGCGTTGGCAGCACACGCCGGCGTTACAGGCAGTGTTGTATGGCCTGAAGCCGGCGGTTATCGCATTGGTGTTGGCGGCGTTAGTGCGCATTGGCGCGCGCACCTTGCACACCCGAGCGCTGGTCGTGATCGCGGCGTCCGCGTTTGTTGCGCTCGCTATGTTTCACGTGCCGTTTCCATTGGTGATCGCGGTCGCGGCATTAACGGGATTCATCATCGGCCGGCGGTGGCCGCAGGCGTTTGCGGGAATCGCGTCCGGGCACGGCAGCGCGCCGCTGCTCGCGGATGAAGTGCAGGCGGTCGACGATCAGCACGGTGGACGTGCGCGTATATTTGCAGCCGTCGCCACCGCGCTGTTGTGGTTGGTGCTGTGGCTCGCCCCGTTGGCCGCGCTGGTGTGGTGGTGCGGCCGCGGTCATGTGTTTGCTGAGCAGGCGCTATTTTTTAGCAAGGCCGCACTGATCACGTTTGGCGGCGCGTATGCGGTGTTGCCATATGTCGGTCAGGCTGCGGTCGAACCTTTCGGGTGGTTGTCGCCGCACGAAATGATCGACGGTTTGGGTTTAGCCGAAACCACGCCAGGGCCATTGATTCTGGTGCTGCAATTCGTCGGGTTTGTTGGCGCTGTTCGTCAGGCGCCGGGCATGAACCCAATGCTGGCCGGCGTAATCGGTTCGATCGTGGTGCTGTGGTCGACCTTTCTGCCATCCTATTTGTATATTTTCACCGGCGCGCCATTCATCGAGCGACTGCGCCGTCATCCGGCGTTGACTGCGGCGCTGACCGCCGTCACTGCCGCGGTGGTTGGGGTGATTCTGAATCTAGCTTTATGGTTTAGCGTGCAGGTGTTGTTTACGCAGGTTCATCCCGTGAACATTGCCGGAACGTCCTGGTCGTTGCCGGTGCTTGGCAGTATCGATTGGCGAGCGGCCACTTTTGCCGTCGCGGCCAGCGTGGCGCTGATTCGGTTTAAGGTCGGAATGGTGCCGGTTTTGATAACCAGCGTGCTGATTGGCAGCGCATGGAGGATTGCGATGGGAAACTATGGAAATACATAGCCTAATTTTTTAGGTCTAGTGACTTTAGGTTCATTATTCTTGGGGCTATATATTGAGCAATTGCCACAACCAATGTCGACGCGGCATCCACGTCTTCTGGCTGTATGTAATGGATCCAGCAATCGTCCTTTCCGTCGTATCTATAATTATTTCTTGGCCAAAGCGGACACTTCTCAGTCAATGGGTTGGCTATTATTAGGGCCGGATGATCGACTGGAACGTCTTGCTCTCGAAGTCTTCCGATCACTCGTTGGTTATGAATATTAACTCGATTTAGTATTTCGCCGCATAGCAATTGCCCAAATCGTTTTCTTTCAGAGAATGAGTTGTTCATTTTATCTTGATCACTAAGTTGAAATTCTACGGTAAAGCGAGATCCGAAAAATTTATCGAAACCCCACTTATCGAACTGCATCCAGTATATAGCGCACTTTTCCTGTGTGTTCATTCTTTGGTAGCCATTGGAGAAAGATTTACTGCGCTTAAATCCAAGCTCCTTATTTAAGGGCGTTAGTCTATCGTTAAATACTTTCATGACGTCTTTGGCTAACATTTGTCCCTCACCCTCGTGCTTATGGCGGATCTTTGCGATTGGGGTGGTCATATTTTCAAAACAGATGTGCAGAGGGACAGCCGGTAATTTTGTCATCACGTATGGATTTCGGCATGCGAGATCCGGTCTTTATCGGTGTGGTGAAATGAAGATCCCCGGGGTGGCGGCCCCGGGGACGCGATAGTCCTAATTCAGCCCAACCATTCCGTATGCACAAATACTCCCGGCTTTTCCAGGCGCTCATACGTGTGCGAACCAAACGCGTCGCGTTGCGCCTGCGTTACATACGCCGGCAGCCGCGCAGTGGCGTAGCTTTCGATATAGGCCAGTGAGGCCGATAGCGCGGGCACCGGCAAGCCGGCGGTGACGGCGGCGCCGACGACTTTGCGTAGGGCAGGCAAAGTGCGGGCGATGTCTTTTTTGAATTCGGCCGCAACCACCAAGCTGGGCAGGTTCGGCTGCTTCTTGAAGGCGGTGGTGATGCGGTCGAGGAACGCAGCGCGGATGATGCAACCGCCGCGCCAGATGGCGGGGATTAATTGCACCGGGGTATTGTAGCCGCGCTGTTTGCTGCACTCGATGATCAGGCGCATGCCCTGCGTATAGGCCGCGATCTTTGCGGCATAGAGCGCTTTGGCGAGATCGGCCGGGGTGATGCCTTTGAGTTTTTTATGCGACAGTTTCAGCGACTTCGCTGCGATCAGACGCTCATCTTTGAGTGATGACATCAAGCGCGCGTCGACTGCGGCGGTGATGGTGGGAATCGGGACGCCGGCATCGAGCGCGGCAACGGTGGTCCATTTGCCGGTGCCTTTCTGGCCCGCGGCGTCGCGGATCGCATCCAGCAGGAACTTGCCTTTCTTCTTACCGTCGGCTTTGTCAGCTATTTTGCCGGTCAGTTCGATTAGGAAGCTTTGCAGTTCGCCCTGATTCCACTTGGTGAAGGTCGCGGCGCATTTCGGATGGGTATATCCCAGGCCGCGGGTCAGCAGGTCATAAACTTCGGCGATCATTTGCATGTCGCCGTATTCGATACCGTTGTGGACCATTTTTACGAAATGTCCGGCGCTGCCTTCGCCGCACCAGGTAACGCAGGCTTCGTTGCCTTTTTTTCCGGCCTTGGCGCTGATCTCGGTCAGGATCGGCATTAATTTGGCGACCGCGTCTTTATTACCGCCGGGCATGATTGACGGCCCCAGGCGCGCGCCTTCTTCGCCGCCGCTGACGCCCATGCCGACGAAGAAGAAATTCTTACCCTTCGCAAACGCTTCACGGCGATCGGTGTCGCCCCAATAGGCGTTGCCGCCGTCGACCAGAATGTCGCCTTCTTGCAGCAGCGGCGCGATCTGTTCGATCACGGCATCGGTGCCTTTGCCGGCCTGCACCATGATGATGATGCGACGCGGACGCTTGATCGCGGCGACGAATTCAGCCAGTTCTTTGCACGCGACAAAGCGCGCGCCTTTGCCGTGTTCCCACTCCAGGACCTCGGCGGTCTTTTCCCAGGTACGGTTGTAGATCGCGACGGTATGTCCGCGCGATTCGATATTTTTGGCCAGGTTGCGGCCCATTACGGCCATGCCGATTACGCCGGCGT
This sequence comes from Planctomycetota bacterium, assembly GCA_038229115.1. Lineage (GTDB taxonomy): Bacteria > Planctomycetota > UBA11346 > UBA11346 > UBA11346 > JBBROQ01. The sequence continues at coordinate 1,170 of JBBROQ010000190.1, read as the reverse complement.
CAGCAGTCGCGGTCATAGATTCAGTCCTTTTTCTCGGGGGATTTGGGAGTTTGCGGGAAGCGAAGAATGGCGCCGAGCGTGTGTCGGCGGCGTAGGTGTCCAGAGCCAAGGCGTGCTTCTGGCGCGGCGTACGCGAGTGTGCGGGTGAACATGGCCATGGCCGGGTAGTATCCGCTCAGACGCTGATGTTCACAAGCTGTTCATGTCTTATTTTCACCACTGCTTTCTCCACCGCATTCACAACTGCTGCCGCTGGCTTTGCGCCGGCGCGGATCTTGGAGTCGTCATGCTGCGTGCTGTTTTTCGTGCTGCTGTCATCGCATGGGTCATTGGCGTGAGTCCGTTTGCAGCGCGAATGTGCGCAGCTGACGTACAACCGGTGATGGTCGAGGCTCCGGCAGAGGTCACGCCGGCGCTGGATCCGGGGGCGAATGCGGCATTGGATTGGTGGCGGGCGTTTGAGTTTTTGCCGAAGGAAGACTCAGCGATTTTTAAGCTCTCCTTGAAGTGTCCGCTGCCAAATCCGGAAGCTGATTCTTATTTCACGGTCAAAGTTAAGTCGCTCAATCTGCTTGCGTTTGGATCTACAAATTCCTACTGCGATTGGGGTATCGATATCGCCCACGAAGGAATAGATGTGGCGTCGCCATACACTGACAAAATGCGTGTGCTGATTCGTTTGGGACTTCTGCGCGCGCGTTGGCATGCACAGCGTGGTGAAGCAAGTGCCGCAGTGGATGATCTATTGGTGTGCCTGAGGGCGTCGCGGCTATTTTCGTCACACCACCCATTGCTCATCGATTCGCTTGCCGGCATTGGTATCGTGAACATGTCTATCGCGGTTTCAGGAGCGGTAGCTCCAAAACTTGACGCGATAGAGCGGCGCCGTTTCCAGGCGGCGATAACCAGATTTTCCTTAGCGGCAGTGCTAGAGAATGCTTTGGATCAAGAAGTGGCAATGACCGCATCTATCATCAACCGCATACGCTCCATGCCATTGGCAGAACGAACAAAGATGGCTCAGTCCTTTGGTACAATCTCCGATGGAGTGATGAATTCACCAGGCCTCCTGGAAAATTCTTTAACTGATGATGATCCTCCCCCGGTTTTCCGGACGCCCAGATAAGCGGGAAACCGCTGTTAGGATCGGCAACCATGACCACCACCACG
>JBBROQ010000189.1:0-6241 GCA_038229115.1 Planctomycetota bacterium | reverse complement strand
GCGACGGGCGGTTACAAAGCCGGCAACTATCTCGATGACCTCGTCGACGAAGACGGCCATCCGATCGTTGCCGACAGTCGCGCGAAGCTGTTTCAGAACGGTCGCAGCCAAGCCGTGCGGCTGCCGAAAGCCTTCCGCATGCCCGGTGACGAAGTCCTGATCCGGCGTGAAGGCGACCGCATCATCCTCGAACCCATCCCCAGCGCTCCGGTCGATCGTTACGGCTGGCCACGCGGTTTCTGGGGCGAAATGCGCGATCTGACCGCCGATCTGGAATTCCCCGATCCGGAACCGCTCGGCGCCAAGCTGCTGTCGCCGGACGACCTGCTTCCGCCCGCAAAAAGCGGACGCCGCTGATGCGCTATCTGCTCGACACCAATATCTGGAGCTTCGCCCTGCGCGGCGATGCCGCGGTGCTGGCGCATCTGTCCACCACCCATCGCGATGAACTGGCGGTGTCTTCGGTGACCTGGGCCGAACTGGAATACGGCAGCATCCGCCACCCGTTTCCCGACCGCCATCGCAGCGCGTGGCGACGACTGTTGACGCTGCATCCGGTGCTGGACTTCGACCGCGAGGCCGCGCTCGAACATGCGCGCCTGCGCGAAGCGACCCGGCACGAACCGATCGGCGAACGCGACCTCTTGATCGCTGCCATCGCCACGGCCCATGCCCTAGCCGTGGTCACGCATAATGTGCGCGAGTTCCGCCGCGTGCCGCGCCTGCGAGTGCTGGATTGGACGAAGGCCTAAGCCCGCTGCGTCAGGGATACGTCCGCCCGAAATTGCGCGTCACCACGTCGATATCGGCCGCAGTCACAGCGCCGTTGCCGTCGGCATCAGCACGGGCGTCCCAACCCGGACTGGCCGAGGTTTGGCCGAGATGGTTCGTGACCAACGTGCGATCCAGCGCCGTCACCTGACGATCGCCGTCCACGTCCCCCGGATTGCTGGCACTGACGGTAAGAATCACCGCGTCAAATGCCGGCGTATGAACGCCATCGTCAACGCGCAGCATGAACGTGTACGTTCCCGGCGCGGTGAAGTCGACGCGACTGCCGAGCGCATCCGGAGTGCTCACCGTCGCGGAGCCAGACCCGCTGGCTGCATAGACCGACCAGTGCGTAGTCGCGTTCACGCCGGTGGCGATGCCTTGCAGCATCGCCCCTGCGGCCACTCCCACCGCTTGATCGGGGCCGGCGTCCGCCGTCCTCGCGCCTGAGGAACGCGGTCCCGCAGCCGCATCGGTGCCCTGCACCACCTCGAACTGATCAATCGCCAGAGTCTGAATCCGATCGAAACATCCGGCGGGCCAGCGCTGATCCGGCGTGATCGAAATGGAAAAGAAGCCGCCGTTATCCGCCACCAACGCGCCATATTTTTTCAGACCCAGCGCCACCGAGCGTTCTTGCGCAGTCCAGTTATTCGGGAGCACGAAACCGCTCTTCAGTCGCAGCCGCTGACCCATAGCCGGGACGTCCGGATCGGTGGTCGACGGTGACGAAGCGAAATGATTCGCAGGATACCGATATTCCGCGCGCGAATGCTTCACCACCACGCGCATCGCATGCTCGACCATGCCGCGCTCGCATTCGTCGAAACGCACCAGCGCTGGAAACATCGGCAGCCCGGCGGCATCGCCCGAGGTCCAGCCAGTAGATCGAGGAACATTGGTGCTCAGCGGAAATTTCGCGCCGTTGGAGGCTTGCCACGTCGGCGTTGCGGTCGGCACCTGTTTGCTCTGCCATAGTTCCCAAATGAAGCCTGCGCCGGGCATCACCACGATCGCGTGCCGATCGCCGCCGTCATTGTTCACGTCCTGCTGCCACTGTGTCAACGTCAGCGCGCCGGTGCCGCTGGGCCAGGTTTCGACCGGTAGATTGGTGGGCAGTGGATAACTGCCGATGTCGGTACTGCCAGCTTTCAGGTCGTCGGATTCGTCCGGATAATCGAGGAAACGAATGTCCACGCGCGGCTGGTTATCAGGCACCAGGATGAAGTTCATCTCTTCGAATAACCGCAGCGTGCGGCGCGAAGCGGCCAGATCGCTGCTGATGCGCGCGATCATCGCGGTCGAATTCGTCAGCAGCGGCCGCCGCGACACGTCTTCGTTCCAGGCGCTATCGCGCGGCATGATCTGCATCGCGGACAGGATCTGGTCGGCCTGCGCGGTGTTGAACAACACCGGCGCGGTAACTACCAGCATCGGCCCGAGGATGCGGCCCTCATGGTTGATGCGCTCGGCCGCGGAAGCGCCACTGACGACGCTGAGGAACAACAGCGCCAAGCGCCAAGCAGCGGCCGGTGATGCTGTTTTCATGTCGTGACCATATCCATGCGGACAGCGTACACGCGTCACTGCGACCGCAGCTAAGCTCGATGCCCGTGCTCAGCGGGTGCGTGTGGCGCGCGCGTCGGCCTAAGCCGTCAGCAGCGGATCAGCGATCCCGGCTTCGGCAAAACCCTTGGCGCGCAGGACGCACGCCGGGCAGGTGCCGCACGGCGGGCGACTGCCGTTGTAGCAGGTATGCGAATGCGCGAGCAGCGGCAGCGCGTTCAGATCGCGCGCCATCAGCACCGTCTGCGCCTTGGTCAGATGCATCAGCGGCGTGTGGATGGTGAAATCGCCGTCCATGCCCAAACGCAGGGCGTCCTGCAACGCCGCCATGGTCTTGGCGCGGCAGTCGGGATAGCCGCTGTAATCGGCCTCGCACACGCCGGCGACCAACGCGCCGATGCCGCGCTGAAAGGCGTAGGCGGCAGCCAAGGTCAGGAAGATCAGGTTGCGGCCGGGCACGAAGGTATTGGGCAAATTGGTGTCCGCGCGCAGACCGCTTTGCACGGTTTCATCGCTGGTCAAAGAATTGCCTCCGAGAGCCCGGAAGCTGTCGCACGGCACCGTGGTCTGACGCACGCCGGCCATTCGCGCGACGGTCACCGCGGCCTCAAGTTCGACGCGATGACGCTGACCGTAATCGATGGTCACGGTTTCGACGCGCTGGAAACGGGTCAGGGTCCAGGCCAAACAGGTGACGGAATCCTGGCCACCAGACAGCAGCACCACCGCGGATTTCTGATCGAGCAGCATGCGTTCAGTGCTTGGCCATGACGCGATTGCGTTCGTCCAATTCCAACACCGTCGGCGCGTAGGTGGCCAGTTCGGCTTCGCTCAAAATGCCGAAGCCAACGATGATCACGCGGTCGCCAGGCTGCGCCAAACGCGCGGCTGCGCCTAACACCACGATTTCACCCAGGCCACGCGCGCGGGCGACCAAATAGGTCTCCCAGCGCGCGCCGTTGTTCACGTTGTAGACCTGGACTTTTTGATGGACCAACAAGTGCGCCTGATCGATCAGATCGGCATCGACACCTAGGCTGCCGGCGTAGTCGAGCTTGCAGTCGGTGACGGCGGCGCGGTGCAGTTTGCCGACGAGCATCTCACGAAGCATGGCGTTGAAGTCCGATCAGGTGACAGAGGGAATTACGGTGTCGATGAAGCGGCGCGGATGCTCGGCGCGTGGCGAGCGACAGCAAGCCAGCTCAGCCGGCATCCGGCTTCACGCGTTCGACGATTTCTAAGCCATGCCCAGAAATCGCATGCAGCGGCCGTTCGCTGCCGGTCAGTAAGCGCATGCGGCGAACACCCAGGTGAAACAGGATCTGTGCGCCGATGCCGTAATCGCGCGGGTCCATGCCGGGTTCGGCGCTGGGGCGATCGCGGTGGTCGCGGCCGCTGAGGCGCGCCAATTGCGCTGGCATCGCACGGCCGTCGGGATCCTGCATGTACAGGAACACGCCTTCGCCCGCGCGCGCGATATGCTGCAAATACGCGTCGGGGCGCAGATGCCCGGGTTGCGCGAAAACGTCGGTTAACACCGCTTCTTTGTGCACGCGCACCAACACCGGTTCGGTGATTTCGGCGCCCGGGCGCAGGCGCGCGCTTTTGACCAGCGCCAGGTGATGTTCGCCGCTGACCGTACTGCGGTACGAATAGGCGCTGAACTCGCCGGCCGGCGTACTGACGGTGCCTTCGGCAGTCAGCGTGACCAAACTTTCGCGTGCCTCGCGGTACGTGATCAGGTCCGCGATCGAGGCCAACAGCAGGCCATGCACGCGGCAGAACTCGATCAGATCCGGCAGCCGGGCCATGGTGCCGTCGGACTTCATGATTTCGCAGATGACGGCCGCGGGTTTCAGTCCGGCCAAGCGCGCGAGGTCGACGCTGGCCTCGCTGTGCCCGGCCCGAACCAACACGCCGCCGTCGCGTGCGCGCAGCGGAAACACGTGGCCAGGGACCACAATGTCCTCGGGCTTGGCGTTGTCGGCCACCGCGGCCTGCACCGTGCGCGCACGGTCGGCGGCGCTGATGCCGGTGGTCACGCCGTCGCGCGCTTCGATCGACAGCGTGAACGCGGTGGCCAAGGTCGAGCGGTTGTTGCTGGTCATCAACGGCAGGCCCAGGCGATCGAGCATCCGGCCTTCCATCGCCACGCAGATCAGTCCGCAGGCCTTGGTCGCCATGAACGCGATCGCGGCCGCATCGGCAAAATCCGCGGCCACCACGACATCGCCCTCGTTCTCGCGCTGTTCGTCATCGACCAGCACCACCATGCGGCCCTGGCGCAGCGCTTCGAGAACCTGAGGGATCGGCGTGAAGGTCATGCCGGCACCGTAGCGGGCGCGGTGAAATCCGCAGCCCGCGCGGCCGGCGGGGAACCATTTTGAAAATCCCAGCACCGTCGAAACAGTCGACCGTCGGCATCAAGTTCGCACCAATGCCCAACGCTGCCTGGCCAATCGCCCACCAACGTCAGATCAACGCCCCGTATGTGTCTGCGCCAGGATTCATGGATGTGTCCGGCCAATAACAGATCCACCCCGTGTGCTGCACCGACCACCCGGCGCGGATCAATGAACACGCGCGAGCGAATGCGTTGCCGATCGCGTTTCTGTTTCGCCTGACTGCGCCGGCGCAGGCCCTGCGCGACCCATTCATGCCAAGTATTGGGGAACAGCTGCTGCCAACTGCGATGCCAGAAACTGCGCAGCCACGCCGCGAATAAATGATAGCCCGGATCGTGGCACAGCCGGTCGCCGTGGACGATGCGCACCCGCACCGCGCCCAAGCGCAGATCCAAACGCGGCCACTGCATGCGCGTACCCACGGCGGCTTCTAAGCGCCGTCCGCCAACCAGTTCGCGATTGCCCTGCACCAGGTCCAAACGCCAGCCGCTCGCGCGCAGCCGCGCCAATGCCGAGAGCACCTCAGCGTAGCGCCCGATCGCGATCGGGCCGTCGATCCAGTATTCGACCAGATCGCCCAGAATCACCAACCGCGCGGCTGGCTGCGTCGCCAGATGGCGCAAAAAGGCGAGAAAACCCGCGTCGCCGGCATGACCGTCGCCCCGCAAATGCACGTCACCGACAACATAGACCGCGGTCATTCCCGGGATGCTAGTGCCCCATCCAAGAAATTCCCTGCATCTGACTTGGCCGCGCCGGCCTTTAGCGACCTTGCGCTGAGTTTACGATGGTGCCGCTATCGCAGAGTTTCATGCAATCGATGACGTGTTCGATCCCATTACGCCAGTCGACGGTCAGCGTGACCCGGCTGCCGGGTGGTGCGGCGAGCGATGCTATGGGCCATGGTTGCCACAATCCTTCTAGGCCACGTGCGGGGTCAGTCCGCTGCGGCCGCGCTCGAATGGTCGAAGTTTCCGATGAATATGGACGTCCGTAAAACCGGCGGCGGATGAGTCGACACCACCAGCTTCGGCCAAAGGTACCGCCGCCATCGGTAGAGCGTGCGACGCCGAACGAGCTGGTGTAGATGTCGCCCTTCTTGCCCAAATAGATCACGTCCGGATCAACCGGATCGACCGCGAGGGTATTGGCGCCGCGCGCCCCGCCGTTGGCGAGCGGCAGCTGCTCGCCCCGTTCCGGAAAATCGCCGCAACGCAGACGCAACGTGCCGGCGGCCAGCGCGAAGGTCGGCACCTGCCGCCACCATTGCTGGCACAGCCACAGCCGCTCATCGCGCCAGTCATAGGCCAGATCAGCGATGCCATTCGGCGCCAATCCGAATGGCGGTAGGCGCTTTGCACCATAACTGCCTCGCCACATGGCCGCGGTGCGATGAAATCTCCCGCAGCCGCTTCTGAGTCGTGAATCTGATCAGCGGCGCCGGCGGCACCCGGACGCTCGACGGCGCCGCGCTCAGGCCGGCTACCGCGCGCCAGCCG
>JBBROQ010000188.1:0-6259 GCA_038229115.1 Planctomycetota bacterium | reverse complement strand
GACCGAGGCGCGCAGTTGCGGATTTGCAACACGGGCCTCGGTGGCGGCATCCAGAAGATCGAGCAATGGATTAGACATGGGCACTCGCGTAAAAGGCGGGCGCGCACGCTAAAAGAACGAGCAGAAACACAAGGTCGCCAGCCCCGCGACCGCACTCACAAATGAACGCGGTCGCGGCGCGAAGACTTACCAGCCGGACATTTTTTCCGGATCGATGGTCAGCAAGAACTCAATGTTGGTGCGATGATTCTTCAGTTTCGATTTCAGGAAGTCGATGGCGTCGGCGCCATTGCGCTCGGCCAGGAATTTCCGCAGTGCCCATACGCGGTTCAGCTCGTCTTTGCTCTTAATCAGCAGTTCGTCTTTGCGCGTGCCCGACTGGGCGCAGTCGACCGCCGGGAATACACGGCGATTGGCCAAGCGGCGATCGAGCACTAGCTCCATGGTGCCGGTGCCTTTGAATTCTTCGAAGAGCACCGTGTCCATCAATGATCCGGTATCGACCAATGCTGTGGCAAGAATCGTTAGCGAGCCGCCATTTTCGATCTTGCGCGCGGCACCAAAGAATTGTTTGGGTTTAATCAAGGCATTGGAATCGATACCGCCGGAAAGAATGCGTCCTGAATTCGGCGCTTCGGAGTTGTACGCCCGGGCCAGTCGCGTGATCGAGTCGAGCAGAATGACCACGTCTTTGCCGCGTTCGACCAAACGCTTGGCTTTGTTGATGACCATTTCTGCGCACTGCACATGCCGCGACGCGTGCTGATCGAATGTCGAAGCGACCACTTCGCCCTTCACGCTGCGTTCCATGTCGGTGACTTCTTCGGGGCGTTCATCGACCAGCAACACCATCAGACTGACTTCGGGATTATTGGTGGCGATGGCCTTGGCGATCTTTTGCAGATACACCGTCTTACCGCATTTCGGCTGCGCGACGATCAGGCCGCGTTGACCTTTGCCGATTGGTGAGACCAAGTCGATGATGCGCAGACTGTAATCGGTGGGATCGCCGGGCAGCTCCATGAACAGGCGATCGTGCGCGTGCAGCGGCGTCAGATGCTCGAAATCCTGCACCGCGGTGCGTTTATTTTCAAGCTCGCCCATGATGGTTTGGATCGAGATCAATTGCGGACAACGTTCATTGCCGCGAGGCGCACGGGCGGTGCCGGTGACATGCATGCCGGCCTTCAGGCCATAGCGGCGTAGTTGCTGCAACGCGATGAAAGTGTCGGTGTTTACCGCGGCATAGGCGTTCAGCGACGAGCGGATGTAGCCGTGCTGATCCTTGGCCAGTTCCAGGTGGCCTTCGACCAGGATTTCGTCATCGCGGCCGGCGGCGACGCGGCGCAGAATTTCGCAGATCAGGTCGTGTTTTTTCTGCCATTTCACATCGCGCACTTCGAGCTTATCGGCCTCGCCCTGCAGGTCGGGCAGGGTGCGGTTCAAGTAACTATTGAGGTCGACCTTCACCGGCGGCTTCGGCGGTTGCTGCACATGCTGCGGCGGCCGCTGGGGCTCACCGCGCTGCGGGTTGTCGCCGCGCGGTTGGCCTTCGCCACGCGGTTGGTTGTCGCCGCGCGGACCGTCATTTCGCGGCGGATGCGGCGCGGGGCGAGCTTCCGGTGCGCGTTCAGGAGCGCAGTTTTCGCCGCCGTTTTCAGCGTTGTCGTCGGCGTCGTCGCGTTGGCTGCTGGTCTCTTCGGTGGGTGCGACGTCGGCCGGACGGGCCTTGCGCAGCGCGGCCAGATCAAGCCCGAGCTGGCGCGCGAGGATGGTCTTCGCGTAGGCCGCCAGCAGGTTCGGGTCGCCGCTGTTATCGACGGCGAGCTGGCACAATTTGCGGCGCGCATCGGCGTCGCCGATGGCGGTTTCGCGGCGCGCGAGTTCGGCTTCGTCCCAACCACGTTCGGCGACGCGCGCGACCCGGACTTCGCGACTGGCGCGCACATAGATGCTGGTGGTGCAGAGCCCGCCCAGGCCCAATTCGTGCAGCAATCCCGCGTCGATGACCAGGAAATTTCCGGCGGTCGCGGCCAACGCTTTGACCCGCGCGGTCAGTTTTGGATGCACGATGGCGTTGAGTTCGGCGGTGGCCACGGCGCTGGCGAAGGCTTTGTTGCCAAGCGCGCGGCGGTCGATTTCGCCGTCGCCCGTTAGGATGTCGTCGCCAAAGCGCTCGACTAAACGCCGCTTAATGCTGAGGGTTTCGATCAGGTCGTGGCCAAGTTGATCGACGGTAATGAGTTGTCCGCCCAATCCGGCGAGCTGCCGCGCCAATGCGCTTTTGCCGGCGCCTGGTTCACCCGTGACGCCAATGACCACACGTTTGCCGAGCGGCACCGTCAGCGCCGCGTCGACCGGCGCGGGTGCGGGCGGCAGCGGCTGCAGCTCGTCTTCCCGCTCGTCGGCGAAGCTGGGCGCTGGAGCGGATGGCGCGACCGGGGCGGCTTTCGCAGCAGCGCTCTTGGCCGGACGGCCGCGGCGCTTTGGCGCTGGCGCGGGCGTGTCGGGAGTGGCAGTCGGATCGGTCTGGTCAGGCATGGGAACTCAGTCGGGGCGAGAGGAACGAAACAGAGAAAAGAAAAAGAGGTAGAACAAAGAGGAAGAAAAAGCCGATGAAATCAGGCGAAAAAACGTGCGGCCGAATCAGCTGACATCGAACCACGAACGGCCCTGGCGGGTCTCGGCAATCAGCGGCACGGTCAATTCCCACGCGCCGGTCATGGCGGTGCGCAGGGCGTCGGCGGCGGCAGTGACTAACGCGTCGGGTGCTTCGACCACCAGTTCGTCGTGAATCTGCAGGATCAATCGCGCGCCGTTCGGCAGCGTGCGTTCACAGCGCAGCATCGCGCGTTTGATCAGGTCTGCGGCGCTGCCTTGGATGGTGCTATTCAGGGCGATGCGTTCGCCTTGCAGGCGTTCGTTGCGATTGCCGCTGCCCAACATCGGGATGTAGCGGCGGCGGCCGGCCATGGTTTCGGCGTAGCCTTTGGCCGCAGCATCGGCGACCACCAGCGCGACATAGCGCTGCACTTCGCTGAAACGTGCAAAGTAATCGTCGATGAAGCGCTGGGCTTGGCCGCGCGGGATGCCGAGTTGCTGGCTGAGCCCGAACGCACTTTGGCCGTAGATGATGCCGAAATTAATCGCCTTTGCGGCATTGCGTTGCGCGGGTGTGACTGCGGCAGCATCGACGCTATTCACCTGCGCGGCGACAAAGCGATGGATGTCGGTGTTGGCGGCGAAGGCGGCTTTCAAAGTCGGGTCGCCGGACAGATGCGCGAGAATGCGTAACTCGATTTGGCTGTAGTCGGCGGCAATAAAAACGTGTCCGGACGCGGGCACAAACGCAGCGCGGATCTCGCGGCCAAGATTACTTTTCTTCGGAATATTCTGGAGGTTCGGTTCGTCGCTGCTGAGGCGGCCGGTCTCGGTGCCGGTCTGCTTAAAGTGCGAATGGATACGACCATCGACGCTGCTGATGTAGTCCGGTAGACGCGCGAGATAGGTGCCGATGAGTTTCGACAGCGAGCGGTGTTGCAGCAGCAGGTCTGGTAGTTCGTGCAGGTGACGCAGGGCTTCGAGTACGCTGGCGTCGGTGCTCGGGCCGCTTTTGGTACTGCTGATGACCGGCAGCTTCAGCTTGGTGAACAGCAGCTCGGCGATCTGTTTCGGACTGTTGGGATTGAACTGCGGCCCGGCCTGCGCGCGGATGCCGACCATTACCTGATCAAGGTACTGTTCGAGGTTCGCCTTGCTGGTGGCGAGAATGGTGGCATCGACGCCGATGCCGGCTTGCTCTAAGCGTGCAAGGCAGGCAGCGATCGGGACTTCCTGCGTGCGGTAAACCTCAAGCAGCTGATTTTCTGCGAGTTTTGCTTCAAGAATCTGCGCCAAGCGCCACGTGCACTGCGCGTCTTCGCAGGCATAGGTGGCGACCTGTGCAATTGGCACCTGCGCCATGGTCTGCCCGGCGGCGAGGTCGACTACTTGATGCGTGGCGATTTTTTCTTCGCCCAAAAAGGTGCGCGCCAGGTGATCTAGGCCGTGGCTTTCGCGCGCCGGATCCAACAGCCAACTGGCCAACATGGTGTCGCCGTTCCAGCCTGCGACGGTCAGCCCGTGATGGGTCAGGATGCGCGCGTCGTACTTCAAATTCTGGCCAAACTTCGCCACCGTCGCGTCGGCCAGCAGCGGTCCCAATTCCGAACGCACCAGGTCGAGCGGCAGCGGTTGATGGCGTTCCTCGGCAAGGCCCTGTATTGGCAGATACACCGCGCCCCGACCGCCGTGCTCGCCCCACGCGATGCTGATGCCGACTAGCTCGGCCAAGAGCGGATCGAGGCCGGTGGTTTCGGTGTCGATGGCAAACCGCCCGGCGCGGCGCAGGTCCGCGACCAACTGCGGCAGAGCGTCTGCGGTTAGCGTGCGATAACCGGATGGATCCGCGCTGGCAGCTTTTGGTGGAGTCGCGAAATAGCGCGCACGGTTGAAACCGAAGGTGGCGTAGACCGCTTCATCGCCGACGAAATTGCGGTCGATGCGGAACGTATCCAACGCCGGCAGATCGGGCACATCGACCAACGTGATAAGCTGGCGCGTGTGCTCGGCGCGCGGGATGAACGCGCGCACGTTTTCCTGCTGTTTGCCTTTGAGTTCATCGACATGTGCCAGCACGTTCGCCAACGTACCGTACTGCGTCAGTAATTTTGCCGCGTTCTTCGGGCCGACGCCGGTGATGCCGGGAACATTGTCGGAAGTGTCGCCGATCATGCTTAAGTAGTCGACGACTTGCGCCGGGGTCAGGCCTTTTTCGGCGAGCAATTCCGGCGGCCCGCGCAGTTCGTTTTTACCGATGTCCCAGGTGCGCACGCGCGCGCTTAGGCATTGGTCGACGTCCTTGTCGCGGGTCAGCAAACGCACGTCAAAATCCGCGCGCTCGGCCTGTCGCGCATATGTGAACAGCACGTCGTCGGCCTCGAAACCTAGCGCGCGCACCACCGGAATGCCGCTGGCGGCACACAGCGCATCCATGTCGCCGATTTGCCGCGCCAGGATTTCCGGCGTCGGATCACGGTGCGCTTTGTAATTCGGATCAAGCTGATGGCGGAAGGTGGTGTCGACATCAAACACGCACACCCAATGCGTGATCGCCGCGTTGGCGCGCAGATCCCGGAACAAATTCGCGAACGCGGTCAGGACGCCAGTTGGCCGGCCGCCGGGCCCGGTCTGGGGCGGCATCGCGAAGAAAAACCGGTAGGCGTAATAATGGCCATCGATGATGGCCAGCGTCTCGGGCATGAAGGTCCGGGAGGGGGGCTGCGGTCATGCGCGCGGCGTCGCGCGGCATCAGGACAGCCGATGGGTCGAAGGAGCGGAATGCCGTTCGGGGTCTGAGGACCGGAACGAAGTCAGCGCACTTTCTTCAGCAAACTTTCCAGAGCATGGAAAGGCGCTTTGTTTGTGCGGCCGGCAACCAGCCCGGCGAGCGGCATGAGCCACGGCGATCGCACTGATCGCGTGGGCGGGAGCATCGGCAGCCGACATTATCAAGTCAACGGCGATGGCGTTTTTTTCCGCGCGGTCGCAGTAGGGCGCGGCGCACGCCGGATTTTTTCACCGGGGTCGACGCACCGGCGCTTGGCGTGCCGTAGGAGCTCGCCAGGGTGCGCGGCATGACCACGCGCGATCCGTTGTCCACGCTGGCTGCCGGCCGTTCGCTCACCGTTCATCTGGTCGGTGGTCGGCATCTAAATGGTGTGGTGATCGCCGTTGGCGAAGGCTGGCTGCATTTGGCTGCGGAAGAGGGCGCAGCGCTGATCAATCTGGATCAGGTTTCGGTGCTGCTCTTGGATGGCGCCGAGCCAATGGCCGCGCTGAGTTCACCGCGGGCGGCGCGCGCTGATGGCCGTGAGCCGCAGGAATTGCTGAAGCCGTCGTCGCATGATCGGCCGCGCATGGCGACCTCGCAGGCACCGGGCCGGGCTTGGCATGAACCCGATCTGAAGGCATTGGCGGATGCGTTCCTGGACCACCATGACGACGCGGCGCTGGCGGCGCGCTTCCATCGTTCGCGTTCGCAGGTGCGCGAACTGCGCGCCGGCTTTGAATGCGCGCGCGGTAATTTGGTCGAGGACGAGATCTCGCCGATTGCGCGCACCTGGATCGAACGTTGGCGCAAGGTCCTGAGATAAGAGCGTTGCGCTAAACCACGGATAAACGCGGACGTTTCGCATGCTGATCCAACTCATCACGATTT
>JBBROQ010000187.1:0-6270 GCA_038229115.1 Planctomycetota bacterium | reverse complement strand
GTTTTTCTGTTGGTCGCGGGGGGCCCGCCCCCCCCCCCCCCCCCCCCCCCCCCCCCCCCCCGGCCCCGCGCTGCTGCGCGAGCAGGCGCCGCCGTGGTACGACCGCCAACACGACGGCTGGCAAGTAGTCGCGCCCAAAGAGCCGGAACCGGAACAGCGCCGAGACAGGCATGGGTTCACGCTGCCGTCGACGCCATTCGCGGTGGCGCTGTGGCTGCTGATCGGCGGGTTACTGGCGGCGCTGATCATCGTTCTGGTCCGGCAGTGGCGCGACTCTGCGCCGCTGCCGCTAAGCGCGCGCACGCCCACGCGCACCCAGGGCGCCGCGCGCTTGGCGGCGTTACCGGCCTTCGCCGGACATGGCGATGTCGATCACGACCAAGCCCTGAACGCTGCGTTGGCCGCGGGCGATTGGGATGCGGCCTGCGTGCATCTGTACGCGGTGCTGCTGACGGCGCTGGACGATGCCGGCTGCATCCGCTTGGACGCGGCGACCACCAATCGCGGCTATCTGCGTGAGGCGCGCGCCGATGCGCGCAGCGCACCCGTGGCCGATGATCTGGAGCAGGCTGCGCGTGGCTTCGAGGCCGTCGCGTTCGGCCATCGGCATGTGGATGGCGACGGCGTGCGCGCGCTTGCGGCGCGGCGCGGCGCGTTCACAGCGCTGGTTGACGTTCACGCCACGGCGGGAGCGAGCGCATGAAATATCCGCTGTTTTTTCTGACGTTTGCGCTGCTGGTGCTGACCTCCTGCAATGATCTGGAAACCGAATACGCGGCGACCAGCGGAGACAGCATCAATGGCGTGCGCGTGCTGCGCGCGAGTTGCGCACGCGCCGTGGACCTGCGCAGCGTCAGCGGTTTCGGCAAACGCTTGGAGCCCTGCGACACGCTGATCCACGTCATGAGCTCAGCCAAACTGCCCAGCGTCGCGCAGGTGGCGCGGTTACGCTCGTGGTTGGAGGAACGTCAGCGGCAGGCGGTGTTGGTGCTGCGCGATGGCGACCTGACACAGGTGTTGGGCACGCGCTGGCGCGACGAGGCCCGCGCCGGCGCAGTCACTGCCAGCGTTCCGAGCGAACGTGAGCGGCTGAAAAAAGTCGCGTCGCGGTTAGAGACCTTGATCAAGGATTGGTCGGACGAACGCCTGGCGCCGGACGCGAAACAATACTCGCCGCCATTGCTGCGCATTGGCGTGGTTCCGCATCAACCCGAGGTGCTGACCGGCGTCGGTGCGTTCGCGCATCTGCACACCGTGCCGGTGACGTTGCGGATCGGCAGTGACGTCAAAACCCTGGCAGAATCCCCGGTTTTCACCGCGCTGGCGCACCGACTCAACGTCACCCGTGCCAAACCCCGGTTCGGGCGGCGCGCGCCAAAACCCGACGAAAGCACGGCGATCGACGCCGACGAAATGACGCCACCCGACGAGCTCAAAACCAACGACGATGCGCTGACATTGCTGCGCGCGGATGATCTACCGTTGGTGGTCACCATTCCGATCGGCGATGACAGCCGTTTGCTGATCGTGACCAATGCCACCGCGCTGTTGGACTGTGCGCAGGCCGATCCGGCCGCGCGCGCACTGACCGCGGCCCTGGTGAGCTGCATCGCGGATTTTGACGGCGGCAAAAAAGCCGCGTGGTTGAGCGGCCTGGAAGCGCGCGACGAAGAACCGCAGCCGCCGAACCTATTGGCACTGCTGTTGACCACGCCGCCGTTTTCGTGGGCGGTTATCCATGTGTTGGCGTTGGGCGCGGTGTTCGTGTGGCTGCGCTGGGCGTGGTTGGGCCGGATGCGCTCTCCGGATGCGCGGGCACCGCTGCGGTTGCGCGGGCATCTGGATGCGCTTGGTCGGCAGCTGGAACGCACGCAGGGCGAACGCGTGGCATTGGCCGCGCTGGCCAAACACCATCACGCGCGCCCGGCCGCGCCTGACGGCACCGCCGCTGTGCCGCGCATCACCACTATCGACGACGCCATCGCTGCCGCGCAGACGCTGCACGCTGCTTCCCCCTCCACTTCTTCGACCAACGCACCAACGCTCAGGACGCTCCGATGAACGAACCCCACGACGTACCGATGAACGACCCGCCCGGTTCGGCGCCTGATGCTCCTGCTACGGCCACGCCGTCCGCGGGCAGCGCGTCAGGCGCGCGCACCACGCTTGACGATGCGTTGGTGGCGAAGGCCGCGGCGCTGTTTGCCAATCTGGACCGCGAACTGCGGCGCATGTTCGTGGGCCAGGATGAACTAGTGCGCGGGCTGCTGTGCGCGGTTGCGGCCGGTGGGCATGTCCTGGTCGAAAGTCTGCCGGGACTGGGCAAGACGCTGTTGGTGAAAGCGGTCGGCAAGCTGTTGGGACTGACCAATAACCGCATTCAATTCACGCCCGACCTGATGCCGTCGGACATCACTGGCAGTCATGTGTTGGATCCAGCGACCAAGCAATTCACCTTCCATAATGGCCCAGTTTTCACGCAGTTTCTGTTGGCCGACGAACTGAACCGCGCGCCGGCGAAAACCCACGCGGCGCTGTTGGAGGCGATGCAGGAACGCCAGGTGACGCTCGACGGCACACGCTATCCGTTGCCGGCGCCGTTTTTGGTCATGGCGACGCAGAACCCGATCGATCAGGAAGGCACCTACACTTTGCCCGAAGCCGCGCTTGATCGCTTCATGTTCAAGTTGGTCCTGACCTATCCCAGCGCTGAAGAGGAAGAGCGCATTTTGAGCCTGTTTTTGAGCGGCCGCTCACCAGAAGCGATCCTGACCGAAGACCTGCGCGCGCTGACCGACGCGCGCGTGGTCGGACAATTGCAGCGCGCCGCCAGTCTGGTGACGGTCGATGCGCGCATCGTCACCTACATCACGCAGATCGTGCGCGCGACGCGCGGCGCCGCGGGGCTGTACCTGGGCGCCAGCCCGCGTGCGGGCATCGCCATGTTGGCCGCGGCGCGGGCGACGGCGCTGTCGCGCGGACGCGGTTATGTGGTGCCGGATGACATCGCCGACGTGGCGTTGCCGGCTCTACGGCATCGCGTGATTTTGAGTCCCGAGACCGAAATCGAAGGCCGCACCGCCGACGCGATCATCACTGACCTAATCGCCGGCGTGGCCGTGCCGCGGGCGTGAAAACAGGCCGGTTTTTTTTAACGGATGTGACGCCGTGATTTATCCCACGCGTTTGCTGTTGGCGTTGGTCGCGGTACCGGCGCTGTTGTCATTCGGACTGATCGTCGACGCCTCGTGGTGGCCGGCGCTGATCGGTTTGGATACGGCGATTTTGTGCGCAGCACTGATCGATGCTCTGGCTGGGCAAGCACGCGCGGGCGCGTTCCAGGTCGCATTGCAGTTGCCGCAGACCTGGTCATTGGGCCGCGACGAAACCGTGACGGTGCGCCTGGATCATCTCGCGCGACTGCCGCGCAGCGTGCGCGTGGTGGTGGATCTGCCGGCGCTGCTGCGCTCAAACGAGAACGATCATGTGCTGCGCTTGCCCGGACGCGCGCGCGCTGAATTCACCTGTGCAGTCACGCCGTTGGCGCGCGGCAGCGCAACCCTGGCCGGCATCCATCTGGCGGTGACCAGTCGCCTCGGTCTATGGGTTCGCCATCTGCGCGTGGGCGCGACGCACGCCATTCGCGTCTATCCCGACTTGAAACAAATCGCGGATTTTGCCGCGTTGGCGCGCACTAATCGCTTGTCGCTGATCGGCGTGCGCAGCACCCGGCGCATCGGCGGCGATACCGAATTTGAGCGCCTGCGCGATTGGATGCCGGGCGACGCGCTGGCGCGTATCGACTGGAAGGCGAGCGCCCGCCGCGACCACCTGACGGTGCGCGCGTATCAGGTCAGTCAGTCGCAGACCCTGATGCTGATGCTCGACGCCGGGCGCTTAATGGTGGCGCGCGCGCCTGGGCGAAACGGCCGCGAGGCAAGTCTGCTCGACCATGGTTTGAACGCGGCGCTGATGCTGGCGCATGTCGCGATCACGCACGGCGATCAGGTCGGGCTGTTGGTGTACGACGAACAGGTGCGGCGGTTTTTACCGCCTGATGGCGGAGCGCGGCAACTGCACCGGATCGTGCACGCGCTGCACGATGTCGAACCGGTGCTGACCGAAAGCCGGCATGATCTGGCGTTCGCGCACCTCGGCCGATTGGTGCGCAAACGCAGCCTAGTCACCTGCCTAACGCAGGTGCTTGATGATCGCAATGCCGACGCGTTGGAGCGCCTGTTGGGCAATTTGGTCGGTCGGCATCTGCCGCTTGGCGTGCTGCTTCGCGATCCGGATTTGGACGAGCCATTGGCGCATGCACCGCAGAGCGCGCGCGCTTTTTGGGATGCTGGGGCTGCCGCCGTGATCAGTACTTGGCGGCAGGACGCGATCGGTCGCTTGGTGCGCGCTGGGGTTTTGGTGCTGGACGTCGCGCCGCAGGAACTGACGACCGAACTCATCAACCGTTACTTGACGGTGAAAGCGCGTCATTTGCTTTAAGCTCGTCGCGACTCGACAGGCGCAGATTTTGCGCCTATGTTCACCCACATGAGTGACCCGAAACAGCAGTGGTTCATCACCGCCGCCGGCCGTGAGCAGGGCCCGTTCACGGCCGAGCAGCTGCGGCGGTTCGTCAGCTCTGGCAAGATCCGGTCCGATATGGGCATCCGCCGCGGTGATCTGTCAAACACCGTGCCGGCGGTGCAGGTCAAAGGCCTACTGCCGCGGCGGCCCACGATCGGCGAAAAGGATGAGACGCTGTTGGCCGGTGCCCAATACGTCCCGCCGCAGCCGCCGTTTCGGGCGCGTCCGCCCAGTCGCAACGCTACCACCGAGGACGGCAACGAACCGCAACGCCGGCAAACACGACACTGAGCGCACTGACGCTCTCGCAGCGGGTTTGCGCGCGCGTTTGCCCGCATCCACGCGCGGACTACGGTCTGCACCCCATGACCATCGACGCCGCTGCCCTGCTCGCCCGATTCGGATCACCGCTGTACGTCTACGATTTGACGACCGTACGCGCGCGTGCGCGTGCGCTTAAAAACGCGGTTAGCTACACACCATTCCAGCCCCTCTACGCAATCAAAGCCAACCCCTGTCCGGCGGTGGCGCACGCGATTATCGCCGAGGGTTTCGGCATCGACGCGGTCAGTCCGGGCGAGGTCGCGTTGGCCCTGCGTTTGGGCGTCGCGCCGCGCCTGGTGCAGTATACCGAAAACAACATGACCGACGCCGAACAGGCCGAAGCGCTCGCTCAAGGCGTGATGATTACCGCTGGCAGTCTGGATCGGCTTGAACGTCTGGAGCGCGCCGGCGCGGGCGAGGTCAGTGTGCGCTTCAATCCCGACGTCGGCGATGGCGCGCATGAAAAAATCTGCACCGGCGGGCCGCTTTCGAAGTTCGGCGTGCATTGGTCGCAAGTTGACGACGTGCTGGCCATCGAACGCCGCGCCGGCGTGCGCGTGGTGGGCTGCCACATGCACATCGGCTCAGGCTTTTTGGACGCCACCGCTTTTGTGCTGGCGATGGACGTGATCCTGCGCGTGGCCGAGCGCTTGCCGCACCTCGCCTTCATCGATTTCGGCGGCGGCCTGGGCATTCCGTATCGCGCGGATCAGCAGCCGATTGATCTCGCACTGGTCGGCGCGGAAGCCTCGCGCTTGATGCGCGAGTTCACCGCGCGCTATGGCCGACTGCTGCAAAGTGGCCGAACCGTGGAAATGCGCCTAGAACCAGGGCGTTTTCTGGTCGCCGAATCCGGCACGTTGCTAACCACCGTCACCAGCGTGAAGGCGAATCCCAGCACGCCGACGGCTGTTGGACGCACCTACGTCGGCTGCGATACGGGCTTCAATCATTTGGTGCGCCCGACCATGTACGGCGCCTATCACCGCATCGACAACCTGACCCGGCCCGACGCCGCGCCCGCGACCGTCGACATCGTCGGAAACATCTGCGAATCCGGCGACGTGTTCGCGCGCGACCGCACCCTGCCACAGCCGCATTTGGGCGACGTCCTAGCGATCCGCGACGCTGGCGCCTACGGCTTCGCCATGGCCAGCAGCTACAACCTGCGCCCGCTGCCGGCGGAGGTGGTGCTCGATGGCGGCGAAGCGCGATTGGTGCGCGAGCGGCAGACGGTGGCGCAGCTGTTGGATGCGTGGCGCTGGTAAAGCCGACGACGCCGGCCACCTCCTTGCCAGGTGCATCCTTGGTATAGACTTCTGGTACTACCATGAGCACGCCACCCAAACCCGGCAACCGCCT
>JBBROQ010000186.1:0-6302 GCA_038229115.1 Planctomycetota bacterium | reverse complement strand
GTTCATCGTCGCTAGGAAGCATGCTTAACGTGAACGTTTCACGCGTGCCCAAACGCAACGTCACCGGCTCGGTGCTCAGCTCAACCGTCTTACTTGCCGACAATTGTTCGCCGTTGATGAAAGTGCCGTTGGAGGACAGATCGTGGAAGGTCGCGCTGCCGCCGTGCACGTTTACACGCAGATGCCGACGGCTGACGGTGTTGAAGTCGTGGTCGTTGTCGCGCACCAGAGCCGGCGTCTTCAGATAGCCGGCGGCGCGGCGCAGGCTGACATCGCACGAACGACTGCGGCCGATGACGATTTCGGAACCTTCGCTTAAGACGAAACATTCGCCTTCGGCCAAGCCGCCAGTGCCGACGAGAACAGGGACGCGGGCGACTTCGCTCATGGGCTCATCCGGGAAACGCCGGTTTTGGCGCGGTATTTTGCGCTCTTTGGCAGCGCCGTGGGCGTGCCGCTGCGCTGGTGCAGAGGCGTCCTGTGTGCGCCACGAAGCGGCGCATGGGGGTAGCGTAGGGGGCGTCAATCCGTAACACAATCGCTGCCTGCGAACCCGACGAGACTCTCATGGGCAGTCTGCTGCACACTGTTTTTGCCACTGGTGGCGCGACCTTGGCGATGATCGCCGCGGTCTCGATCGCGGTGCTGTTTGTCACCATTGAGCGGCTGTGGCGGCTGTGGCCGTTGGGCCGCGCGTTCGCGGCGGTGCGGCGTCAGGCTGAAAGCGATCTGGTTCGTCGGCAGCCGCTATTGTTTGACGCTGACAATGCCATGACGCGGGTGCACCGCGCGGTATGGCAAGTGCGGACGCTTGGGCTTGAACGCATGCGCATGGCCGGATTGGACGCGGCACAACGCGAAGTGCCGCTGCTTGAACGCGGACTGGGCCTGCTGCCGGTGGCGGCGCAAGTGGCGACGCTGTTGGGTTTGTTGGGCACCGTTATCGGCCTGATCGAATCCTTGCAGACCACCAGCCAAGCGGCGCAGGTAACACCGGCCGCAATCGCCGGTGGCCTGTATAAGGCGCTTGGCTGCACCGTCGCTGGGCTGTGGGTGGCGATCCCGGCGTACATCGCTTATGGCGCGTTGGCCGGCCTTTCGGGGCGTCTGATCGATCAATTGGAACATGCGGCTACCGATTTGCCGACGCTGCTTGCTGAGCCGACGCCAGCCGCCGTTTCAGCAGCTGCTACGAAAAGCACCTGATGCTCAAGCGTCGGCATGCGCCCGCGGCGCTGACATTAAACCTGATGCCGCTGATCGACATGGCGTTGATGCTGACGGTTTTTTTTGTGCTGTGCCTCGCCGCCAGTGACGCCGCTGGGAAAGCCATGCCGGTCGCGCTGCCCAAAGCCGGCACCGGCGAACCGGCGGCCAACGGTCCGCTTGAAGTGGTGATTGAGCGCACCGGCACCATCACCATTGCCGGCAAGACCGTTGATTTGGCCGGCCTTGCCGCGGCCGCCACGCCCGGTTGCCGGGTGGCGGTGGTCGCCGACCGCGACGTGAAGCACGGGCGCGTGGTCGAGGTCGTCGATGCACTGCGTAAAGCCGGCGTCGGGGAAGTTTATTACGCGGTCACGCCGGCCGTGCAGGACTGGTGATGAGCGCGGTCGAATCCGGGCCGGACCTGTCCTCTATGCGGCCCGACCATGCGTTTCCGCCTGGTGCGCGCCTGCACGACAACCGCGATTATTCGCGCGTCATGCATCGGCAGCAGAAGGCCGCCGGCCGCCATGTGGTGGTGCTGCTGCGGCCGCGCGATCGGCGTGAACCGGACCGGCCGCGGGTTGGCATCATGGTTTCCACCAAGGTCGCCAAACGCGCGGTGCGTCGGCATCAGCTCAAACGCTGGGTGCGCGAATGGTTCCGCACCATCGCCGCGCCGCAGCTGCCAGCGGTGGATGTGGTGGTGCTGTTTCGATCCGATCCGCCGGCTGCCGCGCATGCAGCGTTCATCGACGAACTGGAACACGCGTTGACGAAGGCGGTGGCGGCGAAACCGCAGCCGGATCAGCGTCGGCGTTGATCTGGCTGCGCGCGTTGTCCGCGCGCGACGCGTCACATCATCCACGCATGCTCAAGCGCAGCATCTTGGCGACGATCGCGTTTTATCGGCGCTGGCTGTCGCCGCTGAAGCCGCCGAGCTGCCGTTTCGTTCCGACCTGTTCCGAATATGCGGCGGAAGCGATCACCAAACATGGCGTGATGAGGGGCGGATGGTTAAGCACCCGGCGCATCTGCCGCTGTCATCCGTGGGGTGGTTCGGGCTATGATCCGGTGCCGATAAAAAACCCAGGAACCGCGGCTTTTTAGCGCGCCCAAAAGCCCGACTCAGCGCGCGCCGGTCACCGTCAGCGACAGCAGCTCCAATGCCGGTTTACCGGCTTCCAACGCATAGTTTGCCAGCACCACCGTCACCGGCGCGCCCGCCGGCAGTCCGGGCGGCGGGCGCGCCGGATTGAATACCAGCGGCGCGCTGTTTGCCCCGGCCCCGGCACTGGCGCTGACGCTGCCGTCAAGCGCGACGGTCATGCTGAGGTCAAGCGCATGGCCGGGTAGCGCCAGCACCACATTATCGGCACGAATGGACGTGAATGCCGCGCCGTCGCCGGCGCTGACCACCGCATCGACGCGCATAGTCGGAGTGTTGCTGACCCCGATGCGCCAGCTGCGGCCACCGGCGTTTAAACCGACCATCGCGCGCACCGTGTTCGCCGGCACCAGGATTCGCGCGCGCAAAGTCACCGGCGGTTTCAGTTCGGATTTCCAATGCACCGTCGGCAGTTCGTTTTCGTTGAACGAACCCTTCGTGATCGTCTTCGTCGGTGTCCACCGCAGTCCGGCGTCGCCCAGGCCCAAGCCCTCGCCGACAAAGTCGCTTATTAGGCCCGGGTCTTTCGCGGTGAAGTCATAGGCGACCGTCGTTTGACCGTCCTGCGTGCTGGTGAATCCGGCCAAATCCGGGCCGCCGACGTGCTGATTCAACAGCGATAGTGCCTTGGCCAATGGGTCATCGCCAAGCTTTGCGATGGCGGCTTTCGTGGTGCTCGCGCGCCAGAACCACAGACACGCCGCCGCGACATGCGGATCGTCAGCGCGCTTGTCTTTCACCGCGTCCAGGAGTTGCCCCATTGGCAGCCATACCTGTGTGCGCGGCAGTTTCTTCTCGGTCCCAAAAGTACTGCCGACGGACTCGCGGAAGCTCAGATCGCTTGCCCCCAGCCGCGTTAACTTAATGGCGGTCTGCTGACCATTGAGCCGCGCGTTGGCGATCAGCGGTTGGCTCTGCTCGACCGCGGCTCGCACTAAGCTTTGCCCGGTTTGAACCATGGTCGGAAAGTCAGCCAGAGCCTCGTACATCGCCTTGCCGGAGGGTGACGTGAAGCGGTTGGCGAACCCGACCATGACCTTATCCAGCGCCAGCAGATCAAGGCTGTTGCGGCATTGGTCCAGGGCCGTCGCCAGTTCCTTCCAGGCAGTGTTTTCCGCGGCGTTAGCAGCGTTTTCAACGGACTTGGCCAGTACGCCGCGACGCGCGATTGCTGCCTGCGCAATCGCGGCCAAATCGTCGTTGGAGAGCGCTGCGGTTTTCGCTTCGGCCAGGATGCCGTCGATGGCGGCGGCGTCGCTGGAGGCCAGCCGCTCGGTGAAGCCCTTGGCCAGTGCGGCCAGGGCGTCATTCAGCTGCTTCGTCAGCGCCGAGAAAGCCTCGAGTCCGGCCAGTTCCGGATGCGCGTTGGCGAGCTCGGCAATGGCGTCCTTGGCTGCCGATAGCTTGCCCGAACTGACCAGATCCGCGGCGGGTTTCAGTAGCGCCAATTGCCCGCGGGTGGCCGCATCGGCCAGCAATGCGCGGCGTTTGCTGGTCTCGCCGGCGATCGCGGTCTGCGCCGCGGCGCTCTGCCAGCGCGGATTCTGCGCCAATGCCTCAAGCGTCTTGAGCGCCAAGGTCGGTTCAGTCGGCAGGCCGTTGAATGCTTCGCTGAGCGCACGTGCTTCGGCGGTGGCGTCTGGCGCGGTGGGATTTGCGTTGGTCGTCGGCTCGATTTTTTTAACCGCTGGACGCAGCGTCAGGAACGCCACGCCCGCGCCAGCGAGCACCAATGCCGCGATCGCGGCCATCAACAGCGGTGAGAGGCCAGAGCGCTTACCGGCGCGCGCCCGCGCTAAGCGCAGCACCAGCGCATCGAGGGCCACACCGTTAATGGCGCCGGCGACCGCAACACGCAGTTCTTCACCGGTGGAAAAACGCTCTTCCGGCAGCTTTTGCATCAGGCGCACGCACAGCTGTCGCCACGCTTCGGAAATGCTGTCGCGCACATCGTGCGGATCCGGAACCGGATCGAATACGTGCGACTTCATGATCGCCTTGGCGCTGTCGCCGGCGTAGGGCGGATGCCCGGTTAGCATGTGGAACAGCGTCGCGCCCAAACTGTATTGGTCGCTGCGGTGATCGACCGCATTCCCGCGCGCTTGTTCGGGACTCATGTACAGCGGCGTGCCCATCACCACTTTTTGTGCGCCCTCCATTTCGGCCAGGCCCTCTTCGGTGCCCAATTGCAACGCCAGGCCAAGGTCGGCCAGCTTCACCTCACCGGTGGTGGTGACCATGATGTTGTCGGGCTTAATGTCGCGATGGACGATGCCCTGCTGCTCGGCGTACAGCAGCGCATTGGCCATGCCGGTCATGATCGTGCCGGTTTGTTCGTCACTGACGCGTTGTTCGCGTTTGATGACGTCCTTCACCGATTCGCCGGCGACGAACTCCATCGAGAAGAAATACCATTCCGGCAGGTTCGCACTGTTGTCAGCCTCAGCCGGCACCGGGGCTTTGGCCACGTCATGCACATGCACGATGTTGGCATTATTCAGCCGGCCGGCGGCTTGTGCCTCGTCGATGAAACGCTTGGCGAAACTCGGGTCCTGCTTCACCAGTTTTGGGGACAGTACTTTGAGCGCGACGATGCGATCCATGCTCAGCTGGTTGGCGCGGTAGACCTCGCCCATGCCGCCGCGGCCGACCAGTTCGAGGATCTCATAACCGCCGAGTTTGGCGTGTGGCGGCAACAGTTGGCTCATGACCGCGGTGGTCGTAGGTCACAGGTGCAGGGGGGCAATCATCAGGGCGATGCGCTGGCCCGCGCTTGGTGCCACGGCGAGCGGGCTTGGTGCTACGCGCGTGCGGCCTACGGTGCGGCGATGCCGTCGGCGCCCATTCCTGTTGTTGTCACGCCTGCGCGTCGCGTGGTGCTGGTCGGCTATCGCGCTAGCGGCAAAACCACTGTCGGCCCGCTGTTGGCCGAACGCTTGGCCGTGCCGTTCATCGACGCGGATGCGATTTTATTTGAGCGCTTGGGCAGCATCGCGGCGTTCTTCGCCAGCCACGGCGAGGCAGCGTTTCGCGCGCACGAAACCGCGGTGTTGCAGGAACTTCTTGCCAGTGACGCAGGCCTGGTGGTGGCCACTGGCGGCGGCGCGGTGATCCGGGCCGAAAACCGCGAACTGCTGGCGCAGGCCCGGGCACACGGCGTCGGCGTGGTCTACCTGCACGCGCCCGCGACGGTGCTGCAAGCTCGCCTGCGCGCGGATCCTGGCGCACGGCCCAGCCTAAGCGGTGCCCCGGTTGCCGACGAAGTGCCGACACTGTTGGCCGCGCGCGAGCCGTGGTATCGCGCGGTCGCCGACCACGTTGCCGACGCCACGTTGCCGCCGGCGCAGGTGGCGGCGAGCATCGCTGCGTTTGTCCCTTTCACGTGAATAATAGGGACGTGAACAGCGTCGAATGGGATCCCGAAGCGCTGCCACTGTTGGCCGAGGTCGCGGTCGATTGTCCCGGTCGCGACGCCTACCATTACCTCGTCCCTGACGCGCTGACGGTCACCGCCGGCGATTGCGTCGAGGTGCCATTCGGCCGGCAGACATTGCGTGGATTTGTGATCGCCGTGGCCCGCAGTGCGCCGCCGGATGGAATCACCCTGAAGTCGATCGCACGCGTGATTCCCGGCGTGCGCGTGCCGCCGCACCTGCTGCGCCTGATCCATTGGGGCGCGCGCTATTACCGCTGTTCGCTCGGCGAATTTCTGGCCGGCGCGATCCCGGCCGCGGTGCGCGAGAACCGTCAGATCAAGACCCAGACGACGATCGTGCCGGTCGCGGGGTTCGACGGAAAACTGACCGCGCGGCAAACGGTGTTGCTCGCTGCGTTGCCGACCGCCGGCGCGGATTTGGGTGACTTTTGCCGCGCCAACGGCACCAGTCGCAGTGTGATCGAACGGATGGCCGCCGCTGGCGCGTTGACC
>JBBROQ010000185.1:0-6354 GCA_038229115.1 Planctomycetota bacterium | reverse complement strand
TGATGTGCGAGCGAATCAGGGACCGGAGATCGAGATCTACGGCACCGATGGCACTTTGACGATGCCGGATCCCAATAATTTTGACGGTGAGGTCCGTCTGCATCAGCACGGAGCCAAGGAGCCTTGGACGGTAGTCGCGCCCACGCACCGCTACGCCGGCGGCCGCGGTTTAGGTGTGGTCGATATGGTGCAGGCGATCGCCGAACGGCGTGAGCACCGCGCCAATGGCGACCTCGCCTTCCATGCCCTGGACATCATGCAGGCGATTCACGAAGCCGCGGCCACTGGTATCCGTATTGAACTCAGCACGACCTGCGCTCGCCCTGCTGCGATGCCCGCCGAAGGCCTAATCGCAGCCGCGAAAGCATAGGATCAGGACAAAGGGTTAGCCGCCGCAGCAGCTAACGCTTACGGCTTCGCCCCGTCGGCAGCCACTGCCACGTAACGCAGACG
Source organism: Planctomycetota bacterium (assembly GCA_038229115.1). Taxonomy (GTDB): domain Bacteria; phylum Planctomycetota; class UBA11346; order UBA11346; family UBA11346; genus JBBROQ01. Next base: position 5,901 of record JBBROQ010000185.1, on the reverse strand, counting down.
CACACTGACCACTTTCGGCTGACTGCTGCGCGCGTGATCAGCATCGGCATTGGTGCGATCAATGTCGGCAAAAGCCGCCGCGTCACCGAAGAACAATAAGTCCTCGTGCGGCTGGCCGACAATCGCGTCGGCCGGAATCGCGATCGCTAATCTGACCGTCTTGGTTTCTTCCGGCTCAAGATGGAACGTGGTATCGCTGCTGAACCACGGCGTGTCGGTTAGCGTCGCGCCCACATAATCGATTTGCTTTTCTGCCCGCGGCTCGACCTCGGGCAGCCGGCGCATGATCAGATCGACCGCGGCCGAACGATGGTTGGTGAGTAACAGTAAACGCGCACCTGTGGCTCCCGGCGTCAAATCATCAACCGCAATGGTGGATGGAATCGCCATCAATTCACCGGCGCCGGCACTCGCAACAAAGCGCGGTTCGGTCTCAATCAGCAATCGCGCACTGAGCGCGAGACTGGCGCCGAAACTGGCGTCCGAGCCCAGTTTCATGGTGACGCAGGCGACAAACCGACGATTAGCATTTTCCGGTAGGTCCGGAATCGTGACCTTCACCCGCACCGGTATCGCGCCATCGGGACCAAGACCGACATCATTCGGCGTCAGCGTCAACCAGGTTGGGTCAGGAATCGGTTCATAGCCATATTCCCAAAAACGTACGCCCGCCTTCAACGGCGAATTCGACACCATCTGCACCGCGATCGCCTCGGCAGAATGATTCTGAATCTGATAGAGCAATTTATCGTCGGCACTGAGATCAATCTCTCGCCCGAGCGACAGATGCTGCGCCAGGGCAATCGCTGGCGACAACGTCATACCCATTTGTTTGCGAGGCGGGGCCGGAACCGGCGTGGATGTTGGCGCAGCCACGGTTTGGGCTGGTTCGGCAACCTTGGGCAGCGCAGCAGGCGCGACGACAGAATCGCTACGCGGCGGCGATACATTGCCGCCACGCTGCGCCTCAGGGGTGCATGCGGCACCGCCGGCCAGCGCCATAACAAGAATTATCAGCCACGGTTGTTTTAAGCGGATCATCTGTTCATGACCCTGACCGTAAACCGTAATGAAATCAAGTCGCTTACGGCCCGGCCGTGGCGGTCGCCGTGACGGTGATGGTCTGCTGATTGCCGTAATCGGCGCCCGCTGTCAAAGCAGTCGGTGCCTGAAACTTCAATTCGAAGGCCTTGGTGGCATCGATCGCGATGCTCGCGCCTCCGAAACTATAACCCGCACCGTGCAGAGAATTCCACGTTGCTGGTTGCGCCGGATTGGCGCCGTTGGTGGCAGCCAGATAATATACGCTGGTTGCGGCTGATGCTGCAGCCGTCCAATTGTTACCGGATCCGGTCGACGTGGCCGTCGTCAGCGTGAATATCTCCGGCGCGTTACCGACGTTGCGCAACTCGAAGTCGCGGGCGGTGCCATTCACGGCATCGGCATTGATAGTGTTTTTAATCTGGCCCAGAGTGATATTGCCGAGCGCCCAAGTGACCGCAGCGGTGGTACCATCGGCTAGCTGACCGGTGCCGGCGCTGTCGGTGGTGTTCGCGGTCCAGCAGATGCCCAGCGTCTGCGCGACCGTGGCAGTGATGTTGACCTGCACGGTGGCCGTGCTCGATTGTTTACTGGTGAATAAGTTCGTTCCGGTAGTGCTGGGGCCGGTCGCATTGGTAGCGACGATGGTGTATTTGCCCGCTGATGCCGGCGCAGTGAAACTAGCGGTAATCTGCGTGTCGCTATCAATGGTGAAGGCGGTCACCGCTACACCATTCACTGTGACAGCACTCACAGCGGCAGTATTGAAGTTGGTACCGGTGATGATCACCGTGACGCTGGTGCTGGCGACACCGGATGCCGGGCTGACCGTGGACACGGTCGGTGTCGCAGCAGACAGGGTCGCACCTGCCCCCAGCAACAAGAGCGTCATCGACAGGAAACGTGGGCCGTAATTCATGGCAGCCTCATATGTGAGGGACGATGCGGAGCAGGAACGGAACAGTATACGTCAACGCGTTTGAACCTGTCAATCGTCACTTCAATTGTCGTACCCATACGAAACTGGCGAAATTCAGGAACAGACGTTGTGTTCATCAACTCGACCATGGCGAAACACGACAATTAATTCGCCGTTACTGTTACCGTGATGGTTTGTGGTACACCGCCACGCGCGGTCGATACCGGGGCGGTAAATTTCAGGTCAAATACACGTGTGTCATCCGCCTGGGCCGTTGCTCCCAGCACCACGCCGCCCGCGGCCAGCGATGTATATGGCGCGCCTCCAGTGGTGGTGACGCCGAGGTAAAACTTTTCTATCCCGGGCGCGGCAGCTATTGACCAATCAGCTGAATTTCCTGAAGAAACCGTCAAATCCGCGTGGCAATTGCCCACATTCCTTACCTCGAACGCCACCGCCGCATCGGGCGCTGTAACGGTGGTGCGAGTGGTGTTGGCAGTGATGGTGCCCAAGGCCCAAGTCACGGCGCTGGTGGCGCCGTCAACCTTAGCAGTAGTGCCGTCGGTGGTATTCGCCGTCCAACAAATGCCCAGGGACTGCGCCATGCTGGCAGTTATCGCAACGCCCAAACCGGTGGTGCCGGCAGTAACGAAGTTGAATTGTGCATTCCAGGTGGTCGAGCCGGCATTGTTGGTCACCACCAGCGCATAATTGCCCGCAGTCTTTGCCGGCGTGACTACCACCAATTGGGTATCGTTGGTGATGCTGAAGCTGGCGGCTGCAGTGCCGCCAAATGTCACGGCCGAGACGTTGCCATTGGTGAAATTGCTGCCGGTGATCGTAACCGAGGTTCCGCCGCTAGTTGGTCCCGACGCCGGACTGACCGTCGTGATGACCGGTGCCGATGCCGCAGAAAGCTGCATGGCCAGCAGGCTGCACAACATGAGAACATGAATAAGCGAGCGCATACGTGCAGGAGTCTACCCCGAAGCCGGCGACGTGGGCGAAGTGTTCAAACATCCTCGATGAAAGTTCCGATTATATCCGGAGTAATGCATTTCTGGCCATTCAGGTTTCGTCCCATGGGCCGATCGCCAACACCAAGCGTAGACACCTTACCCAGGTTGGATGAGCGCAACGCTGACAATATCCTGCGCGCGCGAATCGCTGCCGCGGGCGACCAGGGTGCCGTCGGGTGCGACTTGAAATAGTGCGGGCTTGAAATTGGCGACCCAGATCGGCCCGAGGTCGGGACTGAGGGTGTGGACAGCACCAGCTTTGCGCCAGCGAAGCTGCGTGCCGTCAGCGGCGGTGATCAGGATGTTCCAGCGGGGCGACGGCGGCGCACCAGTAGGCGACTGGTCGGCGATGGTCATTCAGTGGGCCCAGCGGTCGAGCGTGGTTGCGACGCTGCTGAGCAGGCGGTCATTGTACTCGCTGAGCGCTTTGAGATCGGCCAAGCGATGCGCGTCGTGATCGGGCAGCGCGCGGTAGGCCGGTAGGTGCGCGTCGAGAGTGCCACGGACCGCGGTGAAGGCGGCTTTGGCTTCGATCAGCGCGGCGCGGCGTTCGGGCGTGAAGGCGCCATCGCTGGGGTTGGCACGGCGGTAGGCGGCAAGGCCAGTATCGAACTGCGTTTCGGCGCGGGCCAGGGCGGCGTCGAGTTCGCTGCGCGTGCCGGGAGCGACGGGGATGGCCGCAGATGCGGCGCGTCCGCTCCACCAGGCTTCGGTGCGCTCGACCAAGCCGCCGCTGCCCCACACCGCGTCGTTGGCATCGCTGGCGGCGTGTTTGCCGCTTTCCACCACCGGTTCGGCCTTATCCACGCCGGGTTGCCACCAAGCGCTGTCAAACGGGTGAAACGAAAATACGCCGGTGGCGCGAGTGTTGGCCCAGGTGTTGTAACTCAGCGCGATCAGCAGCGCGGCGATGGCGAGCAGCACGACCAACTTGAACAAGATGCCAGCAGAGCGGGTGACGTTGGACATGTGGGCTTAGCCTTTGGGCTGGAGCGATGGTTGAAGAGATGGCAAAGGAGAAGACTGCAATCCGGCAAGCGCGGTTTCGATTGCGGCTTTGGTCGCAGCGGGATTGGCGCGCATCAGGTTGCCGCTGCGGATGATGCCGTCGGCGTCGAGCAGCAGAATGGTCGGCAACAGCTCGATGCCCCATGCCACGTCCACGCCGTCGTCGGCCAGCAGCATTGGCATAGCGGCGCTGGTCGGCCACGTGGTCAGGCGCGCGGCGTGGTGATCCTGATCGACGCTGACAGCGATCGCATGCAGGCCGTCACGATGCGCTTCGGCCAGTTCATGCAGGGCCGGCGTCACCGCCAAACACGGCGGACACCAACTGGCGAAAAAATCGATCAGCACCGGTTTGCCGCGCAGGTCAGCGAGCGAAAAATGCTTGGTCGGGTCGCTGAAAAAAACCGCGGTTAATGGCAATGCTACGCGGCTGGGTGCAGCGATTGCAGATGCGGGCGAACTGGTCGCAGGAACCGGCTCGGCAGCTGCTTCGCGGCGTGCTTTAACTCGGCCTATCGCCAAGCCCCCAGCCAGACCGAGGACGGCTACGGCAACGATGAAGAGCAGGTCGCGCAGAGTCATCGTCGAGACTCGTTCACGGAATAAACTCGGCCGGTTTCGGCAGCAGTGCAGTCATCGCCGCATCAATGTTGGCGAGGGTCGCTTCGGCCGTGTCGCCGACCAGATCGACGGCCGCGATCTTCCCCTGAGCATCGACCAGGATCAGCGCGGGAATCGCATTGACGTGCCACGCGTCATCCAGCTCGGTGTCCCAACCAATGCCGTCACCGATGATCGGATAGGTGATGCCGTGCTGCGCAATGAAGGCCGGGATCTGCGCCATGCTGTCTTTGTTATCGAGCGACACGCCGATGGTGACCAAGCCCTGCGGTGTGTATTTCGCCACGGCCTGCGTGATGCCCGGCGCGGCGGCGGCGCAGGGTTTGCACCACGTCGCGGTGAAATCGACCAGTACCGGATGGCCCTTAAAACTGGCGATGTCGATCGAACCGGGCTGGCCGTCGAGACGTTTCGCGACCAGGGCCGGGGCAGGCTGCCCAACTAATTTCTGATTGCCGGTGAGCGCCTGCTCGGCGACCTCGGCCGCAGCAGGATCGGCCTGACGTTCGCGCAGCCACGCCAGCACCGCGTCGGATTTGGTGCCGAGCGCTTCCATCGCTAACAGACGCAGGGCGTACACCGGAACACGCGCAGCGGGCTTGGATTCTTTCAACAGCACCAACGCGCGATCCAGGTGCTCGAGCACCTTCTTATCCTTCGCGGCCAGATCGCGGCGAGCTTCGCTGATGTGCGCGCGCGCCTGCACCGATGCGGGCAAATCAGGAAGCTTCTCAATCACCCCGACAATCGACGGCAACGCCGCGGGCTCGGTGGCCTGCGCCAAGCGCGCGTCCCAGGTCGCGACCATCGCCAGACCGGCGCGTTCACGCTGCATGGGCGACAGTGCCTTGTCGGTCAACACCGTGGTCAGCTCATGCTCGGCGTCCTCCAAGCGACCGGCGTCCAGCCACGCTTCGGCCAGGAACAAACGTAGGTCGAGGACTTCGCCGGGCTGCAATCCGGGAGGCTGCGCGACCATCGCGGCCAGCGCCTTGGCGCGCGCGGTGTTACCGGGCTCGGCCAATTCATCGGGGGTCAATGATTGGTCGATGGTGCTGATGATTTCGCTGACGGTGGCCGCGGTCGCGGTGCCGTTGGCGCACAGCAACAGGACCGTCAGCGACAGCAGCGGTAAAAAAGCGGCTCGGTTCATACAGGCCTCACGATGGCAGACTTCCGCGGCGGTGGAACCTTTCGACCGCCATGCGCGTGCGCGCCAACAAGTAGTCACGCGCACGTGCTCATCAAACGCGCTGCGCGCGGATCAGCGCCAGCGTGGCATCATGCAGGTGG
>JBBROQ010000184.1:0-6420 GCA_038229115.1 Planctomycetota bacterium | reverse complement strand
TTTGGCGATGCTGATGCTGACGGTCTTTTTGAATTCCTGCGCCAGCAGTTCGATGGCGTCCTTATCCAACACCGAATTGATGTTCGCCATCAGTCCGGCCATGAACAATTTCGCGATCACGATCGAAACTTTGACGCCTGACGCTTCAGAGAATTCGCGCACCGTGCACGGCATCGACACGGCAAATTCAGTGACGCCCGAGATGTCTTCGTCCAACGAGGAACGGAAACGGCGATTGGCCTTCGCGGCTTCTTCCGGAGTCAGGTCGGCATCGACGCGGTGATCCTTGCTGTCGCGCTTCGGCCCACGGCCGGGCTTCGGCGGACCGCCGCGGCCAGGACCGGCCGGACCGCGCGGACCGCCGGGACCACCCGGACGCGCTGGGCCCGGAGTCTTCGTGCGGTCGATAGTGGCGAAGCCAGGTTTCTTGCGCTTATCCTGCAATTTCGCCTGCTGGACACGCTTGGCCATGTCCAGGTTGCGGGCGATGTTGGCCTGGATCAGTTTGCGCCGGTCTTCGGGGCTGAGCGATTCGTCGGGCTTTGCTGCAGCGCCGGGGACTTCAGGCGGCGCAACGGGCTTGGGAATCGCCTTAATGCTGTGGTCGGCTTTTTCGTGCGTGGCCTTGGCCAGGCTCGCCAGCTTGCTGCCGATGCCTTTAAGCTTGGACACCGCATCGGGCAGCGTCGGCGCAATGCTGACCGGCGCCGGCGGTGCTGGAATTTCGGCGGCCGGTGCGGTGTGCGCGGTTACCGGTATTGCGGGGGCGGCCGCCGGCGTCGGCGCGAGCGCGACCGGCGTTTCCATGACGGACGGCTCGGCCACGACAGGCGCGGTGCTGGAGACTTCTGCGCTGACAGCGGCGGCCGAGGCGGCGCGCGCGTTTTGCTGCGAGGCGTTGTGTTCTGCGCGCAACGCGGCGAATTCAGTCGAGATGCGGCGCGATTCATCGGCGCGACGACGCAGTTCTTCTTCGGCTTGGCGGCGGGCTTCGTCTTCCAATGCCTTCTGATTCTCGATCACCTCGCGCGCCTTCGCGGCTTCGGCGGCGGCGGCGGCGCGCAGTTCGTCTTCGGTCTGACGGCGCTTGAGCTCGTCTTCGTGCTTTTTGCGTTCGCCGACCAAGCGCGCGTCTTCCACCTTCTTCAGTTCGACTGCGTCGTCGGCCTGCTTCTTCTTGCGCGTCTCGGCGGCTTTGCGCGCGGCGAGAGTGCGCTTGTGCTTATCTTCAAATTCCTTGGCGATGATCGGCATGAACGGCTTGCCGTCCGCTGTTTCCAGGCCGTCGCAGGCCAAGATGCGGGCCACATCGGCTGGCTTGAGCTCGGACTCGACACCCTTGGGCAGGCGAATCTTCAAATCATCCTGCACCACTTCCTGCAACAGGCTGGTGTCGAGGTTGTACTCCTGGGCGAGCTCACTGAACTTCATGCGGCATCCTGGGTGGTCCCGAACGGGTCGGGCCTAGCGGGCGTGGAAGCATCAACCGTTTTGAGGCGGGGCAATCGTCGTGCTTGGCGTCGTGCTGGGCGTATCGGCGAAGCCGGCCGAATCTGGAAATCCGGCGGCAGCAGCCTGTGCGGCGGCGGCCTGTGCCAGTTCGCGCGCTTCGTCTTCTTCGGCTTCGCGCTCGGACTGTAGTCGGCGCGAGATGATCTCGTCGCGCTCACGCTTCTGATCGTCGGTCAGCAATTCGGTGCTGCGCGCGATCAAGCGCTCGGCCTGTTCAGCGGTGATCGGCTGACCGTCGAGAACTTCCAAAATGTGCTCGGGCTGCTGCGCGGCGAGTACCGCCAGCGAGTCGAGATGATTGTCGAGGAAGGTCTCGCGCAGGAAGTCATCCAACAGCCCATCGCCGATCAAAACTTGCAGCGCTTCGCTGCCGGCGGTGCGCGCTTTGGCCGCGTTTTCTTCGCTCATCACGTCGATCTTGTAGCGGGTTAGACGCGCGCTTAGCCGCACGTTCTGCCCGGCTTTGCCGATCGCGAGCGGCAGTTGGTCTTGGCTGACGACCACGCGCGCACGGTCGCGGAACGAGTCATAGCTGATGCGCAGGACGCGTGCCGGCTTCAACGAGTTCTCAATGTACTGCGCCGGATCTTCGGCCCAGGGGATGATGTCGATCTTCTCGCCGCCGAGTTCATCCGTGACCTTCGTAATGCGGCTGCCGCGCATGCCCACGCACGAGCCGACCGGGTCGATGCGCGGATCGTTGCTGGCGACCGCGATTTTGGTTCGGCGGCCGGGTTCGCGCACGATGCCCTTCACTTCGATCAAGCCGTCGGCGATCTCGGGAATCTCGGCCTTGAACAGTTCTTTGACGAAATTGCTGTGCGTGCGCGAGAGCACCACGCGCAGGCGCTGACCCTTCTTTTCGACCCGCAAGACGTACGCGCGGATCACCGAACCGGGGCGGTAGACTTCGCCGGGAATCTGCTCTTCGCGCGGCAAAATCGCCTCGGCGCGGCCCAGCGAAACTATCATCATGCCGCGCTCTTCGCGCATGATGGTGCCGCTGGCGATGGTGTGCTCGCGGGTGATGAATTCGTCGAACAGCTGATCGCGTTCGCTTTCCTTGAGCGCCTGCACGAACACTTGTTTGGCGATGTTGGCGACGATCCGGCCCAGCTCTTCCAAATGCACCGGTTTGTCGTCTTCAAAGGCCCGGATCTCACCGCTTTCGCGATCGATGGTCAGGGTGAATTCGCCGGTGGCGTCAAAGCGTTTCTGCGCCGCTTGCAGCAACGCACGTTCGATGTGGTCGAGGATGACGTTCTTGTCCAGGCCGCGTTCGCGGGCCAGGATGTCGATGCGTTGCAGCAGGTCAGAGCTCATGGTTTTCATCCGAACGCAACCGGTGCGCGCCGTCGGCAGTGACGAAAAAAGCGTGAGCCTTTTGGCCCACGCTCGGTCGGACGCCACCGAATGTGTGGCGCGGAAAGTACCGGGTCGGGACTGCGGTCAAGCCGGGATTCCCCGGGATTTTCTGCGCTGATGCGGCTGCGGCTTTTCGCCTACGGCTCAGCGCTCGCGCTTGAGCTTGAACGCCAGATGGCGCTGGAACGGCGGCGCGCTGACGGTCAGCGGCCCGCCGAGATGGTTGACGGTGATGGCCTGTAGCAGCCGCCCGTCGTCGGCGTTCCACCATTCCAGGCGCAGCGCCCCGGGCGCGACCTCGGCGCCGATCGTGATGGTGGCGTTCTCGTGCAGGGTTGCCGAGCCGCCGACCGCGCCCCAACGCCGATCTTGCACATAGCCCAACACCAATCCCGGGCGCGACCAACCACGCGCCCACAGGCCGCCATCGGGACTGGTCGCCGGCAATGGCAGACTGCGCGCGTCGACGCCGCGCAAATCTTCGCCGCGCACGAACCGCGACAGCGCGCGATACGGCCCCCACCGATTGCCCTGATCCAACCACTCAAACCACCACAGCATCGGCGCACCGCCATGACCGGACACCAGCGCTGCCCATGGGCCCGCGGCGTGCTCTGCAACCAACTGCGCTTCGGGCGCGCCGTCCCAATCGCCACCATATTCGCTGACTAAAACCGGCTTATTGAAGCGCGCGGCGCTCAGCGGCCGGCCGGGTTGCACCAGCGCGGTCGCGGTCAGCAAATTCGCCAGCAGTTGGCCGCTGCCCTCATTTTCGCGCCGATGATACGCATCTACGCACAGCAGATCGATTTCCGTCAACGCGGTGATCTCGGGCGTGGCCGAACGCCAATCGCCCGACCAATGCGTGGTCACTGGATGGCCGTAGTGATCCAAGGCATGCAGCCGGGTCGCCGCGCGCCGGTGCCACGCGGTCAGCCGCGCGGTGTCCTCGCCCGCGGCGGTCAAATTCACTTCTGAAAAGAGTTTCCACGCCAGCAATCCCGGATGGTCGGCGTAGCGCGCGACCAGATACCGCCGCAGTCGTTCCTGACCATCCAGCGCGCGCGCGTCGCTGAACCAATCCGCCGCGTCGACCAACGGCCCGCCTTGTGCATGTGCCCACGGATTGCTGTCCCATTCGGCGTCGGTGCGCACCGACACCTGACCATGATTGGTGAGCACCAGATTCACCCGCAGACCGTTGGCAAAAGCGCTATCCAGCAGGTGATCCAGCCGCCACGCGTTGACGTCGCTATAGCGTCCGCGGCCCTGAAAACCCGGCCAATCGCGACGCCATTCCAGTGCCAGATTCCAGGACGACAGCCACACTTCGATCGCGGTCGCGCCGCTGGCGCCCAAGCGCGCGCAGTACGCGTCATAGGCAAATGTACCGCGCTCGGGTGTCAGGACGGTGTTCAGATATTTCACGCTGCGCTGATCGGCGACCGAGCGCAGGTTCGGCCCCAGTGGCCACCACCACGCGCCGTCGACGCTCAAAAAACGCGGATCCTTGGCATCGACGCGCGCATAGCCGTCCCACGCCGCGCCGGTGGCGTGCAGATCTGGCAGTCGCGTCACCAGCGCCGGGTGCGCGCCCCACCGTGCTTCCAAGCGCAGGCGATAGGTGCCGGGCTGCTGCGGTCGGAAGCGCGCACACATCCGCCCGGCGCCGGCGCGCTGAAGCTCCTCGGCATCGCCGCGATCGAATCGCGCCATTGGCTGCGCATAGAATCCAGGCAGGCGGAGTTCACTGCCGTCAGGCGCGGTGACGCACAAATCCAGGGCGAAATCGCGGTCGTCATACGGATTCGCCGGCCACGAAGACGGCGTCACGCTGACGCTGAAGCGTTCACCACAGGCGACGCGGGTGCTGCTTTGGCGCAGGTCCAGCAACCGGCCGGAAGTGACGGTTGCCACCGCGGGCGCCGCGCGCTCGACCGTCGCCTGTACCGATAGACAAGCGCGACTGCCAGACGCCGACCAGAAGAACAGTCCGGCACGGGTCGCGGTGGCGGCAGTTACTGCCGTCCATGCTGCGCGGTCGGGTTCGCTGAGCACGCCGAGTGCGGTTTTTTCAGTGGTTTCCGCGGTAAACACCAGGCGCACCGTGGTCGTGCCGGGCTTAAGCGCGTCCGGGTGCAGACGCTGAAACCAGCGCCCGTTCTGATCGGTGACAAACGCGCCCACACCCAGATCCGCGGGCGCATTCGTCGGCACGGTGATGGTCGCGCTGATCGCGGCGACGGCGTTGGTAGCGCCGACAGCGTCAGCGCCCTCGAGTGCCAGGACGGTGGTGAGTGGCGATTGCAGCACGACTACTCGCGGCATTTCGGCGGCATTGGTGGCCACCGGCCCAAACAGCGCGACGAGACCGAGCAGGAGCAACCAGCTCCGCCAGAACATACGCTTAATTCCGTAGAAAATTGGCGATCAGGCGCAGTCCGACGGGGCCGCTCTTTTCGGGATGAAATTGCACCGCCGCCAGCGGTCCGCGGCGTACGCCGGCACAGAAACGGCCGCCGTGATCGGCGCGCGCAATGACCTCAACGCCGGTGCCGGGCTGGGCAAAATAACTGTGCACAAAATAGAAATCGCTATTGGCAGGAATCCCGTCGAACAACGGATCGCCGGTGGTTTCGACCTGATTCCAACCCATGTGCGGAATCTTGATCGTTGGGTCATCGGATTGGAAACGTACCACCTCGCCTGGCAGTAGACCCAAACAGGCGACACCGCCGTCTTCGGCACTGCGCTCAAACAACAGCTGTAAACCGACGCACACGCACAACAGCGGCTTTTGCGCAGTAATTACCGCCGAAAGAGCGCGGTCCAAACCGCCAGCGCGCAAATTGGCCATACAGCTGCCGGCGGCACCGACACCGGGGAAAATCACGCGATCGGCGCGCGCGACCTGTGCCGGATCAGTGGTAATGGTAACAGTGATCGGCAGGCCGGTTTGAGCGATGGCGCGCGCCACCGACGTCGCATTGCCGGCCTGATAATCGAGGATCGCCACCTGCATGGTCGGCAGACTATAGTCGCAGCGGACAGCGCTAGCGCAGTGGCATATAAGTCGCTAAACCCGCGCCTTCCCCAATTCCATTCACGATTTCCTGGAGCCTTCCTTTATGCCGCGTCCACCCAATCCCACCGTCGTTAACCTGGGCAGCCAATGGCTGGCCGAAATTCCCGGCGTCCCCGGCCTGTTGGCCACTGGCACCGACAAGGCCGCCGCGATCACCCGCGCGCTGGCCGTGGCAAAGCTGCTGAACGCCGGCAAAGCCGCCAAGATTGCCGCACCCGCTGCTAAGGCGATCGGCACCGCTGCGCCGAAACGCCGCGGTCGTCCGCCGAAGAACCCTGCTGCCGTGGCCGCTGCTGCTGCTGCCGGTGTCGCGCCGAAACGTCGCGGTCGTCCGCCGAAGAATCCGGCGGCCATTGCCGCTGCTGCTGCCGGCGCCGCGCCGAAGCGTCGTGGTCGTCCGCCGAAGAATCCTGCGGCCGTGGCCGCTGCTGCTGCCGGTGTCGCGCCGAAACGTCGCG
>JBBROQ010000183.1:0-6455 GCA_038229115.1 Planctomycetota bacterium | reverse complement strand
CGGCGGTGAAGCGTTCGCGGCGAACATCGCCAAACGGCAGATCCGCAGCCAGCATCAACCAGCGCTTGTGCAGATCCTGAAAACGATGGATCGCCTCGGTGAAACCTGAGGTCACCTGCGCCAGTTGTTCGGCTTCACGATTGAGCGCGTCCAGTTCGGCGGCGCGATCCGGTGCCAGCTCTACGACCGCAACCATCGGCGCCGCAGATTCGGTCGCAGGCGGCACCACTCCGGCCGCAATCGCAGCCGCGCGATCACGTTCGGCTTGCTCTTGGCGCTCATGTTCGGCGGCACGTTCGCCGGCTGCACGCTCACGCTCGGCAGTCGCGCGGATGGCGAAATCCTGACGCGCGCGTTGAAAGCGGACGTCGATCGCGGTGGTCGCCGCATCCACGGGCACGGTCGCATATTGCTCGAAAGTTTCGCGCCAACGCGCAGCCAACGTCGCCCATTCGCGCTCGCCACGATCCAGATCGCTGGTCACGGCCAGACGCTGCGCCTGTTCCATCAACGGCGGCAGCGCCTGCGCGCGCGCCTGACGCAAACGTTCGGCCGAGGGCTTGGCGTCTTCGGCGGCGAGGGTCGACAAACGCTCGGTGGCCAGCGCGCGCACTGCATCGTGCTTGGCTTTGCGCGTGATGTCTTTCAACAACCGGCGTTCATCGATGCGCGGAAGCACGCGCCGGCCCAAATCACCGCCGGCGTCCTGAATCGCGACCGTGGCCAACAGCGCGCCGCTGGGCGATGCCGCTGCCAACAATCGATCCAGCGCGTGCGAACGCACCTGCGCATCGCGCGCATGCAGCGTCAGCTCGGCGAACGATTTCTGGTCAGTGATGGTGTCCAACAGGGGTCCGCATTCAGCCCACGATTTCGCCCGCAGCTGCTGCTCGGCCACGCCCGACAGACGTTCGCTGGCGATGCGCTTGACCGCCGCGTCACCCTGCGCCGCCAAGTCGCGCAGCGCGTTAGCGTCGCTGACCTTGGCCGCGGCCGCGGCGCGTACGCGCGCTTCCGGATCATGCAGCGCCAAGTCGCGCAGCACGCCGCCGCGCTCGGCAGTCAGATCGTGCACGGCGCGCAACCGAACTTCGGCATCGCGATGCTTCCAGGCCGGGCGGCCCCATCCGAAAAAACCCACGTTGAACCTCTTTCGTCATTCGGTGTCAGGTTGGCGCGGAACCGTCGCTAAACGGTATTTTGGGCGCTTTACTCGTCTTTTTGCCGTGCGCTCGCGCGCGTTGCAGCGCGCTCAGGTGCAGCGGTGCGGCAACCTAGCAACCATGTCAGCGGGACAATGGCGCAGTGAGCTAACGACCGCGCCCCTGCCGGTTGGCAGGGGCGCGGAACGAACCATCACAGCGGCGGCAGAACCAAAAAGACTCAGCTCAGTGGCCGGCGACCTGGGCGTAGCGGTAATACACTTCCAGGCTCAGGCAGCAGTAGGCAGTGCTGAGCGTGCGGCCGACATCGGAACCAACGAACTTGGTATCGGCGAAGTCCCACGAGCCCTTGAAGCAGCCGTCGTCTTTGCGCTGGCCATTCACCAACACGTCGCGCACCGAGTCGTTCCATTTCTTCCACTTGTCTCCGCCCACCTGGAATAAGGCCAGAGTGTCGTAGTACATGTAGTAGGTGTTACAGGGATACTTGGTCGGCAGGTGATTCTTCAGATCGTAATTCACCAACGTTTCCAACATCGCATCACCGGCCTTGTGGCCCAGGAACACGGCGCATACCGCACCGACACAGGAGAAGTCTTTTTCATCGGCTACGCCGGCATTGATCTCAATCGCACCGGAATCGGTCGTGTAGACGTAAGGGAAGCGCGACACGTCCTTATATGGGTCAAGCTTCGCCCAATCCTTGTTGGTCGCCTTCCAGGTCTTGTCGAGCCAGTTTTTGGCGCCTTCCATGCCGTGGCTGATGTTTAGCTGCGCCGCGAGCGCGCTTTTCATCATCATGATGTTCCAACCAGTCACCGACGAGTCGTTGCGCAGGGTCGGATCTTTATAGTCCCAGCCCAAGTACGCCGCGGTCGAACTGCCGCCGGCAGCGGCCGCCTTGCCGTCCTTGTTCTGATTCTTGAGCGAGGCGTCGACGCCTTTCTGCGCCGGATCCTTCAGCGCGGGATCGCTGGTCATCGCGTAGGCTTCGGCCAAAGCCATCGTGGCGATGGCGTTCTCGTAGTTACGGTCGCCCAGCATGCCTTCCTTGCCCTGAACTGAGACCAAGTAGTCGATACCCTTCTTGACCGTGGCTTTGTATTTGTTGGGCGTCATGTGGTCGTAACCAGCGCCCAGGAAGCACAGCACCGCATAGCCAGTAACGCCGACATTGCAGTTGCCGTCACGCATCGCGCCTGGCTCGCATTTCGGACCGGCATCGGTGCAGTTGTTGGGATATTTCGTCACATCCCACATGCCGTTTGGGCTCTGATGTTTCTTGAACCACTGCAACGCCGCGTCGACCGCGCTTTCGCTGCCTTTACTGCCGCCGAACTTGCCGATGGCACGCTTCTTGCCGCCACCGCCACGCGCGCCAAACATACCGGCGCTGCCACCGCCCGCGCCGATGGCCATAAACGCGCCGCTGCCGCCCATTTCAGAATCGGCGACCGCTTCCTCGCGGCCCTTGGGCACCGGATTGTCGACGTCGGCTTCGCGCTCGGACTGCTCAACCGGCAGATCAAGATTAGTGACCGGGTTCGGGGTCGGATTGTCGGATTCGACATCCAACGGCACCGTGGTCGGCGTGACCGTGGTTTCCTTCGGCGGATCCGGCTTTTTCGGAGGCGGTTCAATCGACGCGACGCGCACCGGCGGGGTGTCGACTTCCGGTGCCTTCACTGCCCAAACCAGCAGACCCATCAGGGCGATCATCAGGACGTGCAGCGTGGCGCTGATCAGCCAGCCTGTCCAACCAAGGGTGGCCTTGGGCTGCTCCTCCTCTTCGTCGAGCAGCTCTTCCTCGACTTGTCCGTCGGCCCCCGCTTCACCGTTGGCAGCATTGCGGTGGTCAAGTTCGTCGTCGCGATTGTCGTATTGGGCCATGATATCTCCGTGCGTCGGGATGAACGCGCGGCCCCAGAAAAAGTTCATCCCGGCGATTTGGGCCGGGATGACGAGGGCCGCGCGGCAAGCGCAGGAATAGGCTAGAAGTCGAGCAACGAGGCGCCGCCGTGCGCAGGGTGCGAACAGGCGGAATGAATCACACGCCGCAGCAAAAGACTGACGCTACAAAAGCGCGCCGTCTTTGCTTAGGCGATGACCGCCGCGATATCGGCGGCGGTAATCTTCGCGAATGCCTTGCCGACCTGGCGCGATAGCCAGCTCTGCACTTCGGGGCTGAGGCTAACGCCGTCAGGCGTGGCCTTGATCTTTGCGATCACGCGCGCATCGCGGCGCACGGCGGCCTTCACCTTTGCCGGCGCATTCGACGCGCGGGTCGAGATGCGGGTCGCAGCGAGGTTATCGAGACGGATACGACGATGACGATGCATGCCACGGGCCATGACGAACTCCCAGACGTTTCAGCGGGGCGGGAACAATGTCGGGCAAGCGCGAGAAGGCAAGACCGAGCTTGCGCTCAACCAACGGCAACCAGCGGCCGGCAACTAACCGACACCGGCTTCGGCTACCGCCGCAGCCGCGCCAACAAACACGGCGTTGTGATAGACGTCCTGCACGTCGTCGTGGTCATCCAGGCTGTCGATCAGCTTCAGGATAGCGGCCGCGACTTCGGCGCTCTCGATTTCAACGCGGTTGTCGGGCAGTTTCGTAAACAGAGCGCTGGCGATCGACAGCTTGGCCGCGGCTAAGGCTTTTTGGATGGTGTCGAACTGCGGAATAGCGGCGACCACGGCGACGTTGTCATCCTCGGCGCTGATGTCTTCAGCATCGGCGTCGGCCGCCAGCAACGCCTCCAAAACCACGTCGTCGCTGGTGTTTTCGACCAGGAACAGTGCGCGTTCTTTAAACTGCCACGACACGCAGCCGGGCGCGCCAACCGCACCGCCAGAGCGCTCAAATAGTTTTTTGATTTCAGGTGCGGTGCGGTTGCGGTTGTCGGTAAGCGCGTCGACCACCAAAGCCACGCCGCCCGGCGCGTAGCCTTCGTAACTCAGCGTGTCCATGGCCTTGGCGCCAACGCCGTCGCCGGCGGCTTTCTTGATCGCGCGCTCGATCGTCTCCATCGTCATCTTGCCGCTGCGGGCCTTGTCGATGGCCAGGCGTAGGCGCGGATTATCCGACGGATGCGGACCGCCCATCTGCACCGCGACGGTCAACAGCTTGCCCATCTTGGCGATCACGTTCGCCTTCTTGGCGTCGTTGGCCGCCTTCTTGTGCTTGATGTTGTCCCAGTGGGAATGCTTGGCCATGTCGCTTAGCGTCCTGGTGCGCTCACGGACTGCGACCGCGGCTCACTTCTTCTTTTGAGCGGCTGGCTTTGCCGCGGTTTTCGCCGGCGCTTTCGCTGGCTTTTCAGTCTTGGCTGATTTTTCCGGTTTGGCCTCGGCTTTAGTCGGCTTGGCCGCCGGCTTCTCGGCCTTTTCGGCCTTTTCTGTCTTTTCTGTCTTCTCAGCCTTTTCCGCTTTTTCGACCTTCGCCGGTTTGACGGCTTTTTCTGGCTTTTCGGCTTTTGCGGGCTTCCCGGCTTTCACCGGCTTTTCGATTGGTTCAGGCTTTTCGGCCTTGCGGCCCTTGTCCATGCCCAGCGGATCCGGCTGGTCCCACCCGAAAGCGATGATCTGTGGTTCGTCCTCGCCGGCGCCGGTGTAGATGTGCACGTGTTCGCGCAGACCCCGCGACAAGCGCAGAATCTCGTCGGCGTCGAGCGTCTCTTCGACTTTCTTCGCACCCTGCTGCAGACTCAGCGGTTTCGGCACGCCGCCCAAAAATTTCAGCAGCTTGAACTGATCTTCGTCGCACGGGAACACTTTGACGTCGAGCACCAACAGCAGCGCCCGTTCAACCATGTCGCGGCGCACGTTGGTGGTGTCGGGCAGGGCGCGCAGCGTGGCGATGCCGTCGGCGTTAAGCAGATCCTGAATCTCCATGCGCCGGAAGGCGGTGTAGAGATCAGCCAGCAGGTGCTTGATGTCCTCGGCCTTTTCGCGGACGCGATAATATTTGTGCCCGAGAATGTCCTCGATCTCGCGCACCGTCGCGACGCGCATGTCATTCCAGTCGGTATATTCGTCGCGCAGGCGTTTCAGCCCGTCTTTGGTCGCTTTTTCTTGCGCTCCAAGTTCGAGGATCTGGTACACCAGCGCCTCGATGAAGTCAGTGAACTTCTGGGCTTTCCGGCGCCCGTAGCGCTCTTCCAGCGCCTCGCAGACCCGGATCATGTCGGTGCTTGAGGACGTGGCAGCGTCGGCAGTTTTGCCCATGGATTCACTCCTGAACCCTCGGCAACGCATGAAGGCGCTACGGCGGGGGGCGGGACGGTAGCGGCGGCGCTGGGACGGTCAATTCGCCATCAACGACCATTCGCCGCGCCTGCGATTGACCCTGACCGCTAAGCAGAGACGGTGCCCGACCGTGCTCCACCTCCATGTCTAACGCGAATAAACCATCAACGCCGGACAACGACCATCGTGCTCCGCAGGCCGATCAGCCGACCATAATTTCTGACCTGTCGGCGCAGGGCGAAATGCCATCAGATCTGTTGCTGACCCGCGCCACCCACGCGGATAACAGCGCCAACGCCAAACCGCAGCCAGTGCCCGCGACTGCCGGCGACACGGTGATGACGGTGGCACGCGATGCGCCGAATCCGCTCGCCAACGATCCGTATGCGCAGCTGTCTGGCGCGGTGTGGGGCGATTTCCGCTTAGAAAAACTTATCGGCCGAGGCGGCATGGGCGCCGTCTATAAGGGCGTGCAAATCAGCCTGGATCGCGCCGTGGCGGTGAAGGTGCTGCCGTCGCACTTGAGCGAAAACGAGGATTTCCGGCAGCGTTTCAACTTGGAGGCGAAAGCCGTCGCACAGCTGAATTCGCCGCACGTCATCCAAGTCTACGGCGCTGGCGTGCACGATGGTCATCACTATTTCGCGATGGAATATGTCGAAGGCGCGGATCTGTCACAGCGTCTGAAAAGCGGTTTCAAGCCGACCCACGCGCAAGCTTTGGATCTGCTGCTGCAAGCCGCGCGCGGCCTGGTCGCGGCCGGCGAACAGGGCCTCGTGCATCGCGACGTGAAGCCCGGCAACATGATGGTTACCGCCAAAGGCGTGGTGAAAATCATGGATTTCGGTCTGGTGAAACTGGCCAGCGAAGCGCACAGCATGACCATGGCTGGCACGGTGATGGGCACGGTGACGTACTTCAGCCCAGAACAGGGCCGCGGAGAACGCTGCGATCAGCGCACGGATCTGTATGCATTGGGCGTGGTGTTCTACGAACTGTTAACGGGCCATCTGCCATTCACCGGCGGCGACGCGACCTCGAT
>JBBROQ010000182.1:0-6486 GCA_038229115.1 Planctomycetota bacterium | reverse complement strand
TTCTTGATGTCCAGGCCGGTCTTGGATTCGAGCACGCGAATGGTGTCCGCGTCAAGCGGGTTGACCATCGCGAGGGTCAATAGGCTGCCCAATTTATCGACCGGAAACACACCGTAATGACTGGCGTCTTCGCTGCTGATGGTGTCGAGTGCCTTCTTCCGGATTTCGTACTTGTCGACCTTCAGATGCGGCACCCAGCACTCTTGGGTAAGCGCGTTGACCAGCTGTTCCTCCGTGATCAGGCCGATCTGCACCGCGGCCACGTCGATCGGCAGCGCGTCGTTGGCGGCCTTCTCAATGATCAGCTGCGCTTGGCCGTCATCGATCAGCTTCGCCTTGGTTTTTAGGAATTCGATCAAGGCCGCGTCACCGCTGCGCGCGGGGCCGCCGCGACGAGAGCCTGAACTCAGGTCACCGGAGAATTCCGGCGGCCGGCTGGCAGTAATCGGATCCCGCGTGCGTGGACGCTCTGACGGCGAATCGGCCGGCAGGTCGACCGGCAGGTCGACCGGCACATTCAGGCTGTCGCTACCTTTGCTAGACCGACTGGTGGTCGAAGCGCTCGGCATGTTCCGCGACACGGTGGCGGTGCCGTTGGGACGCGCCGGCGGCGCCGACGAACGCACCGTTCCTGGTAGCGATACCGAATTGGCACCGCCAGGCTTCTGACCGGCGGTAACCACACGGCGGCTTTTACGCTGCGTTTCGGTGGAGGGTCTCTGTGCCGAGTCTTTGCTCGACCCGTCGGCGCTGCCGCTGGCGGATTTATCTTTTTTTTTGCCCAGTCCGAGAAAGCCCATGCGCGCTCCGCTGCGTTGTTTCGCCGGATGTTACCGGCCAGGATCGGATCCTGGTTAACGTAGGCTTGACAGCATGGCCGGGTGAGCGGTGGAGAAACCTCAAAATGATCCAAACCCTAGCCGATAAACCTCTTTCCGTATCACACTCAGCGCGATGGCCGCACCCTTGGGCTTGTCAATCTTGGCTGGTCATCGAAAGCTTTTGAGCCTCGACTGACGCGCGTATGCGGCAGCCGTTCAACCTCCGAGGCTCGACCATGGCTGTCCTGAATTTCGATCTGAAGACCGTGAACCTGCCAGGTGGCGAAGATGCCAAGGCGGTGTTCCTGACCGGTTCGATCGATGCCAGTACCAACCAAATCTTTGAAGGTCGTTTGACCGACATCCTCTCGTCGGGCGTGCGCAATGTGATGTTGGTGCTGACCAATGTGAAATACATCAACTCGACCGGCCTCGGCACGATCGTGAAATGCGTCGACAACTTCCGTGAAAAAAACGGCGACATCAAGCTCGTCGGCGTGCCCACCAAGGTAATCGCGCTGTTCGAAATGCTGGGTCTATTGGCCCTGTTCGAGACCCACGACACCATCGAAGCCGCCGTCGCCAGCTTCGGCAAGGGCAAGGCGTCGAAGGCCACTGCCGCACCGACGGTCAAATTTCCGCTGCAATTCAAGCATCCGGTGTCGGGCATGGGTCTGAACGTTAGCCAGCCCGGCCGCTTTAAGGACCCGCGCAGCGGCGACTACTTCAGCGTCGATACCAATGGCACCATCGAGTTCTATGAGATGACCAAGGTCAAGATGGTCGAAGTGAAGCTGCCGGTCGATCTGGATTTCACCGCCAGCCTGGCCGGTCTAGCCGGCGCTCTGGCGCAGCGCTGCAACCTGCCGGCCAGTGTCACCGCCTCGCTCGGCAGCTCGATCGCCGCCGCAGGTTCGCTGCTGCAAAGCCACGCCACCGATCCGAACGAGACCTGTAACGTCCTGCTGGTCGGCGATGGTGAGAAACTACAGATCGGCATCGTTAATTACGGCAATGCACTCAACATCAAACCTGAAGCGCTGCGGCAACTCGAAGCCACCGTCGACGAAGTGAAGCATCAAGTACTGCCGACGCGTGGCTACTTACTGACCATGACCAAACGCGCGTAAGCGCGCCACCCTCAGCATCCAAACGCCGCTAATTCTCAGCGTTTTTTGCTCATTTTCCCAAACGCCCCGACGCCCATGCGCCGGGGCGTTTGCTTTGCGCACGCAGCCAGTGATGACCAGTACATGCTCAGCCCGACATTAATTCCGGGGGATGACGATTGGATGCGCGTGGCACTGCATGAAGCGCAGGCCGCGGGCGCCGAGGGCGAAGTGCCGGTCGGTGCGGTGGTCGTGTATGACGGCCGGATCATCGGCCGCGGCCGCAATGCCTGCGAGCGGTTGCGTGATGCCACCGCGCATGCGGAAATGCTGGCGCTGACCGCCGCGTCGCAGGCGTTGGGCGCGTGGCGCTTGGAGGACTGCACGCTGTATGTGACCTTAGAACCGTGCCCGATGTGCATGGGTGCCTGTTTAAACGCACGTGTGCCGCGCGTCGTGTTCGGCGCCAGTGAACCAAAGGCTGGTGCCTGCGGCAGCGTAGTCGATCTGCGCGCGCCGCCCGGATTCAATCATCGCGTCGACGTGTGCGGGGGGGTGTTGGCGGAAGCTTCGTCAACGCTGCTAAAAGAATTTTTCCGCGCGCTGCGCGAACGCCGGCGCCTGGACAACCGCGCCGAAGACGACGTTTTGCCCTGAGGGCGCGTTGCGTGTTGGGCGTCCGGTCTAGCATCCGCGCGTGCTCACCGAACTGCTGCCCACCGACGCCAAACTTGCCGATCTGCTCGGTGCGACGCATCAGCGCTTCCAGCGCCTACTGG
The DNA here is from genome assembly GCA_038229115.1 of Planctomycetota bacterium. Lineage (GTDB taxonomy): Bacteria > Planctomycetota > UBA11346 > UBA11346 > UBA11346 > JBBROQ01. The sequence goes on along the minus strand of JBBROQ010000182.1, from coordinate 3,777 downwards.
CCGAAGCCGAGGTAAAAAGCCGGCCTTTTTACGCAAAAATGCTCGGCTACGAAGCATCGATCCAGGACGTCATCACGCGGATTTTCACCGAGGTCGAAACTGAAGGCGACGTCGCGGTGGCACGCTGGAGCGAGCGCTTCGACGGTGCCGCCGTGCCGGCCGAACGCCTGCGCGTGGGCACGGATGAAATGGCGGCCGCCTGGGCCGCGGCCGCGCCCGACTTCAAAGAAGCCGTGACCATCGCCATCGCGCAGGTCACGACGTATCAGCGCCGACTGCTGCCGCAGGGTTTCGGCGAACGTCTGGACGAACCGTTGGGCGTGCGCTGGTCGCCACTGCAACGCGTCGGCGCGTATGTGCCGGGCGGGCCGCATGGCTCGCTGCCGTTGTTTAGTTCAGTCATCATGAATCTGGTGCCGGCGCTGGTCGCGGGCGTGCCGGAAACGGTGCTAGTGACGCCGCCGCGCGCGGATGGTTCGTTGGCGCCCGAACTGCTGGTGACCGCGCATGCAGTCGGCGTGCATGAGGTCTACCGCGTTGGCGGCGTGCAGGCGATCGCCGCGTTGGCCTGCGGCACGCCGACGTTGCGGGCGGTCGATAAAATCGTCGGCCCGGGCAATTTGTTCGTGACGCTCGCCAAGCGTCATGCCTTTGGCCGAGTCGATATTGATATGCTGGCCGGGCCCAGCGAAGTGCTGGTTTTGGCCGATAATTCCGCTGATCCGGCATTTGTCGCCGCGGATTTACTGAGCCAAGCCGAGCACGATACGCTGGCGATGGTGATCCTATTGGCGGTCGGGCCGGGCATCGCCTCAAACGTGCAGCGCGAACTGGATCGCCAGCTGGACGCGCTGCCCGGCGAGCGCCAGGCGGTGGCACGCGCGAGCATCAGCCGCTTCGGTTATTTAGTGCGGTGCGCGACGCTCGACCAAGCGGTGCGGCTTAGCAACCGCATCGCGCCCGAGCATTTGGAAGTGCTGGTGCGCGAACCTGCAGCGGTGGTGCCGCGGCTGACCAATGCCGGCGCGATTTTTGTCGGCCCATGGTCGCCCGAGCCGATCGGCGACTACATCGCCGGACCCAGCCACACCCTGCCCACCGGCGGCACCGCGCGCATGTGGTCGGGCATCGGCGCCGACACGTTTTTGCGCCGCACGTCACTGATCAATTTCGGCGAGGCCGACTTCCGCCGGCTGGCCGAACCGGCATTGCGCCTAGCTCGCGCCGAAGGCTTGGAAGCGCATGCGCGTGCGCTCGCGGTGCGACTCGGTCAGCAATGACTGAGATCGAAAAAACGCCGGTTAAAACCGTCGTTCCGCATTGGATCGGGCCGATGTCGACGGTCGCGGTGGCGAAGACCTACAATGCCCTCGCGGCGGTCATCGAGCCGCGTTCCGACCTCCATTTCGGCAGCACGTTTGAGTTATTGGTAGCAGTGATGCTGTCTGCGCACACCACCGACAAGGCGGTGAATGCCGCCACCGCCAAACTCTTTCCGATCGCCAACACGCCGGCGGCGATAGTCGCTTTGGGTGGCGACGGCGTGCGCACGCACATCCGCTCGGTCGGCTTGGCGAATACCAAAGCGCGCAATTTGATCGGCCTATGCGAACAACTGCTGACGCTGCAGGGCGGCGAGGTGCCCGATGACCGCGAGGCTTTGGAGGCCTTGCCCGGCGTTGGGCGCAAAACCGCCAGCGTCGTTTTGAACGTCGCCTTTGGCCGACCGGAAATCGCGGTCGACACCCATGTGCATCGGGTCGCCAATCGACTGGGGATCAGCGCAACCAAAACGCCGGAACAAACCGAGCTGGTTCTGCTGTCGCGCACGCCGCCAAAACACCGGCTGCACGCGCATCATTACCTGATCCTGCATGGCCGTTATTGCTGCAAGGCCTTGCGCCCGGAATGCCCGCGCTGCCCGGTGGCAGCGTGGTGCCGGTGGCCGGACAAAGCCTCGGTTTAGGCGGCACAAACGCTGGAGCGGCCGGACCTCGGTCCTAGTTTGCTGCGCTCTTCAGTCCCGCTGTGCGCTTAACGGCGCCGTCGTTCATCAGTTCCGCTCCCCGGAAGCCCCCATGCCCATTCTCGATTCTGTGAACTCCATGGTCCGCCGCGTGCTCGGCACCACCAACGAAGCGGTGATCCGCAGGCTGTGGCCGATCGTCGAGCAGGTGCGCGCGCGTGAGAGCGAGATGCAGGCGCTTGACGACCGCGCGATGCGCGACCGCGCCAAGCAACTGCGCGAACGCGTGGGCGCCGGTGCGAGTTTGGAATCGATCCAGGTCGAAGCGTTGGCCTTGGTGCGCGAAGCCGCCGATCGGCGTTTGGGCATGTGGAAGGCGCTCGACGCCAAGAACGGCTTTCCCGAAGCCTCATGGGGCGCGGCTGCCGGCGCGGTCGCGACCGCGCGCGAACAGATCGCCGCCGGTACGCCAACCTGGGACATCGATCTGCCGGCGTCGGTGTACGCCGCGGTGCGCACGCTGTACCCAGACTCGGTGCCGCCATTTCGCATGCGTTCGCATGACGTGCAGATCCTCGGCGCGGTGGTGCTGCACCGCGGCAAGATCGCGGAAATGCGCACCGGCGAGGGCAAAACCTTAGTCGCGTCGTTGTGCTGCTTTGTGAATGCGCTCGCCGGCAAGGGCGTGCACGTCATCACCGTGAACGACTACCTGGCCGCGCGCGACGCGAAGTGGAATGAGCCGACCCTGCGCTTTTTGGGCGTGAGTGTCGGCGCGATCCAATCGCAAATGCCGTCCTGGGCGCGCAAAGACGTGTACGCGTTGGACGTGGTCTATGGCACCAACAACGAATTCGGTTTCGACTACCTGCGCGACAACTTGGCGAAGAGCCATGACGAGCAGGTGCAGACCCGCCGGCACTTCGCGGTGATCGACGAAGTCGACAGCGTGCTGATCGACGAAGCGCGCACGCCACTGATCATCAGCGGGCCGGCGATCGGGCGCAAAGAGGCCTATGAGAAATCGCGCGAAGTCGCGAATACGCTGGAAAAAGGCGGTGATTACGAAGTCGATATCAAGGACCGGCACGTCACGCTTAGCGACGCCGGCATCGACAAAGCCGCAAAAATCTTTGGCGTGCCGAACCTGTACGATGCCGAGGCGATGCACCTGCCGCACTTCCTCGACAACGCGTTGAAGGCGAAGGAACTGTACCTGAAGGATAAGGAATACCTGATCAGCGGCGGTCAGATCAAAATCGTCGACGAGCACACCGGCCGCATCATGGAAGGCCGGCGTTGGTCCGACGGCCTACATCAAGCGATCGAGGCGAAGGAGCAGGTCGCAATCCAGGAAGAGAATCAGACCTACGCCACCATCACGCTGCAAAACTTTTTTCGCCTGTACGGCAAGCTGGCGGGCATGACCGGCACGGCGTTGACCGAGGCCGGCGAATTCGATGCGATCTACAAACTGGATGTCGTCGCAATTCCGCCCAATCGCCGCGTGCAGCGCGCCGATCATTCCGACCTGATCTATGGCAGCGAGCCGGAAAAATTCGACGCAATTGTCACCGAAATCACCGAGCTGCACGCGATCGGACAGCCGGTCTTGGTCGGCACCATTTCGGTCGAGGTGTCGGAACGCTTAAGCGAAGTATTCACCCGCAAAGGCATCCCGCATAACGTACTGAACGCGCGTCAGCATCAGCGCGAAGCCGAGATCGTCGCCGGCGCCGGACAATTCGGCGCCATAACGATTGCCACCAACATGGCTGGCCGTGGCACTGACATCGTGCTGGGCAAGACTA